>JBHEPF010000097.1:0-19429 GCA_046260445.1 Dermatophilaceae bacterium | reverse complement strand
GGGGGCGACTGCGCATACTCTCGTCGCTGTTGGCGATCCTCGTCATCGCCGCGGGTGTCGTCCTCATCCGGGATGCCGCCGTCGGCTTCGGCTTCGCCGAGGGATCGGCGTGGTCCGGCGAGGCGCTCGCCTGGCTGGACGGAGCGACCCGCGACGCCGCGTGGATGTGGCCGGCGGTGATCCTCGGGCTGCTGCTGGGTCTATGGTTCCTCGTCTGGGCGCTCACGGCCCCCAAGGAGCGCCTCGTGCCGGTTCCCGGACACGAGGGTCTGTACCTTCGCACCTCCGGCATCGAGAAGCTCGCGATGAGTGCTGCCGGCGACGTGTCCGGTGTCGAGGAGTGCAGCGCCGAGGCGTCCTCCGGTCGGGTCACGGTCCGAGCGAGAACGACCGGTGCCGCCGGTGCCAAGGGCGAGGTGACGGACGCCGTGCGCAACGCGCTCGGTCCGCTCTCTGACCGCTACTCGGTCAAAGTCAACACCAAGGGACTTCACGAATGACCGCCCGAACCCGCAGATTCGACCGCTTCCTCGTCGGCCTCCTCGGGCTGGTGCTGCTCACCGGCGCTGCGCTCATCATCGCCTGGCTGCTGCGCTGGCTCGAACCCGGTGACGAGATCGAGACCGATCCGGTGCTCGCCCTCTCGGAGCAGGTGTGGTGGCCGTATGCGCTTGCCGCGCTGGGCGTCGTCCTCGTGCTCCTCGGCGCCCGGTGGCTTCTCGCTCAGGCTCCGCAGTCCATCGCCACCGAAGTCCGACTTCCGGGCTCGGGGCATGGAGGCCGGTTCACCGCCGCCCTCGGCCCCGTGCTGCAGACCGCGGAAGAGTCCCTCGAGCGACACCCGTTCATCGCGAAGGTCTCCACGTCCAAACAGGATCGGGATGAGCGTGTCGGGATCGTCCTCGACGTCACCATGCGCGCGGACGCGCCACTCAAGGAGACCGTCGACGTCATCGACGGCCACCTCGATGAGGTGCACCGCGTCATCGGCCGATCCGACTTCGACTACCTCGCGCGCATCTCCGTCGACGACTCCCCCCAGCCCGGGCGACGGGTCTGGTAGCCCGGCGGCCACAGGGATGGCCGGGTGACCGCCGGTAGGCTGGCGGGGTGAGTCTCCACCTGTATGACACCGCCACTCGCTCGCTTCGCGAGTTCACCCCGCTGGTTCCCGGCCGGGTGGGGCTGTACATCTGCGGACTCACCACGCAGGGCGCTCCGCACATCGGCCACGTCCGCTTCGCCGTCGCCTTCGACGTGCTGCGTCGCTGGCTCGAGCGGGGACACGGCTACCAGGTGGACCTGATCCGCAACGTCACCGACATCGACGACAAGATCCTCGCCCGGGCGGCCGAGAGCGGTGAGGCGTGGTACGCGCTCAGCTACCGCAACGAGGTCGGCACGGCGGAGGCGCTCCGGCTCCTCGGCGTCCTGCCGCCGACCTACGAGCCGCGGGCGACCGGGCATGTGCCCGAGATGATCGAGCTCATGCAGGCGATCATCGAGAAGGGCCATGCCTATGCGGCTCAGGATGGCAGCGGTGACGTCTACTTCGACGTGCGCTCCTGGTCGGCCTATGGCTCCCTCACCCGGCAGCGGCTCGACGACATGGCCGACGCCGAGGACGCCGACCCCCGTGGCAAGCGCGACCCGCGCGACTTCGCCCTGTGGAAGGGCCACAAGCCCGGCGAGCCGGAGACCGCGTCCTGGCCGACACCCTTCGGCACAGGGCGGCCGGGCTGGCATCTCGAGTGCTCCGCGATGGCTCGCAAGTACCTCGGCGACACCTTCGACATCCACGGTGGCGGCGTCGACCTCCGCTTCCCCCACCACGAGAACGAGCAGGCCCAGTCCCAGGCGGCCGGGCTCGGGTTCGCCCGCTACTGGCTCCATAACGCCTGGGTCACGGTCAAGGGCGCGAAGATGGGCAAGTCGCTCGGCAACGCGCTCGCCGTCACCGAGCTCACCAAGACGGTGCGGCCGATCGTGCTGCGCTACTACCTCACCGCTGCGCACTACCGCTCGATGATCGAGTACCACGACGGCGCCCTCGAGGAGGCCGACGCGGCCGTCCGGAGGATCGAGGGGTTCCTCGCGCGGGCCCTCCCGGACGTCACCGCGCTGACCCCGAGCGGCGAGGAGTCCGTCCCGGAGGCGTTCGCCGCCGCGATGGACGACGACATCGCCGTACCTGCTGCACTCGCCGTCGTCCACGAGACGGTGGGCGCGGGCAACAGCGCCCTGGACCGAGGCGACGCGGAGGCGGCCCGCGAGGCGGCATACCTCGTCGTCGCGATGACGGACGTCCTCGGGGTCAACCCGCTCGACCCGACCTGGCAGGGGAGGGGAGCCTCTCATTCGGCCCCGACGGACGCTCTGGATGCGCTCATTCAGGGCCGCCTCGCGGCGCGCGCCCGGGCCCGGGCGGCGAAGGACTTCGCTGCCGCCGACGCCATCCGCGACGAGCTCGCCGCCGCCGGGATCGCGATCGAGGACACACCCAACGGCCCACGATGGTCGCTCAACCGCACCACGAACGAAGGATCCTGACATGGCCGGCAACTCCTCACGACGAGGAGCCGTCCGCAGGGACGGCTCGAAGAAGGGCCCGCAGGTCGGCACCGGGGGGCAGCGGCGCAAGAGTCTCGAGGGCAAGGGCCCCACGCCCAAGGCGCATGAGCGTCCCAACCACAAGGCGTACCAGAAGCCGCCGGCGACGGGCGGCCGGGACGGCGGCGCCCGTCAAGGCCGGTCACCGCGCCGCGACCGGGCGAGCAGCGAGATCGTCGCGGGCCGTAACTCCGTCCTCGAGGTCCTGCGGGCCGACGCGCCAGTGACGACCCTCTACGTCGCCGGACGCTTCGAGAGCGACGACCGGGTCAAGGAGAGCCTCAAGATCGCTGCCCAGCGGGCGATCCCCATCCTCGAGATGCCGCGGGGCGAGCTCGACCGGCTCACAGATGGTGCGGTCCACCAGGGCCTCGCCGCTCAGGTGCCGCCGTACGCCTATGCCCACCCGAGCGATTTCGTCGACCCCGAGATGCCGGGCATCCCGCTCGTCGTCGCGCTCGACGGCATCACCGACCCGCGCAACCTCGGCGCCATCGTCCGCTCGGTCGCCGCCTTCGGCGGACACGGTGTCGTCGTCCCTGCGCGCAGGTCGGTCGGGATGACCGCCTCGGCGTGGAAGACGAGCGCGGGGGCCGCCGCCCGCATTCCGGTGGCGCAGGCGACCAACCTCACGACGACGCTCAAGGACTACCGCAAGGCCGGTTTCTTCGTCATCGGCCTCGACATGGACGGCGACGTCGAGCTGCCCGGCCTCGAGCTGTCGACCGAGCCGCTCGTCGTCGTCGTGGGCTCCGAGGGAAAGGGACTGTCGCGTCTCGTCCGGGAGACCTGCGACCAGATCGTCTCCATCCCCATGTCGTCCGCTGTCGAGTCGCTCAACGCAGGGTTGTCCGTTGGGGTGACTTTGTATGAGATCGCGCGCCAACGAGCGCTGCGCGGCTAGGATCGCTCACGCATGACGCTCCGTGCGGTCGAGTCGGGGTCCTGAACCGACCGCAATACGACACGACAGGAAGGACCTCATGTCCGACTACGGCTCCACGCCACCGCCTCCTCCGCCGCCGATGGGAGGTCCGGGGGCCGTCGACCACCCCAAGGGGATGACGATCCTCATCCTCGGCATCCTCTCGCTCGTCTGCTGCAGCCCGCTCGGCATCGCCGCCTGGCTCATGGGCAACACCGCGCTCAAGGAGATCGACGCCCAGCCCGGTCGTTACGCCAACCGCCAGATCGTCCAGATCGGGCGCATCCTCGGCATCATCGGCACCGCCCTGCTGGCCATCTCGTTGATCTTCATCGTCTTCTTCGGTGGCCTCGGCATGCTCACCAGTGGCTTCGACTCCTCGATGTGAGCCGACGCATCCGATGAGTACGCACACGGCCCAGCGATCCGGTCCGCAGCTCGCGGACCGGATCGCTCGGCTGCGCACTCCGGGGTTCGTGCTTGCCGGAACCGCCGCAGCGTTCGCCTACATCGGGTCGGTGAGCCCGTATGCGTCCGGCAACTACCCCGTCTGCCCGCTGTACGCGGTGACCGGGCTGTACTGCCCGGGGTGCGGGTCACTGCGATCGCTCCACAGCCTCGCCAACGGCGACCTGCTGTCCGCCATCGCCCGCAACCCCCTCATGCCTCCCCTCATGCTCATCCTCTTGCTGGTCTTCGTGCGCTGGGTGGTGCTTCGCTCGAGGGGCGAGCGCCTCACCTGGGACCCGCCGGCCTGGGTGCCCATCGCCATCGGCGTGGGAGTGATCGTGTACGGCGTCGCCCGCAACATCCCGGGCCTGGAGTGGCTCGCGCCGTAGCCCATCAGCCGTAGACCATCAGCCGTCGGCGCTCAGTCGTCCCAGGCGACGACCGGCATCTCCACGGTGTCGACCCCGACGACGTCCTTCTCGTCCGGCTTCGTCGGCAGGACGGTGGCGAGGTAGTCCTCCTTGGCCTCGCTCAAGGCGACATCGCTCTTTCGCTTCTCCGAGAGGTACCACCGGTGCTCGAGCAGCTCATGGAAGAACTCGGCCGGTTCGAGCTTGCGGGCGAGCTCGACCGGCACCGAGCGCACGAGAGGCTGGTAGATCTCGCGTAGCCAGTCGAACGCCACGCTCTCCTCGTCCTCACCCTGCCGGCCGGAGGAAGCGCGGTAGGAGTCGAGGTCGTTGAGCAGTCGCCGGGCCTGGTTCTCGCGCACGTCGACGCCGGTGAGCCGCAGCAGCCGCCGCGAGTGGTGACCTGCGTCGACCACCTTGGGCTGGATCTGGATGGAGGTCCCGTCGATGTCGGTCGTCATCGCGAGCTCACCGACGTCGAAGCCGAGAGCGTTGAGCCGGCGGATGCGCTCGTCGACGCGCCAGCGCTCCCCGGTGTCGACGGTCTCCGAGACCGTGAGCTCGGCCCACAGCTCTCGGTAGCGCGTCATGATCCGCTCGCTCACCTCGACCGGGTCGCGGTCCTCCTGGAGGAGCCCGCCCGCCTCGAGGTCCATGAGCTCACCAGCGATGTTGACGCGCGCGATGTCGAGGTCGTGCTCGCGCTGCCCGTCGGAGAGCTGGGCGTGCAGCTCGCCGGTCTCCGCGTCGACGAGGTAGGCGGAGAAGGCTCCGGCGTCCCTGCGGAAGAGGGTGTTGGACAGGGAGACGTCCCCCCACCAGAACCCGGCGAGATGCAGCCGCACGAGCAGCACGGCAAGGGCGTCGATGAGCCGGCTCGCGGTGCCCTTGCGCAGTGCCTGGCTGTAGAGGGCTCGGTAGGGCAGGGAGTACTGCAGGTGCCTGGTGACGAGAGCGCCATCGAGCGGCTCTCCGTCACGCGCCGCTCGCCCGCTGATGACGGCGAAGGGCTCCACCCCGGGCAGATCGAGGCGTCGTAGGTTGCGCAGCATGTCGTACTCGCGGCGGGCGATGTCGGTCTTGATCTCCTTGATCGCGACGACCCGCCCCGAGAGCTTGACGAACCGCACGACGTGGCGCGAGATGCCCCGCGGGAAGGCAGCGAGGAGCTCCTCGGGCCATTCCTCGAGGGGGGTGTCCCAGGGCAGGTCGAGCAGGGCGGCATCCAGTCGGGCAGCGGTGATCTCCAGGGCCACACGGACCTCCTCTCACACGACGTCGATGGTGGGTCGGCACGCGGACGTGCCGACCCACCACCGGTCCGATGGACGCGAGTCTCAGGTGATGCGCTCGCCGGTCTCCTGGTTGAACACGTGGAGGTGCTCCGAGTTGGGGTAGACGTAGATGCGGTCACCCTTGCGTGGCACGTTGCGGCCGTCGACGCGGGCGATGAACGGACGTTCGCCGCCCTCCTCGCTGCCCTCGAGGTGGACGTCCGCGCCGGTGGGGGTGCCGTAGACGTAGGCGTCGGCTCCGAGCTCCTCCACGACGTCGACCTCGATCTCGAGGCCGTCGTCGTCGGTGCGCACCTCGACGTCCTCAGGCCGGATCCCGACGATGGCGTGACTGCCGACCTTGCCGAGCCGGTCACGGTCGATCGGCAGCTGGTGGGTGCCGAACATGATGCCGTCGGCGGAGACGGGGAACGCGATGAGGTTCATCGCGGGGGAGCCGATGAAGCCGGCGACGAAGACGTTGGCGGGCTCGTCGTACATTTCCCGCGGGCTGGCGACCTGCTGAAGCAGCCCGTCCTTGAGCAACGCGATCCGGTCGCCCATCGTCATGGCCTCGATCTGGTCGTGGGTGACGTAGACGGTCGTGACGCCGAGGCGGCGCTGGAGCGAGGCGATCTGGGTGCGGGTCTGGACGCGGAGCTTGGCGTCGAGGTTCGACAGCGGCTCGTCCATGAGGAACACCTGCGGTGAGCGGACGATGGCACGGCCCATCGCGACACGCTGGCGCTGGCCACCGGAGAGGGCCTTCGGCTTGCGCTCCAGGTAGGGCTCCAGGTCAAGGATCTTGGCGGCCTCCACGACGCGCTTGCGGATGTCGCCCTTGGGTGTCCCGGCGATCTTGAGCGCGAAGCCCATGTTGTCGGCGACCGTCATGTGCGGGTAGAGCGCGTAGTTCTGGAACACCATGGCCACGTCGCGGTCCTTGGGGGAGAGGTTGGTGACGTCGCGGTCACCGATCCAGATCTTGCCCTCGTTGACCTCTTCGAGACCCGCGAGCATCCGCAGGGAGGTGGACTTGCCGCACCCGGAGGGGCCGACGAGAACGAGGAACTCTCCGTCCGCGACGTCGATGTCGAGCTTGTCGACGGCGGGCTCGTCCGCGCCCGGGAAGATCCGGGTCGCTTGGTCGAACTTGACTGTTGCCATGGCGTCATTGCCTTTCCATTGCCGGCAGGTACGTGCCGGACGATCCGTTGCAAGGGATTGCACCGCCCACATCGGTGTAAGCGGTTTCACCAGTATGCCGTGTGCGCCGGGTCTTGGGAAGGCCGGGACGCCGTGGTCAAACCTCGCATGTGTGTTCTTTTTCAATGTCCATCGGGAACGAGCGCAACCGCCTGTTCGGGCAGTACGCCGCAGGCGCCCTCCTCGTGTCGGTCCTCGTCGTGCTCCTCTACCTGGTGGCGCAGCGTCAGCTCGTGAGCGGGTTGACCTCCGGATCTGTGCAGTGAGCGTCCGACCCAACGCCTGGGTCACCCCCCACCACGACGGCTCACCTCTGTATGTGAGCACCCGCCGACCGGACCTGGGCGACAGTGTGACCGTACGAGTCCGGGTGCCCGGGGCGAGCGGGTTCAGCCGGGTCCACGTCCGCACCGTGCCCGACGGCGCGCAGTACTTCACGCCGGCGCGGGTCGAGCGCGAGACCGGGACGGACACCTGGTGGCGAGCCGACATGATCGTCCATAACCCCGTCACCAACTACCGGTTCGTCCTGCAGGGCGGGCCACAGGAGTATGCGTGGCTCACCGGCGCAGGTCCGTTCGGCCGGGACGTCCCGGACGCATCGGACTTTCGCCTCACGACCTTCGGCGACGCACCAGGGTGGGTCACGGACGGCGTAGTGCACCAGATCTTTCTCGACCGGTTCGCGCGGAGCGCAGGCCGCGGGCCGGTGCACGAGGAAGCGCCGGACTGGGCCGTGCCTGCTCGATGGACGGATCCGGTGTCCACCCGGCGCGGGGTGATCGGCACCCAGCTCTACGGCGGCGACCTGGACGGCATCGTGGAGCACCTCGACCACATCGCATCGCTCGGGGTCACGGTCCTCTATCTCACCCCGTTCTTCCCGAGCCGGTCCAACCACCGCTACGACGCCTCCAGCTTCTACTTCGTCGCCGAGGACCGCGGCTACATCTCGTGGCTGGACGTCCCGAGTCTGCCCGAGCTCAACTGGGACAGTGCCGGGCTGGCGGAGAGCGTGCTGGACGACCCCGAGGGGCCGGTTCGTCGCTGGCTCCGAGCCGGCCTGTCGGGATGGCGGATCGACGTCGCCAACATGACCGGCCGCCATGGCGCCCAGGACCGCAACCACGCCGTGGCGCGTCGGATGCGCGGGGCGGTGACCGCCGAGCCCCCCGACTCCTTCCTCGTCGCCGAGCACGTCCATGACTACACCGTCGACCTTCCGGGGGACAACTGGCACGGGGTCATGAACTACAGCGGGTTCACCAAGCCCGTGTGGACCTGGCTGCGCAACCACGATCGGGAGGCGGGATTCCTGGGCGCCCCGGTCGTCGTCCCCCACCTGCCGGCGCAGACGATGGTCGAGACGATGCTCGACTTCACCTCCCGGGTGGGTTGGGCGCAGCTGCGAGGCTCGTGGAACCTGCTCGGGTCGCACGACACGACCCGGATCCGCACGCTCGTCGGTCCCGGAGCAGACCGCGCTCGTCCACATCGCTCGCGGCGAGCACGACCCCATCGATGTTGCCCGGTCCGTGGTTCCCGGTATCGAGGAGGCGCGCACCGCATACGGATCACCACCGGTGCTGAGTGGCGATCGGCTGACGCTGCGTGCGAACGGCCCCCTCGTGGGGATCTGGACCTGGCCGACGCCCCTCGATGACGGACCCGATTGGGTGTGACTCATGGCAGACCGTGCGACCCTCACCGATATCGCCCACCGCGCCCACGTGTCCGAGGCGACCGTCAGCCGGGTCCTCAACAACAAGCCCGGCGTCGCGGAGAAGACCCGCGCGGTCGTCCTGGCGACCGTTGACGCCATGGGCTACGAGCGGCCGACCCGGCTGCGGCTCAAGGAGACCGTCGTCGTCGGCCTCATCCTCCCCGAGCTGACCAACCCGATCTTCCCGGCCCTCGCTCAGGTCATCGAGACCCTGCTGGATCGAAGCGGCTACACCCCGATGCTCTGCACCCAGACGACCGGCGGCGGCGTCCACGAGGACGCCTACGTCCGAAAGCTGCAGGACAACGGAGTCGCCGGCATCATCTACGTCTCGGGCCAGCATGCCGACACCGCGACAGACCCGGAGCGATACCGGACCCTCCGGCAGGAAGGGCTGCCGATCGTGCTGGTCAACGGGTTCGTCGAGGGCCTCGACGTGCCCTTCGTCTCCCATGACGACGTGGTCTCCGTGCACCTTGCCGTGCGCCATCTGGCCGAGCTCGGGCACAGCGAGATCGGTCTCGCCGTCGGCCCGGAGCGCTACGTTCCGGTGGTGCGCAAGACGATGGCGTTCCATCAGGCCATGCGGGACGTCATCGGTCACCGCGACACGGACGACCTCGTTGCGAACACCCTGTTCACGGTCGAGGCCGCCGCGTGGCTCCTGGAGTGCGGCGTCACCGCCATCGTCTGCGGCTCCGACCTGATGGCGCTCGGGGCCATCCGGGCGGCTCGCGCCGCCGGACTGGGCGTGCCGCGCGACCTCAGCGTCGTCGGCTTCGACGACTCGCTCCTTTTGGAGTTCACCGACCCTCCGCTCACGACGGTCCGCCAGGACGTGACCGCCATGGGGGAGGCTGCGGTCCGGGCGTTGCTCGAGGAGATCGACGGCTCCACCACCCGGCGCGGCGAGCACCTGTTCCCTCCCGAGCTCGTCGTCCGTGCCTCGACCGCGCCGCGCCGACCTCAGGTGTGACGCGGCACTCAGGGAGGAGCCGCCGCGGTATCCCTGGCGTGGGGGGCAAGGGCCGACTAGGGTCGTAGGAACATCCCGTGGGGACCTCTCGCCGCCGCCAGGAGCAGTTATGAAGATCGTCGACATCGTTCGTTCCAAGGGTGACAATGTCGTCACCATCCGCTCTGACAAGACGGTGCTTGAGCTGCTCGCACTCCTGGACGACCACCGGATCGGAGCCGTCGTCGTCTCCGACAGCGAGGGCACCGTGGACGGCATCGTCTCCGAGCGTGACGTCGTGCGCCATCTGCACGCAGGTGGTGCGGAGATCCTGTTGGCTCCCGTCGCGACCATCATGACCCATGAGGTCTACACCTGCACCCTGCATGAGCGTCTCGACGATGTCGAGGCCGCGATGACGGATCGTCGTATCCGGCACGTCCCGATCGTCGAGGAGGGTCGGCTCAGGGCCATCATCTCGATCGGCGACGTCGTCAAGCAGCGGATCAACGACCTGCGCAGTGAGCGCGACCACCTCGCCTCCTACATCAACCAGTAGCCGCGGCACGACGACCTCGCGCGCAAAGTTCGGTGGGAGGCGGGCCCGGGCCGTACCGTGGAGGCATGGAGACCGAGGTGATCGGCGGTGATGAGCCGCCGCTGGCCGAGCACTCGAGGCTCGGTCCCTACCGCCTCGTCCAGCAGCTCGGCGAGGGCGGGATGGGGGTGGTCCACCTCGCCCTCGACCGGCAGGGCCGGGCCGTCGCGATCAAGGTGCTGCGGCCGCACGTCGCCCACGACCCCGACGCGCGCGCTCGGCTGGCGCGCGAGGTGGAGACCCTCGAGCTGATCCGCCACCCCAACGTGGCCCCGGTCCTCGACGCCGATCTCGACGGGCCCCGGCCCTACCTCGTCACGAAGTACGTCCCCGGCCCACCGCTCGACGACTACGTCGCTGAGCGAGGACCACTCGACGGTGCCGACCTCACCCGCCTGGCCGAGGGCCTGGCAAGCGCGCTCGACGCGATCCACGAGGCGGGGGTCGTGCACCGCGACCTCAAGCCCGGCAACGTCCTCGTCGTCGACGGCGAGCCGATGCTCATCGACTTCGGTATCGCCCATGCCGTCGACGACATCCGCCTCACAATGACGGGTCTGGTCATGGGGACGCCCGGGTACCTCGCACCGGAGATCGTGGAGGGTGCCGAGGTCTCCGAGGCGACCGACTGGTGGGGCTGGGCAGCCACTCTCGCCTTCGCTGCGACCGGGCAGCCGCCGTTCGGTCGAGGGCCGATGGAAGCCGTTCTCGCCCGGGTGGCCCGCGGCGAGTCCGATCTGCGAGGGACCGACCCGGACCTGCGCCCCCTCCTGCGCGCCGCCCTCAACCCGGACCCGGACGCCCGCCCGAGCAGCGGCGAGGTGGTCGAGGCGCTCCGACGGTATGAGGCGGGCGAGTCGGTCGACGAGGGCGCGCGGTGGTCCGAGCGCACCCAGGTCATCGAGGCGGGCGGCGTGCACCACGACGATCCACCTCCGCCGCCACCGCTCGCGGGTCACCCGGAGCCGGCCCGAGCCCGGGCATACCCCCCCGCTCCGCAGGACCTGAGCGACTGGGAGGCGGTTATGGACTCTCCCGCCGGCGTGGACCCACGCATCGGGCGACCCGGCCGCACCGGCGAGGTAGCGACGATCGGGGGAATGCTGGTGGCGCTCGGTGCGGCCGCCCCGCTCTTCGCCTTCGGGCTGGCCGTCGTGCTCAGTGCCATCGCCCGCACCGCGGACCGTTCGGTGACGAGTCTGATCCTGCGGCGGACCGAACGCGGGATCCGGCGCTCCGACGTCCCGCTCGCGGTCGCGGCGAGTCCGCTGCACTTCGTCATCGGTCTGCTGTCCGCGCTTCTCTTCTCCCTGGTTCCACTCGTCGTCGCGGTCGGGGTGATGTTCGCCGTCGCGTTCGCCGTCTCGTCCTCCGCCGGGGGAGTCATCGAGCCCATCCAACCGTTGCCCCTCGCGGCCGGCGCTCTCAGCGGTGTGCTGGTGGCGTGGTGGGGGCCTGGTGGTGCGAGCATGCGACGCGGGACGCGGAGCCTGGTGCGGGGGATGACACCGACGACGACCGCCCGCCAGGTCTTCCTCACCGTCATCGGCGTCATCGCGCTCGGGTCGCTTCTCTGGCTCACGACCTCGGCGGACCTGCAGCCGACCTGGTGGCCCTCTCCGGCTCCACCACAGCTGCCATGAGGAAGAGCTGCCATGAGGAAGAGATGAGCCACTCGTGACGGACCAGCCCCTCGCTGCGCCGGATTCCGACCCTCCACCCGCCGAGCGCCCGCGAGAGAGCATCTGGAAGGGTGACACCCCGACCGACCCCCTCCCGATCGTCGAGCGGCTCCGGCACACCCCATACCGGCTCTTTCGGCCGAGCGACGACGTGCACGCCGCCGACCGCGAGGAGAAGGCGGCTATCGAGGCGATCGACATCGCCTTGCGCCTCGGCGAGCTCATGCTCCGGTGCGGCGCGCCGGCGGCCGAGATCGAGGCGAGCATCCTCGCCGTCAGCGCTGCTGCAGGCCTGCGCCGTCTGGACGTCGACATCACGCTGCAGTCCCTCTTGATGCAGTGCGTGCTCAGCGATGGACAGACCATCACCCGACTGCGGGTCGTGCAGTCCTCGCGACAGGACTTCGCCCGGCTCGACGCCATCCACCGGCTCGTCAACGAGATCGTGGCCGAGGGCTGGGACGCGGCCCGGGTGCGGGACCGGCTGCGGCGCATCCAGATCCACCGGCGCAACTACCCCGACTGGGTGGTCGTCGTCGCGACCGGCATCTTCGCCGGGGCGGTGACGCTCATGCTGGGAGCCGGGCTCGTCGCCGTGCTCATCGCGACTGGCTCGGCGATGGTCGTGCGCCAGTCGACCCGCTTCCTCGGTCGGCACGGCTATCCGGAGTTCTACCAGGTCGCCCTGGGCGCATTCGTCGCCACCGTGATCGCTTGGCTCGCCTATGTGGCAGGGGTGCAGGACTGGCTGCCCCTCTCCGGGGCAGACTTCGCCTTCATGGTGGCCGGCGGGATCATCGTCCTGCTCCCCGGACGAGCCATGGCCTCGGCGGTGGAGGACGTCATCTCGGGGTACCAGGTGACCGGCGCAGGGCGCATGCTCGCGGTCTTCCTCAACACGTCGGCCCTCATCATCGGGGTCGCGGGTGCCTTGTCGGTCACCTTCGCGGCCAGCAACGCCCTGCAGTTCTCGTTCGTCTCGCCCGAGGTGCTCGACCTGCGGTCCTTCGAGGGACCACTGCTCAGCGCCGTCGTCGGCGCGCTGATCCTCGGGTTCTTCGCGTCGATCACGGTGCAGAGTCGACGGATGCTCCTCGTGCCCATCGCGTTGCTGTCGAGCCTCGGTGTTCTCGTGTCGAGAACCATGACCGATCTCGTCGGGGCGGGGGCGTCAATCTCGGTCGGGGTGGCAGCCGTCGTCATCGGCATCCTGGGGGCACTCATCGGTAGCCGGGCCGGGTCGCCGACATTGACCGTCATCATCCCCGCCAGCTTCGGACTCCTGCCCGGACTGACCATCTTCCGCGGCCTGTACGAGATGGTCATCTCCTCCGGTCCGGACGCCGGCACCCTGTCCGTCATGTCGGGCTTGACCACACTCCTCGGAGCGGTCGCGACCCTGCTGGCCATCGCCACCGGCACCACGCTCGGCGACATCATGATGAACCCCATCGGCCGCCGCTGGAGCCGGGTCCAGTGGGACCGGCGGAGACGCCGGCAGGGGTAGCGGCGCGGAGGATCGTGAGCCGCCGACTTTCTGGGGGAAGGTTGCTCCTGACACGCACGTCACGTGTACTCGTGTGACGTGCGTCGTCAAGGCTGCCTGATGGGGCGGATGTTCCCTTTCACTCACCGAAGGAGGCCGACATGTCACCGACGCTGCCCCGGCGACACGGTATGGGACCGGGTCGCTGCCTGCTAGTGCAAGGGCGACTGGGCAACCAAACACGGGTAACGGCTACTACGGCGGGCGGCAGTTCTCCGGGTCGACGCGGAGGCGTTCGGTGGCCCGTGGTACCCCGTTCAGGCCCAGCAGGCGACCAAGAACCAGCAGTTCATGATCGCCGCCGGGTGCTCGCCGTCAAGGGGCCGGGCGCGTGGCCGACCTGCGGTGTCCGGGCCGGACTGACCGTCAGCAGCGGCCTCGCGGGCAGGTGACGCCGGAGGCTCCGACCTCGACAGGAGCGCGGCCCGACATCTTCTCCTCGCTCATCCCGTTGGTCGCGGACGGCGCATACGGGCCGAGGTCCAAGCGAGCCACGGAAGTGCTCGTCGGAGGCGCGGTCGACGGCTTCCTCACGAAGAATGACAACAGGCTGCTCCAGGTCTGGGTCGGTCCTACCCGGACGGAGTCATCGGACCCAGGACGACCCGGTCTCTGCAGGTCAAGGTCGGGGCCTACTCGGACGGTGTCTGGGGGCCGAAGACAACGCGGGCCTTCCAGCAGTCCCTCAACAGCGCCCTGAGGTGAGTCGACCGGAAGGAGCGCGGTCGCTGCCGGGCCAGTAGGATGACACCTCGGTCCGGCCCCTTCGGAGGCCGACTCGCTGGAGTGGCGCAATCGGTAGCGCACCTGTCTTGTAAACAGGGGGTTGAGGGTTCGAGTCCCTTCTCCAGCTCTCTTGAAAGAGTCTGAATTTGGCTCTTTGATCAGGCATTTCACCCGACCTGCGGCCTCAGTGCTCGTGGACACGTGTAGATGGATCTGCCCTCAGGTACACGTACGTTATCGCACGTTTGTCGCACGACTGGGGGGGTGTCAGATGGCCGCCAGGGGGCGTAGACGGGGGTTCGGGCACGTTCGCAAGCTTCCCTCTCGGAGATTCCAGGCGAGTTTCGTCGGGCCGAACCTGGCGCGGCACGCCGCAGGCGTGACCTTCACGACGAAGGGGGACGCAGAGGCCTGGCTGGGTGCGCAGCAGCGCGTGATCGCTGACGGGAGCCGGAAGCAGATCCTGGGCCGACCGGGTTTCGAAGGTGTCCCGGCCGCTCGGTCCGGGGCACCAATGGTGCGAGGTGACCGCGACCTCCCCCCAACCTTGTGAGGTCAGATGCTCCCTTCACTCGTCCAGCGCTTCATCGACGCTGAGGTCGCTGTCAGCACGACCGACTACACCGACCTGCGCGTGGTGGTGCTCAACGGCTCGTTGAAGCGCAGCCCGCAGGTCAGCCACACCGACGGGTTGATCGCCCGCTGACATCGTGGTGCTGGCCTCACCCATCTGGCTGGGCGACCAGTCGTCGGTGACACGGCTGGTCATCGAGAGACTCTATGGTTTCAGCGGACAGCTCAACGCCCACGGCCAGTGGTCGTACTATGGCAAGGTCGGTGGGGCGCTCGTCACCGGCAATGAGGATGGCGGCAACACTGTTCGGCGCAGATGCTCTACGCCCTCTCCCGCGTCGGTTTTACGATCCCCCCACAGGTCGATGCCTACTGGGTGGGTGAGGCCGGGCCGGGCCCGTCCTATCTCGACCCGCAGGGCGGTGCTGGCAACGCGTGGACCACCCGCAACACCGTTTTCGCGGCCTGGAACATGTTGCACACCGCTCGGATGCTCCAGGACGCCGGCGGCGTGCCAGCGCCCGGCAACGTCACCACGAACTTGGGACCTGTCCAACCCGTCGGCGCCCAACCCCGAGTACCGATGAGATCGACGCGATAGGAGTATCGCTCGGGCCGCGTGCCGGCGTGGGTCGGGACCCCCGTCCATCCATCCTGCCAAGTCCTCCCGGATGCGCTGACACCGGTCGACTGAGCCGTGGGCTTCAGTCTCGGCGCGGAGCGTCACGCGGAAGGAGCGCGCCTTCCGCACAGCCGGTCCGCCGCCAGGTGGGTCACGGAGGTGACCTCCAGCTCGGGCCGGCTGAAGTGGCCCGGTTAGCGTGCTGCGGATCGGTTGATCCAGGCGGTGCGAAGCCCGGCGCGGTGCGCGCCATCGATGTCCCACGGATGGACGGCGACGAGCATGACATCACCCGCGGCCAGAGCGCTGGCCTACAGGGCGTGGGCATAGGCGGCCGTCGCCGGCTTCCACCGGTCGGCGTCCGCGACAGAGAGGAGCTGCTCGAAGTGGGTGCGGATCCCGCTGCGACCCAGCAACTCTTCGGCGACGGAGGCGCTCCCGTTTGCTCAATGTGAGCAGGCGAACCCCAGCCCGACGAGGTCGCGGATGCCCGGCGCAACATCGGGGTGGGTCGAGAGCTCGGCGAAGGCGGCCATGATCTGCTCAGCCCCGCCCTCGGGGTCGGTGACCTGCCCGGTCAGCTGCCCGATCAGGAGGTCCCGGGCGATGTCGGCGAAGGATGGGTTGACGCCCGCGGAGGTCAAGGCGAACCCGTCCCGCAGGAGGGAGGCGAACCAGGTGGCCGCCATGTCTTCAGCGGCACCGACCTCCGCGAACCGCTGGGCGAGTGGCGACATGTCGGAGAGGGTCTCGTTGACGTCGAACACGACCGCCATGGGCGGTGCAGGGTCGCGCTCGTGGTCTTCACCCTGCGGGTCTGCGTGTGTACCGCTCATGGTGCCGCCTAGGATGCGGTGAGCGAGAGCACGACCGTTTCGGGCTCGAAGGCAGCCTGGGCGAACCAGAAGGTGTCGAGGTGGGGCACCCGCTCCAGCGATGCTCCCGCGAGCGGGCCACTGACCGCCTTCCCGAAGATGTCCCAACCGGAGCCGGTCTCCGCATCGACCGCGACCGCCCCGGCCGACGACGCCTCTTCGCCAGTCGGGGCGGCGCTGAACGCGAGCACCCGGCCGTTCGCTACGGCTCGGAACGCCCCCGTGGCGAGGACCGCGTCGCCGTCTCCGACGTTGGGGCTTCTCAAGGCAGACGCGAGTCCAGGAGAGGAGAACAGCACCACGGTCGCGCCGTCGACCTCCACGTCCGCGACACCGACGGAGGCGAGGTCCGCTGCGAGAACCGCGACGGGCTGCACCGCCCCAGGGAAGGTCACGACCCGCTCCTTGGCGGGGAAGCGCCCGTCGACGGCCGCGTCGAGGAAGGTGTCCTCGTTGCCCACGGCGTCGTACCCGACGTAGGGGTTGCGGCCGTAGTCTCGCGAGAACCCGGTCTCCCGCGACAGCACCCGTCCTTCGGGGTGCGCGGCGCGCCAGTCGGCCCACCGCACGGTGGTGACCGGGATGAGGTCGAGCTCGGTGCCGGTCAGCACTCCGGCGATCGCCGTCCGCTCGACCTGGGACCACAGCGACTCCGTCTGCCGGTCGTACATCACCAGCGCGGACAGGTAGAGCCGACCGGAGGTCCCGAAGGTGAGCAGCCGGTCGCCCACCTGCCGGTCGAACGCGAGGGCTGAGTTGCACAGCGGGCAGTACGTCACGGCGACCGGACGCTCCCCGACGACGTCGTTGACGATCTCGTGCCACATCAGGATCTGCACCGGGTATGCGCGGTGCTCATCGCCGAGGTCGAGGGCGATCACCGCCTCGTCATCGCCCACCCAGTCGACCTCCTCCACCGGGACGAAGCGCGGGGCGTCGATCGGTGGGATCCCGTCCGGGGGCGGTCCGCCGCTGATGATGCGATCGGTGTCGACCAGCGGTGCGGGCAGCTCCGGGTTGCCCAGGTCGGTGAGCGCGGAGGGCACGTCCTCGCGAGGACCACCGGTCACCGAGGCCGCCGTCGGCGCAGGACTCTCCGAAGGCGGGGTGGACGACGTCCCGGTGCAGGCCGACAGCACGAGAGCGGCCAGGACGAGCAGAGCGCCCACGCGCAGCGGCACGGCTCAACCTCCCGTCAGGCGGGAGGCGGCCTCGCGCAGCCCCTCGGCGCCCAGGGCGCCGTTGACGACCTCGACCTCGCCGTCCGTGCCGAGCAGTGCGAAGGCCGGCTGGGTGATGACGCCGAACTCGCGCCATAGGGTGCCCTCGGCGTCGACGAGGTGGGTGAGCCCGCGCGTCCCGGTGTCCGCTACGAAGTCCTCCATCTCGGGGACCTGGCCCCTGCCCGGCACTCCGAGGACGAGGACCGACGAGCCGGACTCCTCGAGCTCGGCTGCCACCGCGGCCACATCGGGGGCCTCTGCACGGCAGATCGTGCACCACGGTGCCCAGAACCAGAGGATGACGGCCCGGTCCTGTGTGACGGCCGGGTCGAACCGCGTCCCTTCGAGGGTGTCGACGGCGAGGAAGTCCCGCGAGACGGCCTCGGCCCCGTCCGACGCCGCGGCCCCTGTCCCTGTCCCGGTCGTTGACCCGGTCGTGGGTGCGGCCTGCGAGGTCGCCCCAACGGGTGCTGCGTCGCCATTTCCGCCCCCAGCCGAGCAGCCGGCGAGAGTGAACGCGGCACCGACAGCGGCACCGACGATCCTTCGGTGTAGGGACATCATGGGCTTCGACCTCCTGGAGTGGTTGCCCGCGTAACCCGGTGACAGGTCCCTGCCATTCCCGCTCGCCCGGACCGATGCGAGCACAGCCGAGTCGGCAGGAATGAGCGAACGGACCCACCGGGTTCCTCCCTGAGAAGGACCCCCCTTCTGCCACCGACCCCTGGGATGACGATGGACCTGATCCCCGCCGTGGCGCTCGCCGTCTCCGCCGGGGCGATCGCCGCGTTCAACCCGTGCGGCTTCGCCCTGCTGCCCGCCTATCTGGCCCTGTTCCTGGGCGAGCCGGCCGGCCGGCGCGCTGCCGTCGGCCGCGCGCTCGCGGTCGGGATGGCCGTCACAGTCGGGTTCGTCCTCGTCTTCGGAGTCGCCGGGCTCCTCGTGACCGCCCTGGCCATCGGGCTCGGCGACTGGCTCAGCTTCGTCACCATGACCTCCGGTGTCCTGCTCGCCGTCGTCGGAGTGCTCCTGCTCAGCGGACGCGAGTTCGCGGTCAACGCCGCTCGCATCCGGCTCACCGTCGACGGCACGCCTCGCGGGATGGTCGCCTACGGCGTCGTGTATGCGGTGGTCTCACTCTCGTGCACCCTGCCGGTCTTCCTCGCGGCGGTCATCACCGCCTTCACCGCGGGCTCCGCCACGGCCGGGGTGCTCGCCCTCCTCGGCTACGCCGTTGGCATGGGAGCCGTCCTCGTCCTGCTCTCGCTCGTCACCGCCCTCTTCGGCGCCGGCGCGATGCGCCGGACGCGGGGCGTGGCGCCGCACCTGAAGCGCATCTCGGGAGCGTTCCTCGTCCTCGCCGGCGCATACGTGACCTGGTACGGATGGGTCGAGTACCGCGCCTTCCAGGGCGACCTCATCCCCAGCGGACCCGTCGCCTGGGTGACCTCGACGTCTGCCGGCATCTCGTCGCTGATCGCGCAGACCGGTGCCTGGCTCGCCGTCGGCGCCGTCGTCCTCATCACGGCCGTGGTGGTGTCGACAGTGCCGCGGCGCCGACGCACCCGACGAGAGGACACCGCCCGTCATCAGGAGGAGCGGCATCGCAGCGGCTGATCCGCACACGCCTCCTGCGGCGTGTGCGGCGACGTCTGGCGATCCTTGGCGTGACTATCGGACGTAGGCCAACGCAGCGCCCTCACGCTCGGCCTCGGCGATCGCCCAGGCGGCGCCGATGAGGCCGACGTGGCTGAAGGCCTGGGGGAAGTTGCCGACCATCGCACCGTCGAGGACCTCCTCGGCGAACAACCCGACGTCGTTCCGGCAGGCGATCGCGCTGTCGAACACCTCACGGGCCCGGCCGACATCCCCAGCGAGGGCATGGGCCTGGGCGAGCCAGAAGGTGCACAGCAGGAACGTGCCCTCCTCGCCCTCGAGCCCGTCGTCGGCCAGATAGCGGTGGACCATCCCGTCCCGGTCGGTGAGCCGGTCCTCGATGGCCGCGATGGTCGACCGCACTCTGGGGTCGTC
>JBHEPF010000040.1:0-24447 GCA_046260445.1 Dermatophilaceae bacterium | reverse complement strand
ACGCGTATGCCGCGCGCCCCTGGCGAGGGACGCGCGGCATACGCGGTGATGCGGTTCTCTGAGCGAACCGGTTTCAGTGGTTGCGCTCAGTGGTGGTGCTCAGTGGCCGTGGCCGTGACCGTGACCACCGGCGGGAGCGGCGTGCTCCTCCTCGGGCTTCTCGACGACCAGGGTGTCGGTCGTGAGGATCATCGACGCGATCGACTCGGCGTTGCGCAACGCGGACCGGGTCACCTTGACCGGGTCGACGACGCCGGCCTTGACGAGGTCCTCGTACTCGCCGGTCGCGGCGTTGAGGCCGTGGCCGAACTCGAGCTCCCGCACCCGGGCGACGGCGACGTAGCCCTGCATGCCGGCGTTCTCGGCGATCCAGCGCAGCGGCTCGGCCGCGGCCTTCTGGACGATCCGGGCGCCGACGAGCTCGTCACCCTCGAGGTCCAGCTCGTCGATGACCTTGACAGCCTGGATGAGCGCTGAGCCGCCACCGGCGACGATGCCCTCCTCGATGGCCGCGCGGGTCGCCGAGATGGCGTCCTCGATGCGGTGCTTCTTCTCCTTGAGCTCGACCTCGGTGTAGGCGCCGACCTTGATGACGCAGACGCCGCCGGCGAGCTTGGCGAGGCGCTCCTGGAGCTTCTCGCGGTCCCAGTCGGAGTCGGTGTTCTCGATCGTCGACTTCAGCTCGCGCACGCGGGCCTCGACGTCCTCGTGGGCACCGTTCCCGTCGATGATGGTCGTGCTGTCCTTGGTGACGACGACGCGACGCGCCTGACCGAGCAGGTCGAGGGTCGCGGACTCGAGCTTGAGGCCGACCTCCTCGGCGATGACCTGAGCGCCGGTGAGGATGGCCATGTCCTGGAGCATCGCCTTGCGGCGATCCCCGAAACCGGGTGCCTTGACCGCGACGACGTTGAAGGTGCCGCGGATCTTGTTGACGACGAGCGTCGAAAGCGCCTCACCGTCGACGTCCTCGGAGATGACGACGAGCGGCTTGCTCGCCTGGACGACCTTCTCGAGCACCGGCAGGACGTCGGCGATCGCGGAGATCTTGCCCTGGTGGATGAGGATGTAGGCGTCCTCGAGGACGGCCTCCATGCGCTCGGGGTCGGTGACGAAGTACGGCGAGATGTAGCCCTTGTCGAACTGCATGCCCTCGGTGAACTCGAGCTCGGTCGAGTTGGTCGAGGACTCCTCGACGGTGATGACGCCGTCCTTGCCGACCTTGTCGAAGGCCTCGGCGATGATCCGACCGATCTCGGAGTCCTGCGCCGACAGCGCGGCGACCGAGGCGATCTCCTCCTTGGACTCGATCTCGCGGGCGTTCTCGAGCAGCCGGTCGGAGACCGCGGTGACGGCCTTGTCCATGCCGCGCTTCAGGCCCGAGGGGGCGGCGCCGGCCGCGACGTTGCGAAGGCCTTCCTTGACCATCGCCTGGGCGAGGACCGTCGCGGTCGTGGTGCCGTCACCGGCGATGTCGTTGGTCTTGGTCGCGACCTCCTTGGCGAGCTGAGCGCCGAGGTTCTCGTAGGGGTCGTCGAGCTCGATCTCACGGGCGATGGTCACACCATCGTTGGTGATCGTCGGCGCGCCCCACTTCTTGTCGATGACGACGTTGCGGCCCTTGGGGCCGAGCGTCACCCGGACTGTGTTCGCGAGCTGGTTCACACCACGCTCGAGCGCCTTGCGGGCGGAGTCGTTGAACTCCAGTTCCTTTGCCATTGCTGTCCTTTGAAAGTCTTCGGTTCGGTGCGTACCTCGGCAGGGAGTATGCGGTGCGCGGCTGGATCAGCCGCCCACCGCATACCTCACTGGCGGTGAAGAATGCGCGAGAGGTCAGCCGACGATGGCGAGGACGTCACGGGCGGAGAGGATGAGGTACTCCTCGCCGCCGTGCTTGACCTCGGTGCCGCCGTACTTGCTGTAGATGACGCGGTCGCCGACGCTGATGTCCATGGGGACGCGCTCGTCGCCGTCCTCGTTCCAGCGGCCGGGGCCCACTGCGATGACCTCGCCCTCCTGGGGCTTCTCCTTCGCGGTGTCCGGGATGACAAGGCCGGAAGCAGTGGTCTGCTCGGCCTCGAGGGACTTGACGACAATGCGGTCGTCGAGCGGCTTGATGGAAACCGACATGGTTTCTGGCTCCTCCCCTTCACGGGTGAGTCGATGTGGACGGGATATGGGCCGTGCCAGTGCGTCTGGTCCTCGCCGTCGCGGGGGTCGAGGCCCTCGGCATGAGGCACGGAGGCTGGCACTCGCGTACATCGAGTGCCAAGGATGAATGTAGGTCGCCGGTTAGCACTCGGTCAAGCCGAGTGCCAAAGTGGGCGCAGTCGGCGTCTCGTGCAAAGATCTGCGGAATGGACGTGGCGACGGTGCGGTGGCTTGCCTCGCCGCAGGGGTGGGCCGCCCTTCGAGACCTGCCGCGCTACGACCCGGCCACCGAGCTCGCCGAGCAGGACCGCCTGCGACGAGACGGGCATACCCCCCAGCAGGCGGCCGCGCTGCTCGCCCAGGCCCGGCTGCGGGAGCGGGCCACGGCCAAGTTCGGCGAGTTCGCCGACGGAATGCTCTTCACCTCGGACGGGCTCGAACAGTCCAGCCGGCTCGAGGTCGCCGCCCGCCACGCCGAGCGTTACGCGCAGGCCAGCCTCGCGACCGTGCACGACCTCGGGTGTGGGATCGGGGCCGACGCCATGGCGCTCTCGGTGCTCGGGGTGACCGTCGCGGCCATCGATGCCGACCCGGTGACCGCGCGCGTCGCGGACGCGAACCTGCGGCCCTGGCCGGACTCGCGGGCCCGGCAGGGCGTGGCGGCGGACTTCGAGCCACCCGCGGACCCGGTGCTCGACCGGGTGGGAGTGTGGCTCGACCCGGCGCGGCGCACCCCGGGGGTGGCCGACATCTCGGGGCGGACCCGGCGGGTGTTCCGCCTCGAGGAGATGTCACCGCCGTGGGAGCTGGTGCAGGAGGTGGCCCGCGTGGTGCCCGCGACGGGGGTCAAGCTGAGCCCGTCGTTCTCGCACGGCGACCAGCCTCCGGGGACCGAGGCGCAGTGGGTGAGCTTCGACGGCGACCTCCTCGAGTGCGTCGTGTGGTTCGGTCCGCTGGCGCGGCGGCGCGGGCGGACGGCGCTCGTGTTGTCCTCGAGCGGGCCGCCCGCGCAGGTCGACGAGGCGATGGCCGGCGAGGTGCCGTCGTCCACGCCTCGTCTGGCCGACCTCGGCCCGTGGCTCTATGAGCCGGACCGGGCGGTGACCCGCGCGGGGCTGCTCGGCGCGGTGACGGCGCGCACGGGGGGTCTGGAGCTGGAGCCGGGCCTGGGCTATGTGAGCGCGGACCGGCACACCGAGCTGCCCTTCGCGAGGCGGTTCGTCGTGCACGAGGCGATGCCGTTCAACGTCAAGTCGCTGCGGGCCTGGCTGCGGACCCGGGGCATCACCGGCGTGACGATCAAGAAGCGCGGCATCCGCCTCGACGAGGACCGGCTGCGCCGGGACCTGCGGATCGGGCGCAAGGCCGGCGACGGGGAGCAGGCGACGATCGTGCTCACCCGGGTCAGCGGCCAGCCCGCCGTGCTCGTCGTGACGCCGGACTGAGCTGTCCGCGCGGTCAGCCGAGGTTCTAGCCCCCGGCGTAGTCGGCGGCCATGGCGGCGGCACCGACGATGCCGGCGTTGTTGCGGAGCTCGGCCGGGACGATGGGCGTGCGCAGGTCGAGCAGGGGCAGGAACTTCTCCGACTTGCGCGAGACCCCGCCGCCGACGACGAAGAGATCCGGCCAGAACAAGTTCTCGACGTAGGTGTAGTACGGCTGGAGGCGGTCGGTGGCCCACTCCTCATAGCTGAGGCCCTCCCGGTCCTTGGCGCTGCTCGCCGCCCGGGCCTCGGCCTTCTCGCCGTCCATGATGAGATGCCCCAGCTCGGCGTTGGGGATGAGCACCCCGTTGTGGATCAGGCCTGTCCCGATTCCGGTGCCGAGCGTCGTGAGGATGACCAGACCGCCCTGCCCCTTGGCCGCGCCATAGCGGGCCTCGGCGACGGCGGCGGCATCCGCGTCGTTGAGGAGGTGGATGGGACGCCCGATGAGCTCCTCGAAGTGGGTGTCGCCGTCGAAGTCGACCCAGGACTTGTCGATGTTGCCCACAAACCGGACGACTCCGCGTTGCACGACTCCCGGCACCGTGATGCCGATCGGCGCGTCGGCGGGGATCACGTCCGCGAAGTGCTCGGCGATCTGCCGCACCGCCTCCCCGATGGCCTCGGGTGTCGACGGCTGCGGAGTCTCGATCTTGAAGCGCTCGGTGGTCATCTCCCCCTTGTCGAGGTCGACCGGGGCGCCCTTGACGCCCGATCCGCCGATGTCGATGCCGAGTGCGATGTGCGCCGTTGTCATGGGTCTATCTCACCAGACCCCGCCGGTGAGCGCGCCTTTCTGCCTGAGTCGAGAGTGCACGACTTGCCGTCTCGACCCTCCGTCGCGCGGCAAGTCGTGCACTCTCGACTGGAAGAGGAGGGAAGAAGAGGGTGGCGGCGCTGTCAGGTGAGGTGCGGGTCGGGCTGGGCGCCGTGGTGCTGGACGGCTGCGGCTCCGGCGGCGAGCGCCGCCTCCATCGCGGCAGCCCGGTCGCGACCGGTCGCGAGCGCAGCCGCCAGTGCCCCGCAGAAGGCATCACCGGCACCTGTCGTGTCGCGCACCCGATGCGCCGGGACGGTATGCGCGGCGTACTCGACCCCGTCCCAGCTCGCCCCGTGCGCACCGAAGGTCACGAGCAGGGACCCCGGCACGCCCCCGGCGTCGGCGAGGGCGGCCGCCTCGTGCTCGTTGGCCACGAGCGGGTCGGCGATGGCGATGACGTCGGCCGGCAGCGTGGCAAAGGGTGCGGTGTTGATGACGACCCTGGCGCCGTGCTCGTGCGCCACCTGGGCCGCAGCGGCCACGACCGGCAGGGGGATCTCGAGCTGGAGGAGCACGACATCACCCGCCTCGCACTCGTCCAGCGCCGTGAGGTCCTCGCGCCGCACCCGGCCGTTGGCACCGGGGACGACGACGATGGTGTTCTCGCCGTCCTCGTTCACGACGATGAGGGCATGCCCGGTGGGCTCGTCCGGGTCGGTCGCAACCCCTCTCACGTCGACACCCGCCCGCGCCAGCCGCTCCCGGTAGAGCGAACCACCCTCGTCGGCGCCGACGCGACCGACCATGAGGACGTCGCCCGACCCGGCCCGTGCCGCCGCCACAGCCTGGTTGGCGCCCTTGCCGCCCGCATACCGGTCCAGGCCGGAGCCGAGGACCGTCTCGCCCGGCCGGGGGTGCGCCTCGACGGAGGTGACGAGGTCGACGTTGAGCGAGCCGACGACGATGACCCGGCCCATCAGCGCCGCCCCCCTGCCAGAGTCTCGACCCAGAGGGCGGCGTAGCCCTCGGCGTCGACCTCGAGCCCGACGTCGACGCGGGTGAGCGCCTGGCCGTGCGGGTCGTGGGCGAGGTCCCCGCTCCAGTCCCGCCGGTCGACGACGGTGCGCCCGCGTGACCAGGTCCCGCCGAGCTCGACGCGCACGGGCAGCGGCTCGGTGCCCAGACCGGAGGGGTCGATGACCGCACAGACCGCGCCGGCGTCGCCGATCGTCCCGGCCTCGGCGCCGAACCGGTCGCACTGGAAGCGGATGAGCCGTCCGCCCAGTCCGGCCGGACCGTCGGGATCGAGGGCGACGAGCCGCTCGGCCGTCTCCCGACTGACGACGGGCTGGTAGAACACGTCGAGGCCGTACATCCGCAGGGAGATGGCGAGGTCGGCGCAGGCGTCGATGACGACAGCCGCTGCCTCGGGGTCTTGGAAGACGTTGAACTCCGCCGAGGCCGTGGCGTTGCCGACATCCGCGGCCCCGCCCATGAAACAGATCTCCTCGATGCCGGCCGCGACGTCGGGATAGGTGCGCAGGAGCAGCGCGATGTTGGTGAGCGGAGCCAGCGGCACGACCGTGACTCGCTCGCCGTCAGCGGCCGCTTCGCGCAGCACGTCGCGGAGCAGCTCGACCGCGTGCCTCGCGTCCGCGTCACGCGGAGCCCGGGGCCAGCCGAGGTCACCCATCCCGTCGGAGCCGTGCACGTGGCGCGCGTCGTGCGGCTCGGCGAGGAGCGGCCGGTCGGCGCCGGCGGCGACCGGCACGTCGTCGCGCCCCGCGGTGTGCAGGACCGCGAGGGTGTTGCTCACGACCTGCGCGAGCGGAGCGTTGCCGCCGACACAGCTGACCGCCCGCAGGTCGATCCCCTCATGGAGCCCGGCGAGCAGCAGGGCGCAGGCGTCGTCGATCCCGGTGTCGACGTCGAGGATGACGGGTCGGCGGACGGCACTCATCCGGCCAGCCTATTCACGGTGGATTTCCCGCGCCCGCCTCAGGACGGTTAGCGTCGTCTGCTGTGAAGACCATCCGGTATGCGGCCCTCGCCTCCGCGAGCGCCCTCGCCCTGTCCGCGTGTGGCGGGGCGGGTGCGGACTCGGCGGCGACGAGCCCGACCGAGACGGCCGACACCACCGCGACAACGACGGACGGCCCGACCGCCTCGGCCGAGACGACGCAGACGGCGACCGCACAGACGTGCGTGAGCGAGGCATACGAGGCGTTGTCCGAGGACCAGCGACTGGGCCAGCTGCTCATGGTCGGCTTCGACACCAACGCCCCGCGCACCGCCCTCGACGAGTATGTGCGGGACAGCCACGTCGGCAACGTCATCTACCTCGGCGGCTGGGAGGGCATCGAGAAGGTCCGGTCCACCTCCGAGCACCTCGAGTCGCTCGTCGACGAGGACTCGACCGGTGACGTCGGACTGTTGGTCGCAGCCGACCAGGAGGGTGGGATCGTCCACCAACTGCGGGGCGACGGCTTCACCCGCCCACCGAAGGCGCTGGACCAGGCGGCGCTCTCGCCCGCCGAGCTCACCGCGGCGGCGTCCGGGTGGGGCGAGGAGATCGCCGCCGCGGGCGTCAACGTCAACCTCGCGCCGGTCGCCGACACGGTGCCCGAGGAGATCGGCACCGCGAACGAGCCGATCGGCAGGTGGGGCCGGCAGTTCGGCTCCGACCCTGCCGTGGTGAGCGAGAACGTCGCGGCCTTCCTCGACGGCATGGCCGCGGCCGATGTCGTCGGGATCGTCAAGCACTTCCCGGGGCTGGGGCGGGTGACCGGCAACACGGACTTCACCGCCGAGGGGATCGAGGACACCGTCGCCACGGCGGACGACCCGTTCCTCGATCCGTTCGTCGCGGGGATCGAGGCGGGTGCGGGGATGGTCATGATGTCCTCTGCGCTCTACCCGAACCTCGACCCCGACAACCAGGCTCTCTACTCCTCGGCGATCGTCACCGACCTGCTTCGCGAGCAGCTCGGCTGGGACGGCGTCGTCATCACCGACGACGTCAACGCCGCTGCCCTCGCCGACATCCCGGCCGCAGAGCGGGCCGTGGGCTTCATCGCCGCAGGGGGCGACATCGTCCTCAACGGCGAGCCACGGGCGGCCTCGGAGATGCTCGATGCGATCCGCTCCGAGATGACCGCCGACCCCGAGTTCGAGGCCCGGGTCGAGTCGGCCGTCGAGCGCGTCCTCACCCTCAAGGACGAGATGGGCCTGCTTCCCTGCTCGGCTGACTAGGCCTGGACCTCGGTGACCGGCATCGAGGAGTCGGCGGACAGACCGAGCTCGGAGGGCGCCCTCCCGCGCAGCACCATCTGCGCCCCGAGCGCGGCGACCATCGCCCCGTTGTCGGTGCACAACGCCGGCCGCGGCACCCGCAGCTCGATGCCGGCCGCGTCGCACCGCTCCTGAGCGAGTGCCCGCAGCCGCGAGTTGGCCGCCACTCCCCCGCCGATCTGGAGGTACGCGACCCCCTGCGCCCGACAGGCGGCGACCGCCTTCTTCGTCAGCACGTCGACGACCGCCTCCTGGAACGAAGCGGCCACGTCCGCGACCGGTACGGCCGCACCGGATCGCTGTTGGAGCTCGACCCAGCGGGCGACAGCCGTCTTCAGCCCCGAGAACGAGAAGTCGAACCGGTGCCGCTCGAGGTCGCGCCCCGTCGTGAGCCCCCGCGGGAAGTCGATCGTCACCGCGCCCTCCCGCGCCGCCCGGTCGATGTAGGGCCCGCCCGGGAACGGCAGCCCCAGCACGCGCGCGACCTTGTCGAACGCCTCACCGGCGGCGTCGTCGATCGTCGAGCCGAGACTGGTGATCTCGGCCGTCACGTCGGGGACGAGGAGCAGCGAGGAGTGCCCGCCGGAGACGAGGAGGGCCATCGTCGGCTCCGGCAGCGGACCGTGCTCGACGATGTCGACCGCGACGTGCGAGGCGAGATGGTTGACGCCGTAGAGCGGGACCCCGAGCGCGACGGAGAGCGACTTGGCTGCGGCCACCCCGACCATGAGCGCGCCCGCCAGTCCCGGCCCGGACGTGACCGCGATGGCGTCGAGATCGCGCAGCCTCACCCCGGCGGTCGTGCAGGCCCGCTCGATCGTCGGGACCATCGCCTCGAGATGCGCCCGGCTCGCGACCTCCGGGACGACACCCCCGAAGCGTGCGTGCTCGTCCACACTGCTCGCGATCGCGTCGACGAGGAGCGTCTCCCCGCGCACGATGCCGACACCGGTCTCGTCGCACGAGGTCTCGATGCCCAGGACGAGCGGCTTATCACTCACGTGACTCTCCTCCGAGCACCTTGCGCAGGACGAGTGCGTCGACATCGCCCGGCTGGTAGTAGCGCCGCCGGACGCTCAGGACCTCGAACCCGGCCCGCGCATACAGCGCCTTGGCCGCCGCGTTGTCGTCGCGCACCTCGAGCATGAGGTATGCGGCGCCCGCCTCCCGCGCCCGGCTCGACAGCAGCGTGAGCAGCTGCGAGCCGAGACCGGCGCCCTGCGCCTGCGGGGCGACGGCGATCGTCATCACGTCGGCGACCTCGCCGCCGAGGTCGAGTCCGGCATACCCGGCGATGGCCTCTGCACTGGTGACCGTGACATAGTCGCGGCGCGGCCGGACGGCCAGCTCGGCCCACCAGGTCGGGGCGCTCCATGCGTCGGCTCCGAAGAGCTCGCGCTCGAGGTCGACGAGGTCGGGGATGTCGGTCCAGGACATCGGTCGAGCGACGATCGACGCATCCGTCACGGCGGTCACGTCCGCCCTCCTCGCGGCTCGACGAGCGTCGACTTCACCCCGGCAGAGGGCTGGGCGTCGGGCCGCCGCAGGTAGAGCGCCTCGACCCCGACCCCGACCCCGTCGGTGAGCTGGGCGAGCGCCACCTCGGCGAGCGCAGCGGCACTGACGTCGAGCGGTTCGACCCCGTGCGGGAAGACGTCGGGATAGAGGACGGCACCCCGACCGGCGGCCGGGAGGCCGGCGAGCTCCGCGTCGAGGTCCCCGGGATGGGCGACGGCAGGCTCGGTGAGGCGGTTCGCTCGGTGGCCTGCTCCGCGATAGCGCGCCCAGTAGACCTCCTTGCGCCGTGCATCGGTGGCGACGATGAACTCGCCCGCGCCGGTGACGGATCCGTCGCGAACGGCCGCGTGAGCCAGGGCGTCGAGTGAGACCACGCCGTGACACGGCAGCCCGAGGGCATGGGCGAAGGTCCGCGCCGTGACGAGCCCGACCCGCAGTCCGGTGAAGGGGCCCGGCCCGATGCCGACCGCCACATCGGTGACGTCCGCGGGTGCGAGCCCGGCCGCCGACAGCACCTCCGTGACGAGCGGGGCGAGGTGCTCGGTGTGGGCACGAGCGTCGAGGACCGAGCGCTCGGCCAGCACGCGGCCACCGTCGTGGACGGCAACGGTGATGGCCGAGGTCGAGGTGTCCATCGCGAGGAGGATCATGTCCGGCCACCTTCCCCGTCGTTGTCCACATCGCGCTCCGGGAGAAACCTGGATATTGCACGGTTCGGCCCGGGGTCGTCACGCCCGTTATCCACAGCCGCCAGCGCGGCGAGGGCCGTCCGCGCCTCGGGCGAGGTCCAGCGCTCACCCCGCGCGGCGACGGTCGCCCGTCGCGTCGACTCCCCCTCGAGCACGACCTCCAGTGCGTCCTCGGAGAGGTCGTCGGCGACCCCGCGGCCCCACTCGACGACCGTCACGGCGCGGTCCAGGTCGGCGTCGAGGTCGAGGTCGTCGAGCTCGTCCAACCCACTGAGCCGATAGGCGTCGACGTGCACGAGCACCGGACCTGCCGCGAGCGAGGGGTGGACACGGGCGATGACGAAGGTCGGCGACGTGATCGGTCCGCGGACACCCAGGCCCTGCGCGATGCCCTGGGTGAGGGTCGTCTTACCGGCCCCCAGACCGCCGGTGAGGATGACGAGATCGCCGGAGCGGAGCATACGCCCGAGAACGGCGCCCCACGCACGCGTGGCCTCGGCGTCGACGAGCGGCGGGCTCGTGACGGTCACGCCTCGATCTCCGCGAGCAGCTCGAGGATCTCCTTGCTCACCACATCGGGGTGCTCGAGCATGACCATGTGTCCCGCGTCGGCGACGATGACGTGCTCCGCCCCCGGGATCGAGTCGGCGATCAGGCGCCCGTGCTCGACCGGCGTGAGCCGGTCGTCCTGTGCGGAGATGACGAGTGCGGGCACGGAGCCCCACACCCCCAGCGCGTGTGGGCGGTCATGGTCGTTGAAGGTCGAGATGAACCCGCCGATCGTCGAGAAGGACGTCTCGAAGGCGAGGTCCCCGATGAACCGGACCAGACTCTGCGACACCGGGGAGGAGAACGAGTAGTGCTGGACGAAGTAGTCCTCGAGGTCCCGGCCGAACCGGCGCAGCGACCGGAAGACCTGCTCCTGACGGCTCAGCCCCTGCAACGCCCCCGGCCCGAAGCGACCGATGAGCCGACCGATGGCGGCGCCGTAGCCGAGCGAGATGAGCTGCCCCTCGCCGCCGGCGCTCGTCGCCGCGAAGGCGACTCCGATGACACGGGACTCGATGAGCTCGGGGTAGCTCTCACCGAAGGCCATGAGGGCCATACCGCCCATGGAATGACCCACGAGCACCAGCCGCTCCTCCGGGACGACGAGCTCCAGGACGAGCTGCAGATCGTGCCCGAGCTGCTCGATCGTCGCATGCTCGTGATCGCCCTGCCCGGACCGGCCGTGTCCGCGGTGGTCGTAGGACACCACGCGGTAGCCCGCCTCGACGAGCGCCCGACGCTGGAAGATCCACGCCCGCGACGAGACGGTGAAGCCGTGGATGAGCACCACTGTGGGGGCGCCCTCGCGTGGTGTGGTCGGCTCGTCGATCTCGACGTGCAGGTTCACCCCGTCGGCCGTCCGGAGGGTCTTCTCGTGGTCGGGAATGTGCTCGAGGCTGCCGGTGAGGGTGCGCCTCCCCACCGCGATGCGCTCGCGACGGGCCTGCCGGACGGTGTGCGCCGCAGCGGCCCCACCGGCGGCGACGGCCGCGCCTGCGGCGAGTCCCGCAACGCTTCGCTTGGTCATGAGTCCTTCCCCACATACGTCCGCGGTGCCCGCGGAGCCATCCGAGTGACGATCTCGTAGTTGATCGTCCCTGTCGCCGCCGCCCAGTCCTGGGCGGTCGGGTCGCCGTCCACGCCGCGACCGACGAGGACGACCTCGTCCCCGGCGGAGCCGTCGAAGTTCGGGCCGAGGTCGACGACGATCTGGTCCATGCAGACCCTCCCGGTGACGGTCGTATGCGTCGCTCCCGTCACGCGGACCGGGCCGAGGTTGCCTGCCGCACGTGGGATCCCGTCGGCATAGCCCATCGGGACCAGGCCCACGACGGTGTCGCGGGGGGCCGTCCAGATGTGCCCGTAGGAGACGCCCTGGCCGGCGCGGATCCGCTTGACGAGGGAGAGCCGCGCGGTGACCCGCATCGCCTCGCGCAGGCCATAGTCCTCCGGCGTCCCGAGGTCGGGGACGGGCGAGAGCCCGTAGACAGCCAGTCCGGGGCGGACCATGTCGAGGTGGGCGGCCGGGTTGGTCAGGGTGGCGGCGGAGTTCGCGATGTGCTGCAACCCCGGACGGAGACCGGCGCGCTCGGCGACGGCCACCGCCTCCCGGAACGTCTCCTGCTGGCCCCGGACGGTGGGGTGCTGCGGGGCGTCGGCGAAGACGAAGTGTGTCCAGATCCCGCGGACCTCCAGCACGCCCTCAGCGACCAACGGTGCCACGGCGTCGACGAGGTCGTGCCAGGCGCTCGCATCCCCGTCGAGCAGCGCTCCCCCGCGAGCGAGCCCGGTGTCGACCTTGAGGTGGACGCGCGCCGTGCTTCCGGAGGCGCGGGCGGCGGCGGCGACATCCTCGAGCTGCCAGCCGCTGGACACCGTCACCTCGATCCCACGGTCGAGAGCGCCGGCGACGTCGGCCCCGGGCGCATACAGCCAGGTGAGCAGGGGTGCGTCGATGCCGGCGTCCCTTACCACGATCGCCTCGGCGACCTGGGCGACGCCGAGGGCGGCGGCCCCGCCGCGCAGGGCCGCACGCGCCGCGGGCACGAGGCCGTGGCCGTAGGCGTCGGCCTTGACGACCGCCATGACCTGCGCCGCCCCAACGCGCTCCCGGAGGGTCGCGACGTTGCTCGCGATGGCGTCGAGGTCGACCTCGACGCTGTAGGAGGCGGGATGAGCCGGAAGGGAAGTCATGGCGCGGCCAAGTCTAGGCGGCTCAGCGCAGGTGGCTCGCGCCGTTGAAGTCGAGCACCGCCCCCGAGGCCCACTCGGCGCGCGGGTCCGCGAGCGCGACGATGGCGTCGGCGACCTCCTCCGGCCGGGCGACCCGGTCGAACGGGCTCTGCGCCCGGGTGGCGGCGCCGCGCTCGCCGGCCAGCGCATACCCCGCCATCTGCGTCTCGATGAACCCGGGCGCGATGGTCGTCACCGCGATCCCGAGTGGTGCGAGCCGCATCGCCATCGACTGTCCCAGCGAGTGCAGGCCGGCCTTGCTCGCACCGTAGGCGGGGATGTCCGGCTCGCCGCGGTAGGCGCCGCGGCTGCCGACGTTGACGATGCGGCCGACCGGGACACCGTCCGCGGGCGAGGTGTCGATCATGTGCCGCGCCACCTGCCAGATGAGGGCGGCCGGGCCGAGCAGGTTGGCTGCGAGCGTCTGCTGCCACACCTGCACCCACTCGTCGTATGCGGTGGTCTCGAGGGGATGGTCGCCGCGCCGGCCCCGGCCCTCCCACGGGGCGGTGAGCATGGCGGCGTTGTTGACCAGGACGTCGACGCGGCCGAGCGCGGCGATGGACTCGCGGGCGAGCCGCTGGACCGCCTCGGGGTCGGCGAGGTCCGCCTGCAGGACTGCGTGGCCCGCACCGGGAAGGTCGTCATGGACGGCCTGCGCGGCGTCGGCGCTGCCGAGGAAGTGGACGACGACGCGGTCGCCGCGGGCGGCGAACGCCCGGGCGACGGCGGCACCGACGCCACGCGAGGAGCCGGTGACGAGGACGCCGCGGGACGGGGTGCGGCTCATGGCTGCAGCCGGATCCGGATCGTGCCCTCGAGGACGATCGAGCCGTCCGCGTCCTGGTGCGGCGTGAGGTCGGACTCGACGTGGGCACCGCTCAGCGACCAGCCGTCCAGGGCGACCGCCGCGGGCGCGGCCGGCGCAGGCGCGGGCTCGGGCGCCACCGCCCGGGACGACGGCGGCTCGACCCGCAGACCCGGCTCGATGAGGACGACCTCGCCCTGCACCGGGACGACGGCGTCGAGGCCGAGCTCCTCGGTGACACGGGCGGCGAGAGCCGCCGCCGCCCGGGACTCCCCGTGGACGCAGAACACCGTGGTGGGCGGCGGGTCGAGGTCGCGCAGCCAGTCCACCAGCTCGGAGGCGTCCGCGTGGACGGAGAACTCCTCGTCCTTGACGATCTCGGCCTTCACGCCGACGTAGCGCCCGTGCATCTTGAGCCGTTCCGCCCCCTCGAACAGGGCCCGGCCGCGCGTGCCGGGAGCCTGGTACCCCGTGAGGACGACCGCGTTGCGCGGGTCGGGGAGCATCCGCTCGAGGTGGTGCAGAACCCGGCCTCCGGTGGCCATCCCGGATGAGCTGATGATGATGCTCGGCTGCTGGGTGCCCATGGTCAGCTCGCGGGAGTCGTCCGCGGTGCGGACCTCTCGCAGGTCGCGCCGGATGTCCTCGAGGTCGAGGTCAACGCGCATCTCGTCGGTTGCGCGGGTGTAGACCTCGAGCGCGGCGGCCGCCATCGGCGAGTTGACGTAGACGGGCGTGCGCGGGATCCGGCCGTCCCGGCGCATGTCGGAGAGCGCCTTGAGGACGATCTCGGTGCGGTCGACGGCGAAGGCGGGGATGAGCACGGAGCCGCCCCGGTTGATGGTGCGTCGGATCGCGTCCGCGAGCGGCTCGTGCGGCAGGTTCTTCGGCTCGGGATGCTCGCGGTCGCCGTAGGTCGACTCGACGAGGACGATGTCCGCCCCCTCCGGGGTCTCCCGGGCGCGCAGCACGGGATGGTCCACCCGGCCGAGATCCCCCGAGATGAGCACCGATCCGTCCGGTGTCTGCACCCGGATGGACGCGGCACCGAGGATGTGCCCGGCCCTCGTCCACCGCGCGCTCACCCCGTCGCCGAGGTCGAGGTCGCGGTCATAGTCCACCGGCGTCAGCAACGGCAGGGTCTTCTCGACGTCGCGAGAGTCATAGAGCGGGAGCGGCTTCTCGTGCTTGGACCAGCCCCCAAGGCGGGCGTCCTCCGCGTCGCGCTCCTGGAGGAACCCGGCGTCGCGCAGGACGATCGTCGCCAGGTTCTCCGTGTAGGCGGTGCACCAGACCGGTCCGGCGAAACCCCCCTTGACGAGCACGGGCAGGTAGCCGACGTGGTCGAGGTGCGCGTGGGTGAGCAGAACGTCGGTGATCGTGTCCGGCGGCACGGGGAAGTCGGCCCAGTTGATCCGACGCAGGTCCTTCTCGCCCTGGAACATCCCGGCATCGACGAGGATCCGCCGATCCCCCACCGTCAACAGGAACTTCGATCCCGTGACCGTCCCGGCCGCGCCGAGGAAGGTGAGCGTCGTCGCCATGTCCTCACTCTTTCACAGCGACGCTCAGCCCTGTCAGCCCGTCAGCCCCCGAGGAAGAAGCTGTTGACGACGACGAAGACGATGGTCAGGACGATGAGGATTCCCGCCGGGACCCAGCCACGGCGGTCTCCGGCGGCGGCCGCCTTGCGCGCGAACCAGCTCGAGAGCATCGCCGGGAGTGCGAAGACGAGGACGGTCGGGCTCATGGCTACGGCATCGGCCCACAGGGGCAGATCGCTCCCCTCGACGGACTGCCCGAGGAGTGGCAGGAGGCCCTCGCTGACGAGGAAGTACCCGAGGAAAGCCGCCAGGAACGCCCCGAGGAAGGCGCCGGGAAGGAGGAGGAAGCAGAGCCAGGCCGCACGGACGTCACGGCCGGTGGTCGTCTGCTCCGCGGTCGGCTGGATCGTGGCCATGATGCACCTCGCAGTCGTGGCGCCCGGAGCCTCCGGGCTCCACCTTCGAATCTACTCCGCCCCTGGACCGTTGCCCGGGCAGCGTCCCGGACGTCACATGCTCGAAAAGCACATGCTCAGAGGCGGGCGGCGAGCTCGGTTCCCTGACGGATGGCCCGCTTGGCATCGAGCTCGGATGCGACGTCGGCGCCGCCGATGACGTGCGCCGAGATGTCTTGCGCGCCAAGGGCATCCGCGAGGCCGCGGACGGACTCCTGCCCTGCGCAGAGGACGACGGTATCGACCGGCAGCACCACCTTCTCGACCTTCGCGACCTCTTGCGCGACCTTCGTCAGAGATCCCGGGAGCACCTGGCGGACCAGTCCCGGCAGGCGGGAGGTCACCCGTTGGACACCCTGCGGCTCGCCCCGCCGCATGGTGGTCACGGTGAGGTGCAGTCCGTCGTCGTCGACGCGGTCGTAGGCAGCACCCGTGACGAGATGGACGCCCTTGGACTTGAGGGCAGCCCGATGCACCCATCCGGTCGTCTTGCCGAGCCCACGTCCGATCGAGGACGTCTTGCGCTGGATGAGGTAGACCTCGCGCGGCGACGGCACGGGGACCGGCTTGCGCAGCCCGCCGCGGCTCTCCGCCGGGGCGCCCACGCCCCACTCCTCCTGCCACGCCTCGAGGTCGAGCGTCGGGCTGTCGAGGTGGGTGAGGAACTCGCTCACGTCGACACCGATGCCACCGGCCCCGACGACGGCGACGCGGTCGCCCGCCTGACGCCGACCGAGGACGAGGTCGGAGTAGGTCATGACACTCGCGTGGTCGACCCCGTCGAGGTCCGGTATGCGCGGCTCGACTCCCGTGGCCACGACCACCTCGTCGAAGCCGCCGTCGGCGATGAGCTCAGGCGTCGCATACGTCGAGAGATGGACCGTCACGCCCAGCCCGTCGAGCCGGTTCTCGAAGTAGCGGATCGTCTCGGCGAACTCCTCCTTGCCCGGAATGCGCCGGGCGATGGCGAACTGGCCACCGATGGAGTCGCCCGCCTCGTAGAGGTCGACCGCGTGGCCCCGCTCCGCGAGGGCGGTGGCGCACGCGAGTCCGGCCGGGCCGGCGCCGACGACGGCGACCTTCTTGGCGCGGGAGACCGGTCGGAGCACGAGCTGGGTCTCGTACCCGGCGCGCGGGTTGACCAGGCACGAGGCGCGGTCACCGGTGAAGGTGTGGTCGAGGCAGGCCTGGTTGCACGCGATGCAGGTGTTGATCTCCTCGTCGGCATCGCGCTCGGCCTTGCGGACCCACTCGGGGTCGGCGAGCAGCGGACGGGCCATGGAGACGAGGTCGCCGTCGCCGCGGGCGAGGATGTCCTCGGCGATCTCCGGCATGTTGATCCGGTTCGTGGCGATGACGGGGATCGAGACGTCCTTCTTCAGCCGGCCGGCGAAGGCGACGAAGGCCGCCCGCGGCACCGAGGTGACGATCGTCGGCACCCGGGCCTCATGCCAGCCGATCCCGAGGTTGAGCAGGGTCGCCCCCTCGGCCTCGACCTCGCGAGCGAGGTCGACGACCTCGTCCCAGGTCTGGCCCTCCTCGACGAGGTCGAGGACGGAGATGCGGTAGACGATGATGAAGTCCGGTCCGACCGACTCGCGCACCGCCCGCACCGTCTCGAGCGCGAAGCGTCGCCGGTTCTCCGGCGACCCGCCCCACCGGTCGGTGCGCTTGTTCGTGCGGGGGGCGAGGAACTGGTTGATGAGATAGCCCTCCGACCCCATGATCTCGACGCCGTCGTAGCCCGCCTCCCGAGCGAGCCGAGCGGTCTTGGCGAACCCGTCGATGGTGCGGCGGATCCCTCGCTCCGACAGCGCGCGTGGCGAGAAGGGCGTGATCGGCGACTTGACCGCCGATGCCGAGACGGAGAGCGGGTGGTAGGAGTACCGCCCGGCGTGCAGGATCTGCAGGGCGATCTTGCCGCCCTCGGCGTGGACCGCATCCGTGACCTGTCGGTGCCGGTCGACCTCGCGGCTCGCGGTGAGCTTCGACGCCCTCGGGTAGAGCGTGCCCTCGAGCGTGGGCGAGAAGCCGCCGGTGATGATGAGGCCCACTCCCCCGCGGGCCCGCTCGGCGTAGAAGGCGGCCAGCTCGCCGAACTGCTCGGCCTTGTCCTCCATCCCGGTGTGCATCGAGCCCATGACGACGCGGTTGCGCAGCGTCGTGAAGCCGAGGTCGAGCGGGGCGAGGAGGTACGGGTAGGCGCTGGTCGTATGGGTCACCTCAGCAGACTAGGCGGCTGCGTTCGGTGCCGTGCTGTGGACCGAGTATGCGGTTCGCCACGTCGGTCGAAGTCTCACGGCAGGCGGGGCCACCACCGCAGTCATCAGGGAGGGCGGAGCCGGTCCCGCCTGACCCGGCGGTTGAAGTCCTCGAGCACCTCGCGGACCGCGGCCTCGGTGCGCAGATCCTGGAGCGATTCGGGGACGCGCGCGGCCTCCTTGCGCAGCGCGATCGCGGCTCCTCACCGGGCCCGCCAACCTCGGCGATCCGTCCGGCGATGTCAGCGCGTGCCCTCATCTCGACATCGAAGGTCTCGGTATCGAGCCGGGACCGGCGACGGGTTCCGGCCGCTACTCGTTGTCGCCGCCGACGTCCGACCCGGGGGCACCGGACCCCTGGGTGTTGTCGCCGTCCTGGAACACCCACTGAGCGACCTCGGGAAGATCCTCACCGTGCTCGCGGGTCCACTGGCGGGCCCGCACCCGGGTGTCGAGCATCTCCTGCCGCAGGACCGACGCCCGCTCGGCGAGGCCCGGCACCCGGTCGATGACGTCGACGACCAGGCCGTAGCGGTCCAGGTCGTTGAGCATGAGCATGTCGAAGGGTGTCGTGGTCGTCCCCTCCTCCTTGAAGCCGCGCACGTGGATGTTGGAGTGGTTGGTGCGTCGGTAGGTGAGCCGGTGGACGAGCGAGGGATAGCCGTGGAAGGCGAAGATCACCGGCCGGTCGGTCGTGAACAGCGCGTCGAAGTCTCGGTGGCCGAGACCGTGCGGATGCTCCCTCTCGTCCTGGAGCCGCATGAGGTCGACGACGTTGACCACGCGTACCCGCAGCTCGGGCAGGTGCTCACGGAGCAGCTTGGCCGCCGCGACGGCCTCGATGGTGGGGATGTCCCCTGCGCAGCCGAGCACGACGTCGGGCTTCTCCCCGGCAACCTCAGAGCCGGCCCAGTTCCAGATGCCGATGCCGCGCGTGCAGTGCAGCACGGCCTCCTCCATCGTCAGCCACTGCGGACCGGGCTGTTTGCCGGCCACGACCACGTTGACGTAGTTCTTGCCGCGCAGCACGTGGTCGACGGTGGACAGCAAGGTGTTGGTGTCCGGCGGCAGGTAGATCCGGATGACGTCGGCGGTCTTGTTCATCACCACGTCGAGGAAGCCGGGGTCCTGGTGCGAGAAGCCGTTGTGGTCCTGGCGCCACACGTGCGAGGACAACAGGTAGTTCAGCGAGGGGATCGGCACCCGCCACGGGATGTCCCGGCAGGCGTCGAGCCACTTGGCGTGCTGGTTGAACATGGAGTCGACGATGTGCACGAAAGCCTCGTAGCTGTTGATCAGGCCGTGCCGCCCGGTCAGCAGATATCCCTCCAGCCAGCCCTGGCACTGGTGCTCCGAGAGCACCTCCATGACCCTGCCGGTGCGAGACAGGTCGATATCGGTGTCCACGACCTGCGCCTGCCACGACTTGCCGCCCTTCTCGACCGCCGCGCCGAGCCGGTTCGAGTGCGTCTCGTCCGGACCGAAGAGGCGGAAGGTCTCGCGGTTGCGGTCGATGACGTCGGCGACCCAGCCGCCGAGCATCCGCATCGGCTCCGCCGTGGCACCGCCGGGGGAGGAAACGTCCACGCCGTACCCGCGGAAGTCCGGCAGGTCGAGCTCCCGGGTGAGGATTCCGCCGTTGGCATGCGGGTTGGCGCTCATTCGCCGCAGTCCCTCGGGGTTGTTTCGCGCGACGAGGGGCACGATCCTGCCGGACTCGTCGAAGAGCTCCTCCGGCCGGTAGCTGCGCATCCAGTTCTCCAGGAGCCTGGTGTACTCGTCGTTGCCGCGGACGGCCGCCATCGGGACCTGGTGGCTGCGCCAGGTGCCCTCGACGGGCAGCCCGTCGACCTCCTCCGGACCGGTCCACCCCTTGGGCGTGCGGAAGACGATCATCGGCCAGCGCGGGCGCCCGGCGAGGACGCCATCGCGTGCCCGGGCACGGATGGCGGCGATCTCCTCGAGCACCTCGCCCAGGAGCGCGGCGAAGCGCTGGTGCGTGTCCGCCGGGTCCTCGTCGTCGAAGCCGCCCTCGAAGAAGTAGGGCTGGTGGCCGTAGCCGACCATGAGCGCCTCGAGCTCCTCACGCGGGATGCGGTCGAGGACCGTCGGGTTGGCGATCTTGTAGCCGTTGAGATGAAGGATCGGTAGCACCGTGCCGTCGACCTGCGGGTCGAGGAACTTGTTGCTGTGCCACGCCGTGGCAAGCGGGCCCGTCTCCGCCTCCCCGTCGCCGATCACCGCCACTGCGACGAGGTCGGGGTTGTCGAACGCGGCGCCGTACGCGTGGGAGAGCACGTAGCCGAGCTCCCCGCCCTCGTGGATCGAGCCGGGCGTCTCGGGGGCCACATGGCTGGGGATGCCGCCGGGGAAGGAGAACTGCCGGAACAGCTCCCGCAGACCCCGGCGGTCCCGGCCGACGTGGGAGTAGACCTCGGAGTAGGTGCCCTCCAGCCAGGCCGCCGCGACGAGCGAGGGGCCCCCGTGTCCGGGCCCACTCAGGTAGATCATGCCAAGATCCCGCTCGCGGATCTGGTGGTTGAGATGGGCGTAGAGGAAGTTCTGCCCAGGCGAGGTGCCCCAGTGCCCCAACAGTCGCGGCTTCACGTCCTCCGCCACCAGCGGACGCTCCAGCAGGGGGTTGTCCATGAGGTAGATCTGGCCCACCGCCAAGTAGTTCGCGGCGCGCCACCAAGCATCGATGGCAGCCACGGCGTTCTCGTCCAGGGGCGCGGTAGAGGTCACGGACTCGACGGAGGACATGTCTCCACTCTCTCGGCACCTCGGTCGCTTCGCAAGGGCACCGAGCAGCCGCGATCAACGCTAGCGGTCGATGACGATGTCGTAGTAGTCCTTGTCCAGGATCATCGTGGAGTAGTAGAACTGGCGGTCGATCTCATCGGAGATGCGCTTGCGGTAGTCCTGGGGCACCTCCACGCCCTGGACGGCGATGAACTCCCGGGTCGCGCTGTTGTAGCGCCCCTTGTCCGTCAGGAAGCTGCGGTTGCCGAAGATCACCATGGGGTCGGCCTCGGCGAAGATGTCCTTTCCCATCAGCAGCCGCGAGTCGAAGTCCAGTCCCATGAGGTTGGAGATCGTGGGAAGGATGTCCAGGCTGGACGCCGGCCGGTCGATGACCGCTGGCGTCATCCCCTTGGCGTAGATGATCAGACTGCTCCTGTGGAGCTCGAAAACGCGTTCCACCTCGTAGCCGGCCAGATCGTCGATCTCGTCCTTGTCGAGTCCGTAGGGGTAGTGGTCGGCGCTCATGACGATGAGGGTGTTGTCCGCGGCCCCGGCCTCCTCGAGCCTGCGCATGAGGAGCTCCAACGCCCTGTCCAGCTCGATCTGGGTCGCCAGGTAGGCCCTGCCGGCCTCGCTGTAGGGGAGATCCTCCACCAGGTCCCGGTTCTTGGCCGCGATGAAGTTCCCGAAGAAGTTGTACTGCATGTGACCGCTGACGGTCATGTAGTAGGCATGGAAGGGCTCGTCATGGACGAACTCGGTCGTGGTCACGTCGATCATCTCGAGGTCGGAGGCCGGCCAGGTCTCGCTGACCTCCAACCCGTTCCCCAGTCCCTTGTAGTCGTAGCCGAGATTCGGGTGGGACAGGTCGCGCCGGTAGTAGTCGTAGGTGTGGTTGTGGTAGGCGAAGGTCGTGTAGCCCGCACTCCTGAGCTGGTTGCCCATGGCGAAGGGCATGGAGTTGGCTGCGGACTTGTACATGCTCCAGACGCCGTTCTTGGGGATGAGGCTCGTCGTGGCGACGTACTCTCCGTCCGAGGTGCTCACGGGCCAGAGCGGGTTGTAGAAGTCCGTGAAGGTGAAACCCTCGTGGGTCATCGTGTAGAGGGTCGGCGTGAGGTCCTTGTCGACCGCGTAGTGGGAGTAGCCCTCGGCGGTGATGAAGACCAGGTTGTACCCCGCGAACATGCCCGTGTACTCGTTCTTCGTCGTGGGCTCGCGCATGGCGAAGTACTGGTGCATGGCGCTCAGCTCGTCACTGCCTGCCTCAGCCATGAGCCGCTCGAAGTCGATGTCCATGACGTTCTCCTCATAGACCACCGGTTCCTCGGCCGAGGTCTCGAAGGGGTCTGCCGGCGGCGGGCCGGAGGGGTCGCCGCCCTCGGCCTCCGGAAGCACCATCACCGGCGGCGGGGCGAGCTCGGGCCGGAATCCCAGGACCGTGCGCTGCAGGTCGAGCCTCATGCTGGTCAGCAGGCCCAGCCGGTTCACCGAAGCCACCGGCTCGCTGTTCCGGTAGTACACGTCGTAGGCGCCGGCCTGCTCCCTGTCACCGAGACCGAGCGCCGCGACGGCCAGTGCGAAGGATCCGACCATGAGGGTCGCGGTGACGCCCCGATTCAGCCACGTCGCACGGGACCGGCCTGCGCCGATCCACTTGTTCAGGACGAGGAAGAGGATCAGCGGCAGTGCCAGGAGGAGAAGCCACAGCGCGTTCTCCCGGAGCTCGATGAGCACGTCGTTCAGGAACTGCGTCGCCTGGCCGCCGTTCATGGCGGAGAACACCGTGTAGAACGTCGTGAAGAACTCGTAGTAGATGATCTGGGACGCGAAGACGACGGTCAGGACCCCGAGGAACACGCCGACGACGATGCTGCGACCCAGGCCGGTGAGGAAGCCCGCCACCAGATGCACCAGCAGGGCACCGGCGACCGCGAAGAGCACGATGTACAGCAGTCCGTCGTTGGCGAAGGGCGCATCGGTCCTGGTGCGGAGCAGGACCTCCAGGTGGATGATCGACGCGGCGAGGAAGATCGGCAGAACGAGTCGCCGCGGGCGTGTTGACACCTCCCGCGCATCTCGTCGTGAGGATCGTGACTCGTTCACTGCAGGCTCCATGACAGTTGGTGCCGCCAACCGTCCATCGGCTGGCCCGGCCACCTGATCAGGTCAGGATAACCGTCACCGCAGCGGTGCCCGCGGACCGCGTTCGGAAGGTCTGTACTCGGCTCTTGAAGGGGGTCGGATCCGAGCTGTGGGGCTTTGAAGGCGGCGTCTCGCTCACGCCGTGAAGGGCAGACCCCCAGCCGGTGGGACGTGGCAGGTCGACTTCTTCTTCTCCTGACAGCGCGGGTCACCCTGCCGCTTTCACGTCGAGTCGGTGAGGCCGCCCGCGACCGCCGGCGCAGGCACCGTCGGTGTCGAAGAGGATGTCGAGCCATGCGCTTGGACACGTTCGCCGGTGGCTCACCCCGGGAACCGCGCCATGACGGCGTCGGCGAAGGCGGCGTGCAGCGCCGGGCTCGGGTGGAACCCGTCGCCGGCGAACATCTCGGGGCCGAGCGGCTGGTCGGTCTCGATCCGGAAGGTCCTCTCACGAGCGTCGACGGCTGCGACCCCGACCGCGTCGAAGGCCCGACCACGCCAGCCGAGGGCATCCGCGAGCGGCCGGGGGAACGCCGGGAAGTGGTCGAGCGGTGGGATACCGAGCAGACACACCCTGGCCCGCGGGGCGGCGGCCAGGATCGCATCGAGGAGCGTCTCGAGCTCGCGCCGGAAGCGAGTGGTGCTGTGCAGGTTCTTGAGGTCGTTGACGCCGATCGAGACGAAGACGAGGTCGGCGTCAACGAGCGCGTCGGCGCAGATGAGAGCGAGCGCCCGCCCTGCGGTGGCACCGGTCATCGCGCAGGCCCGCCAGTCGACCGTCGCGCCGTAGCGGTCGGCGAGCCGGAGCGCGAGCTGACCGGCGACGGACGAGCGGTGATGGCCGACGGCGTACCCCGCCGTGACACTGTCCCCCAGTGCGACGACCTTCATGAGCCGTTCGCCGGAGCCGACCCGCCCCGTGACACCGTCCGCGTCGGTGAAGCGCGGAATGGTCCGGACGAGCCGGTATCCCTGGATGGGCACGACGGGTAGTCCGAGCCACCACAGCCGGGCCCGTCGCCACTCATTCGAGGGACCTCGGCGACGGTCCGGTCCGACCCGGACCGGACCGTTTCGCACCATGGGTCCGATGCTATGCCGCCGACCTGCGTGGGTCGACGGACGGTCCTGGTAGCCGGCTCCCGCCACCCCGGTGCGGCGGGGCAGTGGCGGCGGCGACCGTGCACTGGTAAGAATGAGCCCAGACACCCGAGACGAGGAGACATGTCATGTCGCAGCGAGTGAGGATCGGCAGCACCGCGGACTTCTCCGACGGGGGGCTGCACTCCGTGGATGCCAAGGGCACGTCGCTCGTCGTCGGGCTGGCCGACGGGTCGCTGTGCGCAGCGCTCAACCGATGTCCCCACATGGGCCTCTCCCTCACCAAGGGGCCGGGCGGTCTGAAGTACACCGACGGAGCGGTCGTCTGCCCATGGCACAACTCCCGCTTCGACCTCGCCTCGGGCGACAACCTGGACTGGACACCCGGCGTCGCCGGGATGGACATGCCGCGCTGGTCGCGCAAGCTCATCGCCCTCGGCAAGCAGCCGTCACCCCTGACGACCTACGACGTCGTCGTCGAGGGCGACGACGTCTACGTCGAGCTCTGAGGCGACGGCACCGCATCCGTCGACGGAGCGGCCTGCCACTCCATGCTGCTCAGCGCAGCAGCCGTGCCACCGTCACGGGAATTCCCCGGGCGACCTCGATCGCGCGGATCGGACCACCGGGATTGGCATCGTGCGCGGCGACGCCGTGCACGAGGGCAGCCAGGGCCCCGGCGATGGGCGGTGCCAGACCGGCGGCGAGCAGATC
>JBHEPF010000039.1:0-5641 GCA_046260445.1 Dermatophilaceae bacterium | reverse complement strand
GGCCGCGCGAACCGAAACGCGTATGCGGTGACCGGCCCCCGCATACGGCCTGCGTCAGCCGTTCGATCGGTATGCGGTGGCCCGGTGCGCGATCCGCACCACGAGCACGCTGTGGTCGGCGTCGATGATCCGGTAGAGGATCCGGTAGTCCCCCCGCCGGGCACCGTGCAGGCCGACGAGCTCACCGACGAGCGGCTTGCCCACCCGGTGCGGGTTCTCAGCGAGCAGCCCGCCGCAGAACGCCACGATCTTCGAGACGGCGATCCCCGGCACGACTCGGGGTGCGAGGCGGTTGAGATCCCGTTGTGCGGTGGAGGCGAGGACGACCCGCCAGGTCACGAGGCCGAGGCCCCGCGGGCGAGGTCTGCCTTGATCTCCTCGATGGTCACGGTGCGGCCGGCTGCATAGTCATCGTCGGCCTCCTTGATGGCCTCTTGGATCCCCGGGACCGACTGCCAGTGCAGCGTCTCCTGCAGCGACTCCCACTCGTCCGCGCTCACGAGGACCGCGGCCGGGGTGCCGTTGCGGGTGATGGTCACATGCTCACCCGTGGTCACGACCTCGTCGACGAGCTCGCTGAGCCGGGCCTTGGCGGCGCTGATGGGGAGGGTCTGCATGGACCCAGGATAGACCAGAATTATGGTCTGCTGCCGGCTCGTCGCAGAGTCGACCCGGGTCCGCGGGGAGTCCCGGCTCCGCTACAGTGAGCCCTAAGGGCCTTCGGGTCCTACCACATGTACCTCTGAGGGGAAGCCGGTCCAAGTCCGGCACTGACCCGCAGCCGTAGGTTCGCTCCCCCGCTTCGGCGGAGGAGAGAACGAGTCGGAATGCCTTGGCAGGTGCAAGCGGCTCTTCTTCTCCGTCGAGGCATGCGGGACGAGCCCAGTCTTTCGCTCGCTTGCGCGCGCTGGGCCGGGTCCGTCACGGATCCGCTAGCGAAAGGCATGGGTCATCCATGACCGCCACCACCCGCCGCATCACCGGGGCGTCGATCGCCCTTGCGGCAACCCTCACCCTCTCCGGCCCGCTCGTGTTGAGCGCGTCGGCCGAGCCGGTATCCAACCCCGCCCAGTCGGCGGCGCACTATCTGCAGCAGCAGCTCACCGACGGAGGCAACCACTTCTCCGTCGAGAGCGACTTCGGCCCCTACGTCGACTACGGCGTGACGGCCGATGCCATCCTCGCCCTCGCGGCAGCGGGCACAGGGCAAGCCGGGGCCCGCCCGGCCACCGCCTACCTCGCAGGCAACGTCGTGGGCTACACCGGCTTCGGCGACCCCGACGAGGTCTATGCCGGCCCGGTCGCCAAGCTGCTCAACGTCGCCGTCGTGCAGGGCGTGAACCCACGCGACTTCGGCGGGACCGACCTCGTCGCGACCCTCGAGGCGCTCGAGGTCGAGTCGGGACGCTTCAGCGACGACTCCGAGTTCGGCGACTACTCCAACACCTTCGGCCAGTCGCTCGCCCTCATCGGTCTCAAGCGCGCCGGGGTCAACCCGAGCGCCGCGTCGATCGACTTCCTGGGCGAGCAGCAGTGCCCGGGCGGCGGCTTCCAGCTCTACATGGACGACGCGCCCTGCACCGACGACGCGAACAGCGACCCCGACGCCACCGCGCTGGCGGTCCAGGCGCTCATCGCCGTCGACGGCGGCTCCGCGCGGATCAACGCCGGCCTCGACTACCTCTCCTCGAAGCAGGGCACCGACGGCGGCGTCGGCGGCGGCGCGCCGCAGACCGCCCCGAACGCCAACAGCACCGGCCTCGCCGGCCAGGCCTTCCTCGCTGGCGGCCGCACCGCGCAGGCTGCGCTCGCGAGCGACTACATCGTCGGACTCCAGTACGGCTGTGAGTCCCCCGAGGACCTGCGCGGCGGCATCGCCTACGACCCGGCGGCCCTTGCCGAGCAGAAGGCCAAGGGCGCCGACGCGGTCCCGGTCGACCAGGACCGCCGCTCCACCACGCAGGCGCTCCTCGCCCTTGCCGGCACCCCGCTCTATGCCGTGACGGCGACCGGGGCGAGCGACACCGCACCCTCGCTGAGCTGCGAGACGACGTCTCCCCTGCCGCCCGTGACCACGCCTCCGGTCGTCGGCCCGGTCATCGAGACGGACATCCCGCAGTCGCTCCTGGGTCTGGGTGCCCGCGGCCTGCTCCGATGAGCGTCGCCCTGCGCCTACGGCGTCGGGCTGCGGCGGGCCTGTCCGCCGCAGCCCTCGCCGGGGCCGGGCTGCTCCTCACGGCCGCACCGGCGCAGGCCGCCGCCTGCACCACGACCGCGAGCGGGGTCACGGTCGTGGTGACCCACCCGGGCGGGAGCACGAGCGTGCGCTGCGCCCCGGGTGACCCGGCCAGTGGAGCCGCCGCTCTCACGGGTGCGGGGCACTCGATCACGCAGGTGCAGACCCAGCCGGGCTTCGTCTGCCGGATCGACGGCGCCCCCGCCTCCGACCCCTGCGTGCGCACTCCCCCGACGACCGCCTACTGGTCCTACTGGTATGCCCAGCCCGGCGGCTCCTGGACCTACAGCTCAGCCGGTGCGTACGGCCGCAACCCGGCGCCCGGCACGGTCGAGGGCTGGGCCTTCGGTGCCGGCTCGCCGCCGTCGATCGCTCCGCCCTCCGTCGCTGCGCCCGCGCCCGCACCGGCTCCTGCCCCTGCACCAGCACCGGCCCCCAAGCCGAGCACGTCCGCGCCGAAGCCGGCACCCGCACCCTCGACCTCCAGTCCGGCACCTCGCACGTCGACCTCCGCCTCCGGCGCCACGGCCCAGGGCAGCGCGAACGCACCCGTCTCGCCCGACTCGACGGCCGAGACACCGACCGCGACACCGACCGGCGCGGCCACCGAGTCAGCCACTGCGACGGACCCACCGACGACCGGGGCGACCCGCGAGGCTGACGAGACCATGAGCGACGACGCCGCAGCAGCGACCGCGGCCGGACCGCCGACCAGCGACGACTCCGGCTCATCATCCGCGGCACCGACCCTCGCCGGCCTCGGGGTGGCCGGGGCTCTGCTCGGCGCGGCCGGCTGGATGGGGTGGCGGCGACGCATCGGCGCCTGAGCTCACTCCTCAGCTCCATCACCGAGACCCTCCCCCGCTCGCTGCACCCCGCGGCGTGGTGGGGGTGGGCCCTCGGGCTCGCCGTCGTCGCCAGCCTCACGACGAACCCGCTCATCCTGCTCCTGCTCGTCGCCGTCCTCGTCCTCGTCGTCACAGCGCGCCGAGGCGACTCGCCCTTCGCCCGAGCCTTCCGCTACTACCTCATCCTCGGCGGCGTCATCATCGCGATCCGGCTGGTGCTGCACGTCCTCGTCGGCCTGAAGTTCGGCTCCATCCTGCTCGTCCGCCTCCCCCAACTCGAGCTGCCGTCGTGGGCCGCCGGGATCGTCATCGGCGGGCCGATCTACCTCGAGGGTCTGCTGCGGGCGTTCACCGACGGCCTGCGCCTCGCCGCGATCATCGCCTGCATCGGAGCCGCGAACGCGCTGGCCAACCCCAAGCGCCTGCTCCGCGCCTTCCCCGCGGCGCTGCACGACATCGGGACCGCCCTCGTCGTCGCGGTGAGCGTGGCGCCCCAGCTCGCCGAGAGCGTCGTGCGCGTCATGCGGGCCCGGACGTTGCGCGGCGGCCAGCGCCGCGGCCTGCGCGGGCTCAAGCACATCGCCATCCCGGTCCTGCACGACACCCTCGAACGCTCCATCCACCTCGCCGCCTCGATGGACGCCCGCGGCTACGGTCGGCGCGACCACGACAGCCCGCGGGCCGAGCACGCGACCACGGCCCTCACCTTCGGCGGGCTGATCCTCGCGATGCTCGGGCTCTACGGGGTCTTCACCACGGTCGGGTTCAGCCTGCTCGGCTGGCCCCTCCTCACCCTCGGTCTGCTCGTCAGTGGGCTGGCCCTGAGGCGAGCCGGTCGACTGGTCCGGCGCACCGCATACCGACCCGACCCGTGGCGAGCGCCGGAGTGGGTGACGGTCGGCAGCGGACTGCTCGCCGTCGCAGCGCTGCTCGCGACCCGGCGGACCGACCCGCTCGGGCTCACCCTGCCGCTCGAACCGCTCGGCTGGCCCGCCCTGCCGCTGCCGGCGCTGCTCGGGCTTCTCGCCGCCGCCGCCCCCGCCGTCCTCACCCCGGCCCCGCGCGCTGCACGCCCGATGCCGCGGGTCCGAGAGCCCGAGGAGGTGGCGGCATGACGGTCATCCGACTGCAGGACGTGACCCTGACCTATGGCGACAGCCTCGGCGACGACCTCGCACCTGAGCCCACCCTGCGCGACGTGACGCTTCAGATCGACGAGGGCGAGCTCGTCCTCGTCGTCGGGCCGACCGGCTCGGGCAAGTCCACCCTGCTCGGACTCCTCGGCGGTCACGTGCCGCACTTCACCGGGGGTCACCTCGCCGGCCTCGTCGAGGTCGACGGGCGCAACCTGCGCGACCACCGCCCGCGTGACCTCGCGGACGTCGTCGGCGTCGTCGGGCAGAACCCGCTGGCCGGGTTCGTCACCGACACCGTCGAAGAAGAGCTCGCGTATGCGATGGAGCAGATCGGTCTGCCCGCCGCGGTCATGCGCAAGCGGGTCGAGGAGACGCTCGACCTGCTCGGGATCGCCGAGCTGCGGCACGCGAGCCTGCGCGACCTCTCCGGCGGGCAGCAGCAGCGCGTGGCCATCGGCTCGGTGCTCACCGCGCACCCGCGGATCCTCGTCCTCGACGAGCCGACCTCCGCGCTCGACCCGACCGGCGCCGAGGACGTCCTCGCTGCTCTCTCGCGGCTCGTCCACGACCTCGGGGTCACCGTCGTCGTCGCCGAGCACCGGATCGAACGGGTCATCCACCTCGCCGACTCGATCATCGAGGTGGGCGCCTCGGGCTCCGTGCGGCATGGCTCGCCCGCCGAGATCATGGCCGACGCCGCCATCGCCCCGCCGATCGTCGAGCTGTCCCGGCTGCTCGGCTGGACCCCGGTCCCGCTCTCGATCCGAGACGCCCGCCGACGAGCGCGCGGCCTCGACCTCGACCTCGACCTGCCCAGCCACCCCCTCTCCCCAGTCGAGAGTGCACGACTTGCCGTGTCGGGGGGGCCGCACACGGCAAGTCGTGCACTCTCGACTGGGGCTCTGACCGCGGTGGGGATGGTGGTGCGCTACGGCGAGATCCCGGCCGTCTCGGACGTCACCGTCGGATTCGACGCCGGCACGGTGAGCGTCGTCATGGGCCGCAACGGCTCCGGCAAGTCCTCGCTGCTCTGGGCGCTGCAGGGCTCAGGGACCCGGACGAGCGGCTCGGTGCGCACAGCAGACGGCACCGCCCCCGCCGACCTCGCGCCCCCGGCCCGCCGCCGGGCAGTGACCCTCGTCCCACAGTCCGCGAGCGACCTCCTCTACCTCGAGACCGTGGACGCCGAGTGCGTCCAGGCCGACGACGAGAGCGGCGCCGCCCCCGGCACCTGCGCCGGGCTGCTCGAGGACATGGTCCCGGGCATCGACCCCCAGAACCACCCACGCGACCTCTCAGAAGGCCAGCGCCTCGCGCTCGTCCTCGCGGTCCAGCTCACCGGGAACCCGGCGGTCGTCATGCTCGACGAGCCGACCCGCGGCCTCGACTACGCCGCCAAGGGCGCCCTCAGCGCGATGCTG
>JBHEPF010000022.1:0-22686 GCA_046260445.1 Dermatophilaceae bacterium | reverse complement strand
GACATCGTCGGCCAGCTGTGCGAACGCCGCGATGCCCGTCAGGTTCCCGGTCCCGTCGGGCTCGGACAGGGTGGTGAACGGGACCACTTCGGTGATCGGGCTGACCGTCCAGGTCAGGGTCGACACGTTGAGCCAGGTGACACTGCCCTTGAAGGTCTCCGAGCGGTTGTACGTGAAGTCGCTGTAGTCGACGAACTGCTCGCCGGTCGCGAGCTCAGTGCCCAGGTTGTCCGGGTCCTCAGACCTGACGAACTCCACGCCCCAGGTGGGCTCATCCTCCGCCGGGGGGAAGCCGATGACGCGGTTGTAGTACTCGACCGCGTCGATGGTCAACGGAGTGAACTTGCTCGCTGACGCGCCGATGGTCATCGCGGCGAGCTCCCACGCGTCGAACCTGCTGTTCGACTCGCCATCTGGTCCAATCCAGGCCTCCGGGGGACCTGCAAAGGCGGTCGGAGTGGCGGTGCTCGGAAGCCCCGGGATGGTCCCGGTCTTCATCAGCGACTGGTACATCCCTGCGTTCTCAGGAGAGGCGTCGATGGTGGTGTCGTCGAACCTGATGCGGCCGGTCGCGTCGAGGGCGATCTCGTCGGCGAACCTCAGCTTCAGCTCGACATCGGCGATCTTCCGGTCGATGACCTCATCCGCGGTCCGGGCGAGGTTGAGCCGTTCGAGCTCGGCCTCCTGGACGAACATCGCGTACTGCGGCATCGGGTCACAGGCCTCGATCTCGACGGACGGGTTCGGTGGGTTCTCGATCCACTCGCCCTGGAGCGGAAGCACATACACGTCACGGCCGTCGACCGGGTTCTCCGAGGGTGTGACTCCGGGCACCAGTTCGTACGAGATCGGCTGGACGCAGTATTCGGTAATCGCCTCCGTCTCTTCAGTGGCAGGAACGTCATACTTCTTCAGAACGGGGGGGCCGTTCTCTGCACGAAGGATCAGCACCAGCTCGGAGTAGACAGATCCAGTGGTCTCACCGCCACCGCCACCGCCGCCGCCCCCTCCGCCGCCACCGCCGGGGCCGGCGGCCATCGCGGTGGGCATTGCCAGCGCAGCCGCTGCCACCGCCGCGACCACACCGCCCCACATTCTCGTCCTTGAACGTGTCTTCATGTCCTCGAACTCCCTCTGTCGATGCGGGCCCGGAAGCGCGCTGCCCCCAGGGACTGCCCGACCTCAGCCGGGCCAACGCCCGTTCTTCGGTCTTGTGGTGAGCGTGCTCCTCGGTCGTGGTGACCGAGTGCTCACCATGTGGTGATGGTGTGGAGATTCCGGCTCTCGGCCGTCGTCGTCTGTGACCGCGGCGCGACCGGGTCAACTCATGTCCATGCGGTTCAGCGGGGCCCAGCCCTGGCAGAAGTCGTCGACTTACACCGGGTCCTCGGAACGGCCGAGGATCAGGACGCCCATGGGACGGCCCGCGGCATCCCGTCTTGAGGTTATGGATGTACGTCGGTGTCCCGTTGGCGTGCGCGGTGACCTTCGTCGACGCGTCGCTGCGTCCCGTGCACATGCCGGGTAGATCTGCGGTCTCCTTCCCATTGGCCCTCGCGGCCGGTGTGAGAAGCGCTGCCGTGGCCGCGACGCCGACAAGAGCGACTCGCATCCTCGTCGTGCTTCGTGTGGGCACGAATCGTGTGGAGACCGCGTCAAGTTGCAGAGGTGTCGCGTCGAGCCAGCACGACTCCGCACACCGACTCCTGCGTGACCGAGACGAAACCGAGGCCGCTCTCGCCCAGGCGGCCGCGCATACCGAATCGTTGGCCGGGCCGCCTGAACCGGCACCGGGCCCACAGCGGGGTGGCGCAGCACCTTCGGGGGGAACCCGCACCCTCGGGAAGCAGCCAAAGTCTCCCCAGAATGAAGATTCTTTCCCAGGGAGAGAAACCTGGGACGCGGGAGGGACGGGCTCAGCCGTAGGTGTCGCGCGGGCCGCGGCCGTCGGAGACCCGGCGCGGGCCGCGCGACCACGACGGCGCGGTGGGGCCGACGATCCGCAGCTCGGCGACGATGCCAGGACCGATGTCGTCGGTGATCCGCCCCAGGATCTGGCTCTGCATCATCCGCAGCTGCGTCGCCCAGGCCGTCGACTCGCACCGGATCGTGAGCAGTCCGTCCTCGAAGGTCACCGGATGGGCGTGGGCCGCGAGCTCGGGCCCGACGATCTGCGGCCACCGACCCATGACCGAGCCCGCGGCGACGTCGACGTTCCAGCCCCGCTCGGCGACGATCGAGTCGACCTGGTCCCCGATGAGCGCGAAGTCCCGGCCGTCCCGCCGACCACCGGCGTCGGCCCCCGACCCGACCCGACGCCGACGCTGCGGTTTCGACCCAGGACGCAACCCGACCTCCGCCGCCTTCGCCCGTGCCCTCGCGAGAGCGGCAGCAGCCGCGTCCAGCTCACCCGTGTCGTCGGGCCCGCCAGCGCCGCTCACTCCGAACTCACCTCACCGTCACGCACCCAGAACACCTGACCGCCCAGGGAACTCGGCACGTCCTCGCCCACCGCAGCCGTGATGATGACCTGCTCGCAGTCCCCGATCATCTCCGCCAGTCGCTGCCGCCGCCCCGAGTCCAGCTCGGCGAAGACGTCGTCGAGGATGAGCACCGGGTCCTCGTCGAGATCGGTGCGGAGCAACCGGTACGCAGCCAGCTTCAGACCCAGGGCGAACGACCAGGACTCGCCGTGACTCGCATACCCCTTGGCGGGCAGCTCGCCGAGGCTGAGAGTGATGTCGTCACGATGCGGGCCGACGAGTCCCACACCGCGCTCGATCTCGCTCGCCCGCACCTGCTCCAGCGACTCGAGGACCAGATCGTGGAGCTCGGCCGGCTCCGGCACCTCACCGTCGGCCACCCGCTCGGCCGCAGCCTCGTGCAGCGACGCCGCGTACCGCAAGCGAGCCTCACCGGCACCGTCACTCACCTCCGCATACGCCGCCTGCAGGTGCGGTCCGAGGTCGCGCAGGATCCGCAGCCTGGCGTAGAGCAGCTGTGAGCCCACCTGGGCGAGGTGAGAGTTCCAGACGTCGAGGGTATGCAGTGCGCCGGCCCGCGCGTCGTCGACCGAGTCCATTTCGGGCTGGGGGTCGGAGACCCCCGCTGGAGACAGCCGACGAGCACCCCGGTTGCCCCGACGCAGCACGGGAGCGGCGGACTTGAGGAGGGCGTTGCGCTGCTTGACGATCCGCTCGTAGTCGGCCCGGACACCGGCCCAGCGCGGCTGCCGCGCCACGAGGAGGTCGTCGATGAAGCGCCGCCGGGTGCCGGGGTCGCCCTTGACGAGCGCGAGGTCCTCGGGCGCGAAGAGCACGGTGCGCAGAGTGCCGAGGATGTCCCGCGGGCGGGTCTGCGCCGACCGACCGAGACGAGCCCGGTTGGCGCGGCCCGGGTTGAGCTCGAGCTCGACCAGCTGCTCGCGCCCGGCCCGCACGACGGCGCAGCGGATGATCGCCTGCTCGGCGCCGAACAGCACCAGCGGGGCATCGGTCGCGACGCGGTGGCTCGCGAGGCTCGCGACATACCCGATCGCCTCCACGAGGTTGGTCTTGCCCTGTCCGTTCTCCCCGACCAGTGTCGTCACTCCAGGGGTGAGCGCGAGCTCGGCGCGCTCGTAGCTGCGGAAGTTCGACAGCGTCAGGTGACGGACATGCACTGCAGGGGTCGGCTAGTCGTGCGTCGAGCCGGAGCCACTCGTGGGTCCGGCCTGGTCCGCGTCGCTGCCCGGCTCCGTCGTCGCGCCGGTGCCACTCGAGGGACCCGCCTCCGCGGCCTCACGAGCCTTGGCGGTGGCCTCGTCCTCCTTCGTCTCGGCCTTGGCGCGCGCCTCGTCGGCGGTCTTGGGACCGGCCGCCGCCTCTGCGCGCAGCTCGTGGCCCTCCTCGAGCGTCATGACCTGGTGCCCACCGAACTGCCCCCGCAGCGCCGCGACCGCCTGCATCGCGGGACTCGACTCCTGACGCGAGGCGAAGCGCGCGAAGATCGACGCTGAGATGACGGGCATCGGCACCGAGAGCTCGAGGGCCTCCTCGACGGTCCACCGCCCTGCCCCGCTGTCGGCGGTGTAGTCCGAGACGTCCTCGAGCCCGGGGTTCTCCTCGAGCGCCTTCGCCATGAGGTCGAGCAGCCAGGACCGCACGACGGTGCCACGGCTCCAGGCCTTGAACGACCCGGGGACATCGGTGACGATGTCCTTCTTCATGAGGAGCTCATAGCCCTCGGCATAGGCGTGCATGAGGCCGTACTCGATGCCGTTGTGGACCATCTTCACGTAGTGCCCGGCGCCGACACCGCCCGCGTGGACGAAGCCCTCCTCGCGGGGGCCCTCGGGGCGCAGCGCGTCGAAGATCGGCATGGCCCTCTCCACGTCGTCCTTCGCGCCACCGACCATGAGGCCATAGCCGTTGTCGAGACCCCAGATGCCACCCGAGACACCACAGTCGACATAGCCGATCCCCTTGGGCTTGAGCATCGCGTCGTGCTCGAAGTCCTCGGTGAAGCGGCTGTTGCCGCCGTCGATGACGAGGTCCCCCTCTTCGAGCAGCCCGGCGAGCTCCTCCACGGTGGAGCGGGTCGGAGCGCCGTGCGGCACCATCACCCACATCACCCGGGGAGCATCGAGAGCCTCGACGAGCGCACCGAGACTCTCGACGTCGGAGACCTCCGGGTTGCGGTCGTAGCCGATGACCTCGTGGCCCGCGCGCTGCAACCGCTCGCGCATGTTGAAGCCCATCTTCCCAAGACCGATGAGACCGAGCTGCATGGGTGCCCCTTAGCTGTCGTGTACGAGTTGGTCAGGTCGGTGGCCCGATCGGTGCTGCCCGATTGAATGCGGTATGCGGTGGGCACCGCATACCTCCCCTGCAGGCTAGCCGCCGAACGGGTGCGCCGGGCGGCTGAGGGGTCAGCTCGCGAAGCGGACCGGCATGAGGACGTAGCGGTAGGAGGTGTCGGCCTCGCCGTCCTCCTCCTCCTGGCCCGAGAGGACCGCCGGTCGGCTCGCCTGGGTGAAGGACAGCCGGGAGAAGGGCGTGCCGACAGCGCCGAGGCCGTCGAGAAGGAAGTGGGGGTTGAAGGCGATCTCGATCTCCGGGCCGGTGATCTCGGCTCCGACCGCCTCGGAGGCCTGGGCATCCTCACCCGTGCCGGCCTCGATCGTGACCTGTCCCTCGGCGAACCGGAGGCGGATCGGGGTGTTGCGCTCGGCGACGAGCGAGACGCGCTTGACCGCCTCGACGAGAGAGGCGGTGCTGATGACGGCCTCGGTGTCGGTCGACGTCGGGAAGATCGAGGTGACCTTGGGGTACTCACCGTCCAGGAGCCGGGAGGTCGTCCGGCGGGAGCCGGCCTCGAAGCCGATGAGGCCGTCGGATCCGTCCGTCGTGCCCAGCGCGAGGTCGACGGAGGCCGCGGCGCCGAGGGAACGCGCGGTCTCGTTGAGGGTGCGGGCGGGGATGAGTCCGACGTACGAGGTGTCCGTCGAGCTCGGTCGCCAGGTGAGCTCGCGCATCGCGAGGCGGTAGCGGTCGGTCGCGAGAAGGGTCATCTTCTCGCCGTCGATCTCGAGTCGGACGCCGGTGAGGATCGGGAGAGTGTCGCCCCGGTCGGCCGCGACCGACACCTGGCTGACGGCCTGGGTGAAAGCGTGCCCGTCGATCGTGCCGCTCGACTCCGGCGCGACCGGGAGGCTCGGGTAGTCGGCGACCGGCATCTGGAGCAGGCTGAAACGGGAGGACCCGCACGACACCTCGACCTTGTTGCCAGAGACCTCGACGTCGATCGGCTTGTTCGGCAGGTTCCGAGAGATGTCGGCGAGCAGACGGCCGAGAACGAGGACCGTTCCTCCCTCGTCGACGTCCGCGGGGACGGTGATCTTCGCGGAGACCTCGTAGTCGAACGCCGAGAGCGTGATCGTGCCGGCCTCCGCATCCGCGGTGAGGAGCACACCCGCGAGCACCGGGACCGGGGGGCGAGCCGGAAGGCCGCGCGCCACCCACGTCACGGCGTCGGCGAGGGTGTCGCGTTCAACCCTGAACTTCACGAGGACCGTCCTTCGTCTGATCACACGTCATGGCACTGGCCCGAACATCGAGCTGAGCGTGCCGTCGGCATGCCTGGCCCGTGCGCAGGGACGCTGGAGCGTCCCGATCGTCACGGGTGGCAGGTCAGTCTTACACGCTTTGACCGGTGTGGGGAGGGCTGGGTCGGCATTGGGTTGGTTGGTCATTGGCTCGGCATCGACCTGGCGGACCTGAACAGCGGAGCGTGCAACGGGCTCCCGGTTCTCCCACTCACTCGCTGTCATCGCCGTTGTGTCATCGCCGTTGTGTCATCGGAGCACAAGAACCATCTCTCTAGGTCTCGTAGTCATCGTCGGCGCGGTGGATCGTGTGGACAACCGGCGTCTGCGCAGGTCGGCAGGCATGTCGGCCATGTGGACAGCCGGCGGAGAACGGTCAGCCACGACGACAGGCCATGGGGACGACGAACTCTTGTCCACACGGCTGTCCCCACGGTGGGAGTGTTTACCCACGTGTTACCGGCTTTTCACACATCGGGTGCGCAGCGCATCCACATCGGTGGTTTCGTCGGTCTTCAGGCCCCATTCACACCGTTTTCCACAGGTGTGGACGCTCGATTGCGGCGTTTTGCGTGAATTGTCCACCGGGGTGTGGATTTCTGTGTGGATAGCCGTGCGCCGCATCGGGCGGCCGACCCCCCTGACAGCAAGGCTCAGATCGACTGCTGCTTGATCCGGTTGGTCAGCTCGGTGACCTGGTTGTAGATGGCCCGCCGCTCGCTCATCAGCTGGCCGATCTTCTTGTTGGCGTGGATGACCGTCGTGTGGTCTCGGCCGTTGAAGTGCTCACCGATCGACACGAGGGAGAGCTCGGTCAGCTCCCGGCACAGGTACATCGCGATCTGGCGAGCGGTGACGAGGACGCGCGATCGGGACGGGCCCTTGAGGTCCTCGAGGGTGAGAGCGAAGTAGTCGGCCGTCGTCGCCATGATCTGGGACGCGGTGATCTGGCTGCCGGCATCCCCGGGGATGAGGTCCTTGAGAACTGTCTCGGCGAGGGCCATGTCGACGGGCTGGCGGTTGAGGCTGGCGAAGGCGGTCACCCGGATCAGCGCGCCCTCGAGCTCGCGGATGTTGCTCGAGATCCTGGAGGCGATGAACTCCATCACGTCATCGGGGACGCTGAGGTTCTCCTGGATCGCCTTCTTGCGCAGGATCGCGATGCGGGTCTCGAGGTCGGGCGGTTGTACGTCGGTGATGAGGCCCCACTCGAAGCGGCTGCGCATCCGGTCCTCGAAGCCGTTGAGGGACTTCGGCGGGACATCGGAGGTGATGACGACCTGCTTGTTGGCGTTGTGGAGGGTGTTGAAGGTGTGGAAGAACTCCTCCTGCGTCTGCATCTTGCCCGAGAGGAACTGAATGTCGTCGATGAGGAGGACATCGACGTCGCGGTAGCGCCGCTGGAAGTTCGCGGCCTTGTCGTCACGGATGCTGTTGATGAAGTCGTTGGTGAACTCCTCGGAGTTCACATAGCGAACTCGCACGTGGGAGTAAAGCATTCGCGCGTAGTGGCCGATCGCGTGGAGCAGGTGGGTCTTGCCCAGACCGGACTCGCCATAGATGAACAGCGGGTTGTATGCCTTGGCCGGCGCTTCCGCGACGGCCACCGCCGCCGCATGGGCGAAGCGGTTCGAGGACCCGATGACGAAGCGCTCGAAGATGTACTTGGGGTTGAGGTGGGTCGCCTCGAGGGCCTCGAGCTCACCCGGTCGCGGTCGCGGTCCGGGGATGAAGTCGATGATGTCACCGTCGTGCTGCGGTCCGCTTTCGCCGATGGTGCGGTCGCGCGGGAGGTTCTCCAGTCCGGTCGGCGCACGCAGATGCGGCCCCGGGATGTGGCCGGCGAAGCGCTCGGTCGTCGCGACGTCGACCGTCGCCTCGCCGGCCGCTGTCGTCACGTCCTCAGGACGACCGTCGCTACCGCCGGGTGTCATGACCCGATCTGCCGGGTCATCTGAGGGGTACTCCGTGGCCACGGCCGCGGGCCCGCTCTCGAAGGCCAGCTCGGAGCTCGTCATCGACGAGTCCACCGTCACTGCGATGGAGATCGGCGCGCCGGAGTAGGAGGACCCGAGGACCGTGGTCAGTGCATCCGTGATGGGCTGACGCAGGTTGCGCTCGATGATGTCCTTGGTGAAGTCGTTCGGGACGGCGAGCAGGGCGGTCGCGTCGAGCATGCCCCGCAAGGACGCCAGCTGCAGGAAGGCGCGTTGCTGCGAAGGCAGCCCGACCGCGTCGAGATGCTCGTGAACGCTCCGCCACACCCGCCCGTAGTCGACGTCTCCATCAGCCACGCGCCATCACCTTTGCTTCCCTCTCGCGTCCCGGCTTCGTGGGCCGGATGTGCGCCCAGACCCCGGATCGGGCTGGACGGCGTGGGTCACGACTAGGCGCGCGGCCCGGTGCAACGATCCACCGTGGGTACCTTTCCACACTCTTGTCCACATTTGGGGACAGCAATGTGGTTATCCACAGAGAGGGCACGCTACTGCCCGCATCCCGTTACCGCAATGGGAACCGCTGACTCAAGCGTGATCGACCGCTGTTTCTCGGCGTGTCCTGCGTCGTGTCGCAGGTCCGCCGCGATAAGGGACCGATGACGCCGACGGCGCTCTCGTTTGACCGGCTCAACCCGGCTCGCGTACCGTTGTGCAGTCTGGCCAGAGGCGGACCACGCGTGCACTGCACGCAGGTCGCCGTCCCGGCCGTTTTCGCCTGCTGATACCTCGCGCCTCGACGACAGCCGTGCTGCTCGCCGGTCGGTGTGGGTGTCGCCTGACGATGACGGCCGGTCCGTATCGCCTCTCCGGCCGGCACGTGACCCGAGAACCGCCCAGAACGACGTCGAGACGCCTCGACCCCGACGAAAGCCAACCACCGTGAGCAAGCGTACGTTCCAGCCGAACAACCGTCGCCGGGCCAAGACCCACGGCTTCCGCCACCGCATGAGCACTCGCGCTGGCCGGGCGATCCTCGCTGCCCGCCGCCGGAAGGGCCGCACCGAGCTGTCGGCCTGACGAGCTTCGACATCAGCGGGCTCTCATGCTGCCGGTCCGGCACCGGTTACGCACCGGCGCCGAGTTCAACGCAGTGACTCGGGGTCCCGGTGGGGCTCGCGCGGGGTCACCACTTCTCGTGGTGCACGCCAACCTGACCGATTCGCGGGCGGTTCGACCGCCGCGGGTCGGTTTTGTCGTGTCGAAGGCCGTGGGCGGTGCTGTCACCCGCAACCTCGTCAAGCGTCGGCTGAGGGCACAGGTGGCGGGAGCTCTGCCAAGGGTCCCTGCGGGCGTCGACCTCGTCATACGCGCCCAGCCCGCCGCGGCCGGTGTCTCCTCGAGCGTGTTGGGAGCCGAGCTCAGGCGGCTCCTCGACGCCGTGCTTCGCCGTGTCCCGGCCGGGACCGCGACATCTCAGCCATGATCCGATGACCGTACAGCCGACCCGCGATACCCAGATGAGCGACCAGCCGATGAGCGACGCCACCCGCCACAGCGGTTCCCCGCACAGGGGAACCGACGACTCCCATGATGTCGATTCGAGCACCCGTCGGATTCTTCGCAGGACGGGAGAGCTGCTCGCCCTTCCGCTCATCGGTCTCATCCGCTTCTACCAGCTCGTCATCAGCCCGCTCACGCCACCGACATGCCGGTACTACCCGTCGTGCAGCGCCTACGCACTGACCTCGTTGCGCCGCTTCGGACCGATCAAGGGGACCTGGCTCGCCATCCGTCGGGTGCTGCGCTGTCACCCATGGGCCCCCGGTGGGGTGGACCACGTGCCCGAGCGCGCGCATACGGCATCGTTCACTGCGGCGACCACCGCCGAGACCGACGCACCCGACTCGACCGGGACCACCCCGCCGACCCGCGCTTCATCTGACTCCCGCTCAGCCGAGCGGCCGACCGACCCCAGGGACAAAGGACTGTCGTGATCGACTTCTTCACCTCGCTCATCAAGCCCATCGAGTGGCTTGTCGCGTGGATCATGTATGGCTTCCACAGCCTCCTCACCAACCTTGGGATGCCGACGGCGTCGGGATGGACGTGGACGCTGTCCATCGTCGGTCTGGTGGTCGTCATGCGCGCCGCGATGATCCCGCTGTTCGTCAAGCAGATCCAAGCCTCCCGCAAGATGCAGCTCATCCAGCCCGAGCTACAGAAGATCCAGAAGAAGTACAAGGGCAAGTCCGACCCCGAGTCACGTCAGTCGATGACCACGGAGACGATGGACCTCTACAAGCGCACGGGGACGAACCCCTTCAGCTCGTGTCTTCCCATCCTGGTCCAGTCACCGTTCTTCTTCGGTCTGTTCCGGGTTCTCTACGGCGTCTCCGGGATCGCCCAGGGGACCCGAGACCCGATCGGTCCGATCACCCAGGACGTCGCGACGGAGTTCGACCAGGCGACGATCTTCGGTGCTCAGCTCTCGGACATCTTCTTGCGCGCCGAGTCGTGGAACACCCGTATCGTCACGGTCATTCTCATCATCCTCATGTCGGCGACGACGTTCATGACGCAGTACCAGCTCATGCGCAAGAACATGCCGGCTTCAGCGCTGGACAACCCCTTCGCCAAGCAGCAGAAGGTCCTGTTGTACGTCCTGCCGCTTGTCTTCGCCGTTTCCGGCGTGAACTTCCCGATCGGTGTCCTCATCTACTGGTTCACCACCAACCTGTGGTCGATGACCCAGCAGTTCTATGTCATTCGCCGGATGCCCGCTCCGGGTTCGCCTGCCGAGAAGGCCCTTCAGGATCGCCGCAAGCGGCGGGGCAAGCCGATCCAGGAGATGACGATGCCGGGGCTGTCCTCGACCGACGACGCCGAGGAGGAGGAGGTCGAAGAGACCAAGGCGCCCCGCCAGCGCGCTCAGCCCAAAGGTAAGAAGCGCGCGAAGAAGGGCAAGGGCAAGGGTGGAAACGTCGCGGGGGCGGGCGGCGGCCAGACGGGCACCGACAAGACGGGCACCGACAAGACCGGGACCGGCCAGACCGGCACCGACAAGACCCCGGGCAACACGAACGACTCCGGTGCGGTCGGTAGCGGCGACTGATCGCGGCCATCGGACCCACCCAGAGCGTGACCAAGCAAGGAGAGACGAACGATGAGCACTGAGAACGAGAACCCTGATAACCCTGAGAGCCCTGAGAACGACGGTCCCGAGAGCGACAGTGCTGGGAACGAGACCGCGGTCGAGGAGTCTTTCGAGACGAGTGACACGGAGCACCAGGGCGAGAGCTTGGACGCGCTGGTCGAGAAGGACGCTGCGGAGGGCGAGGCTGAGGTTGCGTCTGACCCAGAGACTTCGTCGACCGTGCAGACCGAGGACGAGCGTCCCGCGAAGCCCTCTCGCCGCGAGGCCCTTGAGGCCGAGGGGGATGTCGCGGCCGACTTTCTCGAGGCTCTCTTGGACATCGCCGACATCGTCGGGGACATCGATGTCGACATCGATGGTGACCGGGCCGCGGTCTCGATCGTCGACTCGGACGAGGGCCGAGTGCCACGTCGGCTCGTCGGCCCGGACGGCAAGGTGCTCGAAGCGCTGCAGGAGCTCACCCGCCTGGCAGTGCAGTCCGAGACCGGGGAGCGCAGCCGACTCATGCTGGATGTCGCGGGCCACCGGGCTGGGCGGCGCACCGAGATTGTGGAGATCGCTCAAAGGGTCATCGCCGAGGTGAAAGAGACCGGGGAGCAGGGGGACATGGACCCGATGACGGCCTTCGAGCGCAAGATCGTGCACGACGAGGTCCTGGCCGCCGGCCTGCGCTCGGAGTCCGAGGGTGTGGAGCCGCATCGATACGTCATCGTTCTCCCGGGAACCTGACGTCTTGGCGCCCTTGAGGCGATGTTTCACGTGAAACGGGGTCGGTCCTGCGGGACCGGCCCAGTTTCGTCTGCGCACCGGTGACAGCAAGCGCTCCATCATGATGGCCGCTGGTCGCCGGACAGTCCTGGAGACCTGTGAATGCGCATGTTTCACGTGAAACACTGCCGTCATGACAGATGGCTCGCACGATGGGCCTGGAGCCGACACCCGTGCGGAAACCGACCCATCTCTGGACGTATCCAATGCCCCCTCGGACGCAGGGGGCGCTGCCCCGGATGCACCCGCGGCTGCGGCGGCAATTTTCGGCGACCGTCTCGACCTGGCACAGCAGTACGCCCAGCACCTGGCGAATACCGGGATCACCCACGGCCTCATCGGCCCGCGTGAGGTGCCGCGACTGTGGGACCGGCACATCCTCAACTGCGCTGTCATCGGTGAGGTGATCCCGCAAGGGGCGACGGTCATCGACGTCGGGAGCGGGGCAGGTCTGCCGGGAATCTGTCTGGCCATCTCCAGGCCCGATCTGCGCATCACGTTGGTCGAGCCCATGGAGCGGCGCACGACCTGGCTGCGGACCGTCTGCACCGACCTAGGTCTCGCCAATGTCGCCGTCGAACGAGCCCGTGCCGAGGAGCTGCAGGGACGACTCAACGCCGACATCGTCACCGCCCGTGCCGTCGCGGCGCTCGACAAGCTGGCTCGCTGGTGCCTCCCTCTTGTCGTGCCCGGAGGGCGCCTCGTCGCGATGAAGGGATCGTCCGCCCAGCGCGAGATCACCGAAGCAGGTCCCACGCTGCGCCGGCTGGGCGGCATCTCGCCTTCTGTGCAGGAATGCGGTGTGAACGTCGTGGATCCACCCACGACGGTCGTCATCGTCGACAAGTCGACGGCCGTACCCGGTGGAGTCGGCTCTCGACGTCGACCCGGCCGGACCCGCCCCTGAGCCGATTTCAGAGTGGCGCCCCGAACTCCACGGTGGCGGGTGGGCCGCATACAGTGGGCACATGCTTGCCGCCTACGCCGCCCGTCAGTCCGCCGACGACCCGCTCTCCGGTCTCGAGGTCGCCGAGATCGACCGTCCGGAGACGCCGGACGGGTGGGTACGTGTGCGGGTGAAGGTGGCCGCCCTCAACCACCACGACATCTGGAGCCTGCGAGGAGTGGGTCTGCCCAGTGACCGCTTGCCGATGATTCTCGGCTGCGACGCCGCGGGCGTTCTCGATGACGGCTCCGAGGTGCTGGTGCACGCGGTCATCTCGGACCCCTCATGGGCCGGCGAGGAGACGATGGATCCGCGGCGCTCATTGCTCTCGGAGGTCTATCCCGGGACGCTGGCCGAGGAGGTGTGGGTACCCGCACACAATGTGGTGCCCAAGCCGAGCGAAATGTCCTTCGAGCACGCGGCCTGCCTGCCGACCTCGTGGCTCACGGCATACCGCATGCTCTTCACCAACTCCGGCGTGACGCCGGGCGGAAGTGTGCTCGTGCAGGGTGCCGGAGGGGGCGTCGCCACAGCGCTCATCCAGCTCGGTGCAGCGGCGGGCTATCGCATGTTCGTGACGTCCCGGGACGAGTCCAAAGCACAGCGGGCCCTCGATCTCGGTGCGGTCGGTGCGGTCGCATCGGGCGAGCGTCTCCCCGTTCGGGTGGACGCCGTGATGGAGACGGTGGGGGCGGCCACCTGGTCGCACTCGGTCAACTCTCTCAACCAGGGCGGCACCATCGTCATCTCCGGGGCTACGTCGGGCGACGCCCCGGCGAAGGCGGAGCTGACGAAGATCTTCTTCAAGCAGCTGCGCGTCATCGGCTCGACGATGGGGTCGCGGACCGAGCTCGAGCGGCTGACCCACCTCATCACGACCGCGGGGATCGAGCCCGCCATCGACTCGGTCCACTCCCTCGCAGACGCCGCCAGTGGGTTCGCGGCCATGGCCCGCGGCGACGTGATGGGCAAGATCCTCTTCACCGTCTGACCCACCGTCGAGTACACAAGGCGAGACCCGGCGATCACTTTCCCCACGGTTATCCACACCCCAGAGCTTGGTCGAGACTCATGTTGTCCGCTGAGCGGTTAGGCTGATCCGCTGTGACCTCCGAACATCCCCGCTCGCTGACCGAGGCACCGCTGTGGAAGCGCGTGGCCCAGGGGCTGGGGTTCCCTGCACGCACGGAATCAGCGCCTGGACCCGCCTCCCATCTTGGCTGGCCGCGCCCTGACGATGACTCAACTGCGGCCCTCGACCCCTTCCTGAGTGACGACACGACAGGCCCGTCCGACGCGGTAGAAGGGGCACTACCTCAGCCGGCGCCAGCGCTGTCCACCGACTTATCCACAGAGTCATCGAGCCCTCGTGAGGGGGTGGATCAAACGCCTGCGGGGGTTGGCGATGACAACGTTTCACGTGAAACACCTGCCCCACCTGACGAGTCCCTGGAGCTCCCACATTCCGTCGTTGACGCAATAGCGGACCTGGCCGATCAGCCCGTCACGCACGACGGTGACGGCGGCGTTTCACGTGAAGCGGTCGGCGTGGAGTCCGGCGAGGCGCGCGCGGAAGAGGGACCACCCACCACTCCGACGACAGATGTTTCACGTGAAACGTCGCCCGTCCTCGATGACACACCCCTGATGCGCGCGGTGGTGCAGGAGAGGCGCCAGAAGCAGGCGCTGGACAGTCGGCAGTTCCCTCGACCAGACCACACCCGGATTCTGACGATCGCCAACCAGAAGGGTGGGGTCGGCAAGACGACGACCACGGTGAACATCGCCGCCGCCCTGGCTCTGGCAGGGCTGTCGGTTCTTGTCGTCGACCTTGACCCACAGGGAAATGCGAGTACAGCACTGGGCGTGCCCCATCATTCCGAGGTCACGAGCATCTATGACGTTCTCGTCGACGGCACTCCGTTGAGCGAGATCATCCAAGCCTGCCCCGACATCGACGGGCTGCTCTGCGCTCCGGCGACGATCGACCTCGCCGGATCCGAGATCGAGCTCGTCTCCCTCGTCGCGAGCGAAGCCCGCCTGCGACGAGCGATCACCGCATACCTGGAGGAGCGAGAGGAGCGGATCGACTACGTCCTCATCGACTGTCCGCCCAGTCTTGGCCTCCTCACCGTCAACGCCTTCGTCGCGGCCGACGAGGTGTTCATCCCCATTCAGTGCGAGTACTACGCGCTCGAGGGACTCTCCCAGCTGCTCAAGAACATCGAGCTCATCCGCACCCACCTCAACCCCGATCTCCACGTCTCGACGATCCTGCTCACCATGTACGACGCCCGGACTCGGTTGTCGGCCCAGGTGGCCGACGAGGTGCGCACTCACTTCGCGGGGGAGACGTTGCGGAGCACCGTTCCGCGTTCCGTGCGCGTGTCTGAAGCGCCCAGCCATGGCCTGACCGTCATCACGTATGACCCGATGAGCACCGGGGCGCTCGCCTACCGACAGGCAGCCGCCGAGATCGCAGACCGTGGCGTTGCGCCAAAGCAGCCTGAGGACGACCGACGCGAACCTGTCGGCGCGACCACTGACCGAGAGGACACCCCATGAGCGACAAGAGGCGCGGACTCGGTCGAGGTCTCGGAGCGCTCATCCCGACGGCGCCCGCGGCGGGGACGCGTCCGGTGGATGTCTTCTTCCCAGGGGAGGCGGCCCAGTCCACCCGCGACGGCGCCCTCAGGGAGGTGCCCGAGCCGGGTGTGGACCACGATGGACATGGGTCGATCGGTGAGGAGGCCGGGGGAGCAGTCGAGACCATCGACGACGCGCACGAGCTGCGTCCGGTGCCTGGCGCCAGCTATGCCGAGGTTCCCGTCGAGCAGATCCGACCGAACCCGCGCCAGCCGCGCACCGTCTTCGACGAGGACGACATGGCCGAGCTCGTCTATAGCATCAGCGAGATCGGCGTGCTCCAGCCCGTCGTGGTCCGTCCGCTGGCCGAGCCGGTCGACGGCATCGCCTATGAGCTCATCATGGGTGAGCGGCGGTGGCGGGCCACGATGCAGGCCGGCCTCTCGGCCGTGCCGGCGATCATCAAGTCGACGGACGATGACGACCTGCTCCGGGACGCCCTGCTCGAGAACCTGCATCGCAGTCAGCTCAACCCCTTGGAGGAGGCGGCCGCATACCAGCAGCTTCTCGAGGACTTCCAGTGCACCCAGGAGCAGCTCGCCACGCGCATCGGGCGCTCTCGGCCGCAGGTGAGCAATACGTTGAGGTTGCTCAAGCTTCCTCCGTTGGTCGCTCGCCGAGTGGCCGCTGGCGTGCTCTCGGCGGGACACGCGCGGGCCCTGCTCAGCCTCGACGACGGTGCGGGCATGGAGCGACTGGCCCAACGCATCGTCGCCGAGGGTCTCTCGGTCCGCTCAGTCGAGGAGATCGTCTCCCTCGGCGGGGACGAGGCCGCTCCCAAGCCACGAAGGCCTCGTGCCGGCCGGCTGCACCCCCAGCTCGATGACATCTCCGCGTCCGTCGCGGACCGCCTCGACACCCGGGTCGGGATCAGCCTCGGACAACGCAGGGGCAAGATGACGATCGAGTTTGCCTCCATGGAGGACCTCGGGCGGATCCTCGACATCCTCGGTCTCAGCGAGGCGCGCCGGAACTGAAGCAAAAAGGCCGCGAATCACGTTCAAACAGAACGAGATTCGCGGCCTTTAGGGCAACTGGGATGTCACTTGAGGAACGGCTCGAGCTCCTTGAGAATCCGAGGCTTGGGCTGGGCACCCTGCAGGGTCTTGACGATCTCGCCGCCGGCGAAGACATGCATGGTCGGGATGCTCATGATCCCGAAGCGAGCGGTGACGCCGGGATTCTCGTCGGTGTTGAGCTTGACGATCTCGATCTTGTCGCCGTGGTCACGGGCGATCTCCTCGAGGATGGGGGCGATGGTGCGGCACGGACCGCACCACGGGGCCCAGAAGTCGACGAGGACGGTGCCTTCGGCCTTGAGGACATCGTCCTCGAAGGTCGCGTCAGAGGTGGACTTGAGCGTGGTCATAGCTGGATCCTTGTGGTTCGGGGTCGGGTGGTGACCGTCGGGGTCAATTTAAAGCCGAGCTGCTCGGGCGGTGACGCGCGGGCGGTGACTCTTCAGGGGTGGTGACTCGTCACACCAGGGCCGTGGCGGTCTGAGCGGAGGTGACGTCGGTGACGTCCGCTCGGTGCGACAGGAAGCGCTCGGCGTCCAACGCAGCGGCGCACCCTGAACCAGCCGCGGTGATGGCTTGCCGGTAGGTGTGGTCGACCAGGTCACCGCACGCGAACACGCCCGGGACCGAGGTGAGGGTCGAGCGGCCCTCGCACAGCACATACCCCTCGCCGTCGAGCGCGACGACACCCTGGACCAGCTCGTTTCGCGGGTCATGGCCGATCGCGACGAACACGCCGGTGACGTCCAGGTCGCGGGTGGCGCCGGTGACCGTATCGCGCAGCGTGACGCCGGTGAGCTTGTCCTGCCCGTGGAGGGCGATGACCTCGGAGTTCCAGGCGAAGTGGATCTTGTCGTTGGCGAACGCGCGGTCGGCCATGATCTTGGAGGCCCGCAGCTCGTCCCGACGGTGGACCAACGTGACGCTCCGGGCGAACTTCGTGAGGAAGGTCGCCTCTTCGATGGCGCTGTCGCCGCCGCCGACCACGACGATGTCCTGGTCACGGAAGAAGAACCCGTCGCAGGTGGCGCACCACGACACTCCGTGACCGGAGAGGCGCTTCTCGTCGGGGAGGCCGATCTCGCGGTAGGCCGAGCCCATCGCCAGGATGACCGAGTGGGCGGAGTAGGTCGTGCCCGAGCCGTCCGTGACGGTCTTGACATCTCCCTCGAGCGAGACGGACGAGATGTCGTCGGTGATGATCTCCGTGCCGAAGCGCTCGGCCTGGGCCCGCATCTGCAGCATGAGGTCGGGTCCCATGATGCCCTCGGCGAAGCCGGGGAAGTTCTCGACCTCGGTGGTGTTCATGAGCGCGCCCCCGGCGGTGACGGCACCCTCGAAGAGGAGGGGCTCGAGGTTGGCGCGGGCGGCATACACGGCAGCGGTGTAGCCCGCCGGTCCGGAGCCGATGATGATGACGTTGCGTGGCTCGGTGCTCACTGAGTGGTCCTTGTACAAGAGGGATGGGACACGGGCTGGAACCGATCCTACGGCCCCGTTGTTCCCCGCCCGTTCGCCCGCCGCGAGGACCAGGCCGTCCCCAGGCGGGTGCGCGGGTCAGGAGTCGATGCGCACCGGTTCGTGCAACGGCACTGCCGTGCGTGATCCGCAGTCGAGGGGGACGAGGTATGCGGTGTGCGCCTCGGTCTCCCCAGCCGGGTTCGAGTCCGGGTCGGGCGAGCCGGTGAGGATGAGCACGGCCGGTGAGCCGGCGAAGCGGACGAAGTCGACGGCCATGACCAGACCGGCCGCCGCCTCCGGCGTGATGGCGAGCAGTCCGCCGAGGCACTCAGCGGCACCCTCGGGTGTCCCGACCGGACTGGCCACCATGCTCCGCTCGGCGGCTACATCCTGCCCGAGAGTGGGAGCGTCGTCGCGCAGGGAGCGTGCATGCTCGGCCAGGGTCGCGCTCGTCAGGGCGATGCCCGTTGCGAGGATGGGCGGACTCACGGCGGCCATGGACATCGTCTCCTCGTCGCCGGCCTCGCCGGTGCCGGCGGACGGAGAGTCGCTCTCGCTGCTGGGGGCCAGCTCGGCGGCCCCGGCCTCACCCCCCTGGTCGGGATTGGCGTCACTGACAGCACTCTCCAGCGCAGTGTCACTCCCGCCCATTGCGCCGAGTCCGCCGTTCATCGCGAAGAGTCCCATGAGGACCGCACCGGCGAGGACGACCATCGACGCCGCCACAGCGAGCGCGGAGAGCCGCCGACCTGGGCTGGTGCGGTGTTCCCTGGCTGTGGAGAGCGCATGCAGCGTCCCCCCGCCGGGATCGGTCCGGGCATCGGTTCGGGCACCGGTCTCGTGACGGGGTCGTTCGGCAGCGAGGCTGGCATTGATCCGGTGGACGAGCTCGGCCGGCATGGGCCCGGGATCGGGGAGGGCCGACAGGATCGCCCGCACCCCTGTGGGATCGACCTCGTCGACGCTGGGGCTGTGCCCGACGTCGCGAGGGTCCCGAGGCGCTGGTGGGGAGTCGTTGGGGTCCGTCACCGAGGGCTCCTCTCAGGTCTCGTCAGGCCCGCGGGCAGGGTGGGCATGGCATGTGGCGCAGCGGTCGGCGACGCCCTCGGCGCCGGTGCCCACGTGTTTGACGAACTCATGTCCCCTCCGGTTCCCGGTCGTTCTCCCGGTCATGGCGGTGGGCGAGGAGTGGAGCGAGGGCGGCGCGGCCTCGCGAGCAACGCGACTTGACGGTTCCCTCGGCCACCTCGAGCACGGTGGCCGCCTCAGCGATCGAGAGTCCGTGCATGTCGACGAGGGTGAGCGCGAGTCGCTGCGCCTCAGGCAGGGTCGCGAGGGCGGCGCGCACGTCCAGCGCGGTCTCCGCCTGGTCGTGCCGGTCGTGCCGGTCGGCGAGCTCGATCTCTGGCAGCGGCGACGTGGGGCGCTGCCGCCGGATCCGGTCGATCGCGCAGTTCACCGTGATGCGGTGCAGCCAGGTCGTCACCGCCGCCTCTCCTCGGAAGCGGTCCGCCCTCCGGAAGGCGGCGATGAAGGCCTCCTGCACTGCATCCGCCGCGAGCTCCGGATCCCCCACGGTGCGTAGCGCGACGGCCCACATCCGGTCGCGGTGTCGACGGAAGATCTCGCCGAAGGCCTCGGTGTCACCGGCCACGTGACGCGCGAGAAGCTCGGTGTCGGTGGCCTCGGTGATCGAGGCGGATGCGCTTTCCACCGTCGCTCAGCTCGTCGCGCTCGCTCCGGCCAGCCGCGCGCGGTACCACTGCTCGCCACCTGAGGAGATCTCGGTGAACCATACGATGACGTAGCGACCGCTGGTGCCTTCGGCGAGCTCGGTGGTCACTGTGCCACTGCCGGTGAACGTCCCGGCACCCGCCAGGCCCTCGGCGAGCGGCTTGCCGTCATTCGCGTACTCGGCGTCGTCGGTGACGTAGAGGGTGCCGGTGGACTCGGACGGCAGCACGAGCGTGACCGCTGAGACCGTGCTGGTCTCACCGAGGTCCAGGATGACGCCGATCCCGCTCTTGAGGTTGCTGAACGCAGCGGACCGGTATCCCTCGGAGCCCCACGCAGTGGAGTCGTCACCGTCGAGGATGCGGGGGAGGTCCTCGGGTCGCTCAGCACCGTCCCCGAGCGGGTCGTAGTCGATGGCGGCGGTGAACGTGAGCGGGGCGGCCGCTGCGGGAGCGTCTGGGGTGCCGTCGTCGTCGGAGTCGGTCGCGGTGGCGTCCTCGCCGGGGGTGGTCGTTGCCGTCGCAGCAGGGGTCGGGCCGTCCCCGCTGCCGAGGGTCGGGAGTGACGGGATGCGCGACAAGCCCCAGAAGGCGAGGACGAGGGCGAGGATGAGGAAGCCGACGACGATGGCGATGGCCATCCGCGACTGGTCCCGGGTGAGTGGCTCGGCGGAGGAGGCGGGCAGGAGCGGCACCGGCGGTTCGAGCACGTCCCGGTCCCGGTCGCGTACCCCGGGGGCCACCGCCCCCATCATCCGAGGCCTATCGCTCGCTGGACGGGAGTCGTCGGCGGATTTCCCGGACTGGGTGGTCGGCGTCGACCGGGTGGCGGCCGACTGCTCCCGGCGTGCGCGCACGTCGTCGACGGCCTCACGAGCCCGGTCTCGGGTGCCGGCGGACCACTCGTTGAGCCGGCCGGACACGGTCTTGGCCGCGCTGACGGTCGCCGCCCCGGCCGAGCCGAGGGCTGCGGTCGTCGCCGCCGTCATCGCCGCGAGCGGGCTCGGTCCCGCCGGCGGGGCGGCGGCTTTGGCCTTTCCGACCGGCTTCTTCGGGGGGGCCACGGTCTTGCCGGGGGAAGTGCCCGGGCGGGCAGGAACCCTGCGAGCGACCGGGACGGGTGCGCCGCCGGACTCCGGCGGATGCAGAGCTTGAGGATGCAAAGCCGGCGGACCCAGCGTTGTGGTGTCCGCGGGTGACTCGTCTGCGGCAGCCCTGTCCTCGGCGGCCTCGGCGACCTCGGCGCTGTCGGTGCCTAGGCCTTCAGTGGCCTGGGTGAGCTCGTTCTCGGGGCCCTCAGCGTCCTCAGCAGCATCGGTGGACACCGCCGTCGGCCGAGCAGCCTCCGCGACCTCCGGAGTGCGCCTCGCCGACCCCCCGGAGTGCGACAGGTCGGACTGCTCCGGCGGGTCGAGGCTCGGCAGGAGCACCGGGATGGGCGACCAGGGGGCGATCTGGCGGGCGAAGTCACCGGGGGTGACCGGTCCCTGGTCGTTGGCGAAGGTGAGGCGGCAGAGCGCGTCGAGGTCGGCGGGGACCCCGACGGCGATCTCGGACGGTGCGGCGACGTGCGCGGCGACGCGGGGTGCCGGGGGGAGCCCGCCACCGCCTCCGCCGAGGGGCCAGTGGCCGGTGAACCCGGCATACGCGAGCGCGACGACCGCCATGGCGTCGGTGCGGGCGGCGCTCTGGTCGTCGACGTCGTCGACGCCGGCGAGAGCGGCCATCGTCGCCAGCCCCCGCACCTTGACGTCACCGTCCGCGGTCCGCAGGACGAGATCGGGGGTGAGGCGCTGGTGGTGCAGACCCCGGTGCCGGGCCAGGTCGAGCACGAGCGCGGTCTCGCCGGCGATCCGGCGGACCTCGGGGGCCGGCAGCGGCCCGGCGGCGAGCAGGGTCGCGAGCGAGTGGGCGCCGTCGAGCGACTCCTCGACCACGTAGGCGAGGTCGTCGTCCATGCCGACGTCGAGGATGCGGCTCAGGCGGGCGTTGTCGAGGCCGGCGCTGCGCCGGGCGGCGTCGAGGACGGCATCGACGTTGGGGTGGCTGCGCGGGACGGTGAAGAGCACGACGGCCCGGTCCAGGGTGGCGTCGCGACCGGTCCACCGCTCAGCGCCCGCGTACTGCGCGGTGCGCCGGTCGGCGGTGTATCGCCCACCCAGGATGCTTCCTGGCCCGATACCCTGCACACGTCCTCCTCGTCCGAGATCGCCCAGCCAGCCTGTGTGCCCGGACGGGAGCCATCTTAAGCGGGCATCAGGTCAGGCGCTGGGACGCCGGCGCAACGCCATCCGTGCCACTCCGATCGCGATGACGAGGGCCGCCAGCCCGCCGAGCACCCAGTAGATCCAGTCCGAAGTGGGCGAGACCCGGACACTGAACTCGGTCGGCTCGCCCAGCACCGTGCCGTCGGGGGCGCGCAGGGTGGCCGTGACGGACACCCGGCCGGAGGCGATGGCGATGGCCTGGAAGCCGACGGTCGAGCGGCTGTCCGCTTCGACGACGACGGGTTGCGGTCCGCTCTCGATGCGCAGGATCGGGTGCGCGACGGTGAGGTCGAGGGTGGCGTTCTCGATGCCGGTGTCGAGACCGTTCTCGACCGTCACCCGCAGCACACCACTGTCGGCGAGGAAGGAGATGTCCCGGGACGGGATGCTCAGCCCGGCGAAGGTCTCCGCCACATCCTCGCCGATCGGGGCGTATGCGGTGCTCCAGTCCTCCGCGTGACCGCGCCACCGGACCGAGGTGAGCTGGGCAAGGGTGTCGGCGCCGCGGGTGGCGAGCTCGGTGCCGGTGTCGGCGCGCACCGATGCAGCGGCAGGCAGCCGTTCGATCGCGGTCGCGAGGTCGCGTCCCTGCCCGTCGGCGAGCAGGGTCGGCTCCGGTGGGGCCGGTTCATCGTCGACAAGGCTGCCGTCGTACTGCGGCGGGGCG
>JBHEPF010000120.1:0-3278 GCA_046260445.1 Dermatophilaceae bacterium | reverse complement strand
TACGTCGAGAGTGGCCGAGCCGTCAACCCCTCTGCTGGGGCAGCGCGGGTGTTGGTATGGGTCGTGAACTCGAGTTCGAACTGCTCCCTGACACGCGACCTGAGCGCTGGATCCACCTGCAGGCTCTTCGCCGCCAGACGGGCGCCCCCGTCATCGCCCGTCCCGGCTGGGCGCCGCGAACTCCGTTGAGGAGGAGCCAAAACACGAGCATGCCGATGAGGGCTGCCAGGACTCCCCACCCGACGCCGGTGAGAGCACGTGTGCCCGTGGGTTCGCCAGTCCGCGCCATGGCTGGGAGAGCGACGGTGATGGCGGCGCCGATCGCAGCCATGACAAGCAGGTGGATCGGGATGATCCAGCTTTCGGTACGTCGGCCGTCGAGAACGGCTGCAGCCGAGGGCAGGCTCATGATGCCGGCGGCCAGTGGTACCACCACGGCACCTACGCGTTGGGGGGGCGAACCCGAGGAGCCTATCTGGAGGAGGCCCCCCCCGTCGCCCCGTCGAATACCGACAGCCACACTTCGAGCAATCGTCCGACTACTTGCGAAGCCCAGCGCCACCTTCGGTAGCGTCAATGGAGTAAGAGGACCCGTCGGCCTCGCCGTTCCGGGCGGAGTCAGGAGGAGACCGATGAGCGTGCGACCACCCCCGCCGTCCGGACAGACACCGCCACCATGGTTCGAGCCGCCGCCGTCCTTCTCCTCAGCCGGCCAGCCCGGCGAGCTCGGGACCCGGTTGGTGGCCAAGCTCATCGACGGGGTGCTGGTCGCGGTCGCTCTGAGCGCGATCTCCGCTGTCCTCGCGTTTGCCGCCTTCGGGATGGGGATGCGCAGCGGCTACGGCGCCGACTCGCTCAGCACGCTGATCTCGACCGCCGTCGTGGTGGGCTACTACGCCTTCATGGAGTCCACTCGCGGCCAGACCGTCGGCAAGATGATCCTCAGGCTGCGCGTGAAGGACCTCGAGGGGCACAACCCCACGACGGGGCAGGCGCTCCGGCGCAACGTCTATCTCGCGATCCCGCTCATCGGCGTCCTACCCCTCGTCGGGTCCTTCGTCGCCGGCGTGGCCTCCCTCGTAGCTGTGATCTACATCGCGTTGACGATCAATGACGACAAAGAGACGCGTCGGGGGTGGCACGACCAGTTCGGCGGCACCCGTGTCGTCAAGGTGCGCTGAGCTGCGCAAGGGGGAGAAGAACAGGCACTCGCCGAGGTCGGAATCGTCAAGGTCTCGCGAGGGAGGGGTCCTCGCCGATGTGAATGCTCTCGGGTCGAGCGGGCTACCTGCCGAGCGCCTCGAAGCCCGTGACCGTGAGCACCGCTGCACCCACCTCGTCGCTTGCACGGAGGTCGACCTCTGCGGTGATCCCCCAGTCCTTGTCGCCGTTCGGGTCGACGATGACCTGCCGCAGTCGCCACATGTCCGACATCTTCTCGATCTGGAGGAGCTGTGGCGAGTGGGCCTCCTGGTCGGTGGCGATCGAGTCGTGTGCGTCGTAGTACTCGCCGAGCGCGTCATTCCAGGTCTGGGCGTCCATGACAACCTTCTGCGGTGGGTCCGTGAGCTCGGCTACTCGCGCCTCGAGCTCGCCGAGCACCTCCCACCGATCGCGGGAGGCGAGCTCGACACGGTGGAACATCGCGTTGCGGATCATCACCGTGAAAGCACGCTCGTTGCCCGTGACGGGCCGGACCGGCGGGGCGATGTCTCCGGCGGCGAGCAGCGCCTGGGCAGGGTTGACGAGGTCCTCCCACTCGTCGAGCAGGCTCGAGTCGGTCTGCCGGACCAGCTCGCCGAGCCACTCGATGACATCCTCGAGCTCGTCGGTGTGCATCGAGTCCGGGACCGTGTGCCGCAGGGTGCGGTATGCGTCGGTGAGGTAGCGCAGCACCAGGCCTTCCGAGCGGGACAGCCCGTAGACGGAGACGAACTCGTTGAACGTCATGCCGCGCTCGTACATCTCGCGCACGATCGACTTGGGTGAGAGTGCCTCGGGGGAGATCCAGGGATGGGTGTGGCGGTAGGCCGCAAGGGTGACCTCGAGCAGGTCGGCGAGCGGCTTGGGCCACGTCACGTCATCGAGGCGCTCCATTCGTTCCTCGTACTCGATGCCATCGAGCTTCATCGCGGCGACGGCCTCGCCGCGGGCCTTGGACTCCTGTGCCCAGAGCACCTGTCGCGGGTCTTCGAGGATGGACTCGATGACGGACACGAGGTCCTGGGCGTATGTCTCGGAATCCGGGTCGAGGGTGTCCATGACGGCGAGGGCGAAGGGAGCGAGTGGCTGGTTGAGGGCGAAGTCCCACTGCAGGTCGACCGTGAGGGCGTGGCGGCGCCCGGACGCCTCCGCAGCCCCCAACCGCTCGACGACTCCGGAGGTCAGCAGCTCCTTGGCCAGGACCAAGGCATGCCGACCGAGGCGGCGCTGGTCCTTCTCCTCATGGTGGCTCTCGCGGATCAGCCGCACCGTGTGAGCGACTGGGTTGCCCTCTCGTCCAAGGATGTTGATCAGCATGGCGTGTGACATCCGCAGCCGCGGCTGAAGCGGCTCGGGCTGAGCGACGATGAGCTTCTCGAACGTGTCCTCGGACCAGGTGACAAAGCCCTCGGGTGCCTTCTTCCGCTGGATCTTCCGTTGCTTCTTCGGGTCGTCGCCTGCCTTGGCGACGGCGCGAAGATTGTCGATGACGTGCTCCGGCGCTTGGGCGACAACCCACCCGCGGGTGTCGAAGCCCGCTCGTCCGGCGCGCCCGACGATCTGGTGGAACTCGCGGGCTTTGAGCGGCCGCTGCTTGGTCCCGTCGAACTTCGTCAGGCCGGTGAGCAGCACTGTCCGGATCGGCACGTTGATGCCCACGCCGAGCGTGTCGGTGCCGCAGATGACCTTGAGCAGACCGTCCTGGGCGAGCTGCTCGACGAGCCTCCGGTACTTCGGCAGCATCCCCGCGTGGTGGACGCCGATACCGTGGCGGACGAGCCGCGACAGGGTCCTGCCGAAGCCGGTGCCGAAGCGGAATCCTCCGATCCGCTCGGCGATCGCGTTCCGCTCCTCGCGGGAGGTGGTCTTGACGGCCGTGAGGCTCTGCGCCCGCTCGAGGGCGGATGCCTGGGTGAAGTGGACGACGTAGATGGGAGCGCGGTCGTGCCCGAGAAGCTCCTCGATGGTCTCGTGGAGCGGGGTCTCCCGGTACTCGAAGGTCAGGGGCACCGGGCGGTCGGTGCTTCGGACGTGGGCGACCTCGCGTCCCGTATACGCCTCGAGGCGCTCGGTGA
>JBHEPF010000178.1:0-81702 GCA_046260445.1 Dermatophilaceae bacterium | reverse complement strand
AATCTGGAGTTGGTGGCCAATCTCTTTCGCCACGGCCAAGTCGGCCGCCTCGATTTGGCCCGCGCTGAGACCGAGCTGGCCAGCACCGAGGCGGAAGGGATCGCCTTGCGGCGGCAGCGGGCCAACCTCGAGCACGCCCTGGCGGTGCCGCCACAGACCGGTGGCGGGGTCGAACGTGTAGTCCCCCAGGAGCCGCCACCCGTCGCGGGCGACGTCGCGGACCGCCTCGATGACGTAGTCCACCTCGGGCTCGTCGACGAAGTAGTTGAGGTTGACCCGCACCCAGCCCGGCTTGATGCCCTCGCACCCGACGGAGATCTCGCGCTGGAAGCTGTGCGAGGTCTCGAGGTCGATGCCGAGGAGCCGGTGGCCGTACGGGCCGGCGCAGGAGCAGCCACCCCGCGACTGGATGCCGTACAGGTCGTTGAGCAACGCCACGACGTAGTTATGGTGCAGTCGCCTCCCGCTGGGCGCGCGCAGGGTGAAGGAGACGATCGAGAGACGCTCCGCGTCGAGGTTGCCGAGGATCTCCATCGTCGGCTCCTCGAGCCAGACCGCGAGCGCCCGCCGCAGGTAGTGGTCCTCGAAGGTCTTGATCGTCTCGACCCCGACCGCCTCCTTGAGCTGGAAGACCAGACCGGCCCGGATCGAGTCGACGATCGCCGGGGTCCCGCCCTCCTCGCGCACCTCCGGGTCGGCGAGGTAGACGTGGTCGTCCGGGTTGACGTATGCGACGGTCCCGCCGCCGGGCACGTCCGGAACGGAGTTGGTCAGGAGCTCACGGCGGATGACGAGCACTCCGGGTGTGCTGGGCCCGCCGACGAACTTGTGTGGGCTGAGGAAGATCGCGTCCTTGGCGGCCGCCCGGTCCCCGTCACGAGCGTTCATCTCGACGTCGACATACGGTGCGGCGGCCGCGAAGTCCCAGAACGCGAGCGCGCCGTGCTCGTGCAGCAGCCGGGTGATGGCGTGGGTGTCGCTCACGATGCCGGTGACGTTGCTCGCGGCGGAGAACGACCCGATCTTGAGCGGCCGGTCGGTGAAGTGGACGAGCGCCGCGGTGAGCGCCTCCTGGTCGATGTGACCGTCGGCGTCCTCGGGCACGGTGACGACGTCGGCGATCGACTCGCGCCAGGGCAGCTCGTTGGAGTGGTGCTCGAAGGGGCCGATGAACACGACCGGCCGCTCTTCCGCCGGGATGTGACCGGACAGCCCGTATGTGCGGTCCAGGTCCGCGGGGATCCGCAGGCCGAGGACGCCGATGACCTTGGCGATCGCGCCGGTGCACCCCGAGCCGGCGAAGATCACGGCCGTCGACTCGTCCCCACCGACAGCCTGCTTGATGATCTGACGAGCCTCCTCGCGGAAGCGGCTCGTCTGAAGACCCGTGCCGGAGGACTCGGTGTGCGTGTTGGCGTAGAGCGGGAGGACGACGTCGTGGATGTAGTCCTCGATGAAGGACAGGGCCCGACCCGAAGCGGTGTAGTCGGCGTAGGTCACCCGTCGCGGACCATAGGGTCCCGCCACGATCTGGTTCCCTCCGATGAGGCCGGCGCGGATGGAGTCGAGGAGAGGCGGTCGCTGGGGCACGGCTCCAGCGTAGGGACAATCACATTGCGAGGAGACTCTTTACTTTGCCCATACCTTCTGATTAGATCGAGTTTGCCAGCAACGCTGCGAATCCCTGCCTCGCGGCGCATGCGGTGCCTGATGAGGGGTCGAGAGGACTGTCTTAGACAGTCCTCTCGACTTTTTTCTGCCCGAACCCCCATCCCGGGTCCTCGTGGGGATGCTCAGCGGGGCCGAGACCAGTCGTTCGTGGCGGGCCCAGGTTCTCCCGCGGCCGGATGCCGATATGTCGCCTCGGTATGCGGCTGAGCCTGAGTTCGGCAGTTCCGCCTGGTCTCGGGACATCCGCGGGTTCCTTTCTGCAGTCTGGACGGTCCGCATACTGGGGCGGTGTCAGCGGTCTTCCTCATCCCCCTCGCGATCCTCGCCCTGTTCGCGCTGCTCCTCTACCGGCGCCTCGTGCGGGCGCCTGGTTATGCGTCGCTGTGGGTGCGCGTCGGCACCGCCGTGCTGCTTGCCGCCCTCGCCGGAGCGATCGTCGTCGGCTTCGCCTACCAGGTCGATGCCCTCGACGGTCGCCCGGCCCGTCTCGTCGGCTTGCTGGGGATGACGTGGCTGGCGACGGCGTTCTACCTGCTCCTCGGCATCGCCCTCGGCGCTCTCGGGGCCCTCGTGCTGCGTCTCCTGCGTCGAGGACCGGAGGCCAGACGCACCTGGCACCGCCGGACGGTCCCCGTCATCGTCGTCGGCAGCGTGCTCGTCACCGCCTACGGCCTCGTCGAGGCCCGCCGCCTCTCGGTCTGGGAGGTGACCGTCGCGATCGCCGACCTGCCGCCCCAGCTCGAGGGATACCGGGTCGCACTCGTCACAGATCTCCACGCCGGGCCGATCCGGGGCGCCGACCTCACCGCAGAGGTCGTGGCGCTGACGAACGCCGCAGCCCCTGACGTCGTCCTGCTCGGCGGCGACCTCACCGACGGGACGACCGAGCAGTTCGGCGAGGTGCTCGACCCGCTCGCCGACCTCGACGCCCGCGACGGGGTGTATGCGGTGACCGGCAACCACGAGTACTACGCCGGGGACGCAGCCGGCTGGGTGGACCGGTGGGAGCGGCTCGGGATCCGGCCCCTCCTCAACGAGGCCGTCAACGTGTTGGCGGGCGGGGCCACGCTCCACATCGCCGGGATCAGCGACCCGACCGGGGCCGAGGCGTCATTTGCGGGTGACCCCGGACTCGCGCCCGACCTCGACGCGGCCCTCGGCCTCAGCAGGCCCGGCGAGATGACGATCCTCGTGTCGCACCAGCCCGGCGCTGCGGACGACCCGGTCGTGCGCGAGGCCGGGGTCGACCTCGTGGTCTCAGGGCACACCCACGGCGGTCAGATCTGGCCGTTCACCCTTCTCGTGCCCCTGGCCAACCCGACGACCGCCGGGCTCGACGAGATCGGCGGGGCCACCGCATACACCAGCCGCGGAGCGGGCACGTGGGGTCCGCCCACGCGCGTCCTCGTGCCGCCGGAGGTCTCGCTGCTCACCCTCACCGCAGGCTGACGGTCAGGGGACGATCCGCGGCCGGTACTTCGCCGGCACCTTCTCGGCGACGGCCTTGCGCGCGATCGCGGTGTTCTTCGACGCGAGGAGCAGCGCCTGCTCATAGCGCTCCCAGCGGAACGTGCGCCGGGCGCCGGCGGTCCAGGTCCGTTCGAAGATCCGCTTGGTCGCCGCGACCGAGTCGGGCGAGCGGGTGCTGATCTGACGGATGAGGTCGTATGCGGCGCTCACCGGGTCATCGCTCGTCTCGGTCGCCAGTCCGAGCCGGACCGCCTCCGCGCCGGTGATGACCTCTCCGGTCATGGTGAGGCGCTTCGCCACGTCGAGGCCGACCTGCTGCGAGAGCGCCTGGATACCTGACATGTCGGGGATGAGACCCCACTTGGCCTCGAGGACGGACCACTGCGCGTCCGGGGTCGTGATCCGGAAGTCGGCGCCGAGGGCGATCTGCACGCCGCCGCCGTAGCAGTGTCCCTGGACGGCCGCGACGACCGGGACGGGGACCCGTCGCCACGCCCAGCACGCCTCCTGGAAGGTGTTCGTCCCACGCCACGGTCTCGGCGCGAAGGCCCTGGCCACCCCGGCCGGGTCCTTCATCACGACGCCGAAGTCGAGCCCCGCGCAGAAGCTCGGACCCTGACCGGTGAGGACGATCCCCCGCAGGGTGCGGTCCGCGCGCAGCTCTCGAGCGGTCGCCACCAGCCCGTCGAGCGTCCCGAGCGTGAGGGCGTTGAGCTTGTCGGGTCGGGCCAGCTCGACCCTGGCGATGCCGTCGTCGATGGAGGCGATGACGATGTGGCGGTCGGAGGACCGGACGGGTGCGGAGACAGGGGCGGTCGCGGCGGGCATACCGACCACGCTAGCGACGGTGCCCGACACCCTCCCCCACGACGGGCTGTGACAGTGCGCACCTGTCCGGCGGCCGACTCCACGCCCCCGCACCGGGACAGCTCGGCTTCCAGTGACCGTGTGCCCCACCCTGGACGGGGACGAGAACCGGCCCGAAGACAAGCACGGGCCGCCACCGCTGTGCGGTGACGGCCCGTGCGGGAACCTACGTCGTGTCGCCCCTGCCAAGGCCACTGCCACGTAGGTGGTCTGAGGAACAGTCCGTCAGGACGTCTTGTCGGTCTCGTCCGCCCATGCCTGCGGGTCATGCGGTTCTGACGCGGACTCCGCCAGGGTATCCGCAGAAGGTGCGGAATCCGTCGTCTGCCACGCGGACTCTGGCCGAACGGTGGAGTCCAGCAGGTCGACGCCCTCACCCTGACCGGTCTCCTCACCGGCGTGCATCTCGGTCTCGTCGAACCCGGGGGCATCCTCGCCCCGGGTGTCCTCGAGCAGGTCCAGGCCATTCGCGAAGGACGCCCGGGCCTTCTCGACCTTGGCGTGGTACTTGCCCTCGGTCTTCTCGTCGATGGCTGCGGTGGCCTTCTCGATGAGCTCGTCGAGCTTGGCGCGGTTGTCGTGGACGAGTGACCCCCCGTGCTCCTTCGCGGTCGCGAGGAAGACGGAGGCCGTCTCCGTGAGCTGGGTGAGCTTGGTGTCCAGGTCGATCTCGTCGATCTTGGCCTTGAGCTGCTCGTTGACATTCATGGTGGGAGTGCCCCCTTCGGAGGTGCTTCGACGGGCCACGGGATGCGGCGCTCTCGTTCCATCAAACCCTGTCCAGGCCCCCCGTGTTCCCCGGAGGCGCCCGGGTTCGTCCCTGATCCGACCCTGAGTCCACCCTGCTGGAATACTCGGCGAGTGACCCCGACCGGCCGCCCGGCTGACGCAGACGAGCGCGCGAGCCAGCCCGTCGACCCACGGTCCCGCCGCGCCCGCATCGTCATCCCGGCCGTCATCGCCGGGCTGTCGATGATCGGCCCGTTCAGCATCGACAGCCCGTTCCCGGCCTTCGGCCGGATGGCGGCGGAGTTCGACGTCACCTCGACCCGGATGCAGCTGGTCGTCACGAGCTACATGCTCGCGTTCGCGATCATGAGCATCTTCCACGGTCCGCTCTCCGACGCCCTCGGCCGACGTCCGCTGCTCACCTGGGGTGTCGCGGTGTATGCGGCGGCCTCGCTCGCGGCAGCCTTCGCCCCGAGCTTCGGCTGGCTGCTCTTCTTCCGCGTCCTCCAGGGCCTCAGCGCGGGCGCGGGCGTCATCGTCAGCCGGACCGTCATCCGAGACCTGTTCGACGGCAAGGTCGCCCAGCGACTGATGAGCCGGGTGGCGATGATCTTCGGCATCGCCCCGGCCGTGGCGCCGATCATCGCCGGCGGCCTCCTCCAGCTCGGCGACTGGCCCCTCATCTTCGGGTTCCAGGCCATCTTCGGGCTGTTCCTCGTCGTCCTCGTCCTCGTCGCCCTGCCCGAGACGCACCCGCCGGAGCTCCGGACGCCGCTGCGGGTCGGCGCTCTCGTGCGAAGCCTCCTGCGGGTCACCGGGTCCGCCGCCGTCTGGCGGCTCTCCATCGCCTCGGGGATGGTCATGGGAGGCAGCTTCCTCTACATCGGCGGGGCGGCACTCGTCGTCGAGGGCCTGCTCGGGCTCGGCGAGCTCGACTACTGGCAGTTCTTCCTGCCGATGATCAGCGGGATGACGATCGGCGCATGGATCAGCGGTCGGGCCGCCGGGGTCATCACCGGACGTCGCCTCGTCACGTATGGCCTGGCGTTCTGCCTCGCGATGGCCCTCGCCTCCGTCACCATCGCCGCCTCGCCGGTGGGTGACCGGCTGCCGTGGGCGATCATCGGCCCGAGCCTCGTCATGCTCGGCACGGGGATGGCCTACCCGACGCTGCAGCTCATGCTCCTCGATGTCTACCCCGCCGCCCGCGGCACCGTGGTGTCCTTCGCGACGTTCCTCACCCTGGCGCTGAACGCGACGGCCGCCGCGACGATCACCCCTCTCGCAGCGCGCTCGATGCTGATGCTGGCGCTCACCGCTCTGGCGATGGTGACCATCGGCGCGATGGCCTGGGCCGTGCACGTCAGACTCGCCCGACGCATACCCTGACTGGCATGACTCTGCACATCGGTGGCCATGTCGACGGCTCCGACCCCATCTCGGCGGCCCGCGAGCGGGGCGCGACCCTCTCGCAGTTCTTCCTCGGCGACCCGCAGTCCTACAAGGGTCCCGTCGTCGAGTATGCGGCGGGCGCCGCTGCACTCAAGGCCGACTCCGAGGACGCCGGCATCGACCTGTATGTGCACGCGCCGTATCCGATCAACGTCGCCTCGACGAACAACCGGATCCGCATCCCGGGACGCAAGCTGCTCCAACAGCACCTCCTGGCCGCCGCCGAGATCGGCGCCAAGGGTCTCATCGTCCACGGCGGCCACCTCGGGGTCGAGGAGGACGCAGGGGTGGGGTTCGACAACTGGCGCAAGTGCGTCGACGGGCTCGAGATGCCGGTGCCACTGCTCATCGAGAACACAGCCGGCGGCGACAACGCGATGGCGCGCCGGATCGAGGCGATCGCCCGGCTGTGGGACGCGATCGGGTCGGCTTCCGGAGGAGACACGGTCGGCTTCTGCCTCGACACCTGTCACGCCTGGGCGGGCGGCGCGGACCTCACCGACGTCGTCGACCGGATCCGCGCGGTCACCGGACGGGTCGACCTCGTGCACGCCAACGACAGCCGGGACTCCTTCGACTCAGGTGCCGACCGGCATACGAACTTCGGGTCCGGGACGATCGACGGGGACGCGCTCGCAGCGGTGGTCGGGGCTGCAGACGCTCCGGTCGTCGTCGAGACACCCGGTGGGGTCGAGGGTCAGTCCGCGGACATCGCCTGGCTCCGCGAGCACGTCTGACCCGGCTGACCCGGCTGCCGGCTCGGTGTCGGCTCGGTGTCGGCTCGGTGTCGGCCCCAGGCGTCAGGAGCTCGCGCCGAGGGGCGACCGCCACCGCAGGCCCGGGAAGCGGGCGAAGCCACGGTCCGTCGTCACCCAGGTGGCGCCGTGCTCGATCGCCAATGCTGCAAGATAGGCATCCGGAACGGTGTTGGCGCGGGCACCGACCGTGTCGACCAGTCCGGCGAAGATGTCCCAGTGCCGCGACCCCGGACGCACGGCAACGCTCGCGGGTGCCCGCAGGACGGCCTGACAGAACTCCAGCGCCACCGGCGGCGGTGTGGGCTCGCGATAGATCCGGTGGTTGGTCACGATGCGAAGGAACGAGGAGAGCACCAGCTCGCTCACCCCGAACGGTTCCGGCCCCTCGAGGGCCGACGTGAGCCAGGCTCGATGCTCCTCCGCACGGGGACTCTCGAGCCGATGGGCATAGATGAAGGCGTTGACGTCAGCCAGCAGCACGGGCTGCGTCCTCATCCTCGAGGAGTGCCGCGAGAGCGTCCTTGTCCTCCAGGTCGACCCCCGGCATGAGGCCGCTTCCGCCGAAGGTGGGCAGCTCGACTGGCGGTGAGTCGGTGACACGGTCGAGGAGATGGACCCTGAGCGCATCGTCGACGACATCACCCAGGCTCCGGTTCGTGGCAGCAGCCCGAGCCTTGGCGCGCCGGAGGAGATCGTCACTGATACTGACGGTCGTGCGCATGGCGCATCTTAGCATCAGCGTGGTGCATCATGATGCGCCTCCCGTGGGAGGTGGTGCCGTGCGGTCAGCAGCCGATGAGGTGCTGGGCGAGGTAGCCCTCGACCTGGTCGATCGAGATCCGCTCCTGGGCCATGGTGTCGCGCTCGCGGACCGTCACCGCGTCGTCCTCGAGAGTGTCGAAGTCGACGGTGATGCAGAACGGCGTGCCGATCTCGTCGTGACGGCGGTAGCGACGGCCGATCGCCTGCGCGTCGTCGAAGTCGACGTTCCAGCTGCGCCGCAGCCGGGCCGCGAGGTCTCGTGCCTTGGGCGAGAGGTCGGTGTTCCGGGACAGCGGCAGGACCGCGGCCTTGAACGGCGCCAGGCGGCGGTCGAGCTTGAGCACGACCCGCTTGTCGACCCCGCCCTTGGTGTTCGGGGCCTCGTCCTCCGCATACGCATCGACGAGGAAGGTCATGAGCGACCGGGACAGGCCGGCCGCCGGCTCGATGACGTAGGGCACATAGCGCTCGCCGGTGGTCTGGTCGAAGAACGACAGGTCGGTGCCGGAGTGCTCGGTGTGCTGGGTGAGGTCGAAGTCGGTCCGGTTCGCGACCCCCTCGAGCTCGCCCCACTCGCTCCCGGTGAAGTTGAAGCGGTACTCAATGTCGACCGTGCGCTTGCTGTAGTGGGAGAGCTTGTCCTGCGGGTGCTCGTAGTGGCGCAGGTTCTCCGCGCGGATGCCGAGGTCGACGTACCAGCGGGTCCGCTCGTCGATCCAGTACTGGTGCCACTCGTCGTCGCTGCCCGGTGGGACGAAGAACTCCATCTCCATCTGCTCGAACTCGCGGGTGCGGAAGATGAAGTTGCCCGGGGTGATCTCGTTGCGGAACGACTTGCCCACCTGGGCGATGCCGAACGGCGGCTTCTTGCGCGCCGCCTGCTCGACGTTCTTGTAGTTGATGAAGATGCCCTGAGCCGTCTCCGGGCGGAGGTAGTGCAGGCCGGAGTCGTCCTCGATGACGCCGAGGTGGGTCTTGAGCATCATGTGGAACTCGCGTGGCTCGGTCCACCGACCGCGGGTGCCACAGTCCGGGCAGGCGATGTCGGTGAGCGGGACGTCGTCAGGCTGGACGTCCTTGCCCTTCCTGGCGAGCCGTTCCGCCGCCGCCTCCTGGAGGTGGTCGGCGCGGTGCCGCTTGTGACAGCTCTGGCACTCGGTGAGCGGGTCGGAGAACGTGCCGACGTGGCCCGAGGCGACCCAGGTCTGGCGCGGCAGGATGATCGAGGAGTCGAGACCGACGACGTCCTCACGCCCGTGGACCATGGCCTTCCACCACTGACGCTTGATATTCTCCTTGAGCTCGACACCGAGCGGACCGTAGTCCCACGCCGACCGCGTGCCGCCGTAGATCTCACCGCACGGGAAGACGAACCCTCGGCGTTTGGCGAGGGAGACGACGGCTTCGACGGTGGAGGTGGGGGCGGCCATGGCGCCAGGCTACCGGGCGGCCCGAGCGCGACCTAAACCGTTATCGCACCCTGGAGCCGCCCACCGGACCTACCAACCGCGTGGCCCGGTGCTGCCGGCGGGATACGTCTGGAGGGGGACCTCGTCGGCCGCCCAGGCCTTGAGGACCGGAGCGACGATCCGCCAGCACTCCTCGGTGATGTCGCCGCGGACGGAGAGCAGCGGGTTCCCGTCGAGGATGCCCGCGAGGATCTCGCCGTAGGGGCGGACGTGACTGTCCCCGATCGTCGCAGCGAGCGTCGTGTCCTCGAGCGCGAACATGTCGCCGGCACCGTTGGTCACGACGCCCAGCTCGACCGTCTCCGGCGACATCCCGAGCTTGAGCACGTTCGGCGTCGCGGTGTTGGCCAGGCCGCCGAGGTCGTGCGCGATCGGCTTGAAATGGAGATAGATCCCACGGCGGTCCGAGCAGAGCGCCTTGCCGCTGCGCAGCCGGAACGGCACGCCGGCCCACCGCGAGTTCCGGATCTCCACCGTGATCTCGGCGAGCGTCTCGGTGCCGCGGTCGGCGTCGACACCGGGCTCGTCGACATACGAGGGGATCGTGCGGCGGCCGATCTTGCCCTCCGTGTAGCGAGCCCGCCGCGAGGCCTCCTTCGGCGAGCCCATCAGACGCGTCGCCCGCAGCGCGTGCGCCATGAGGTCGCGCAGCTCGACCTCGTCGATGCTCGCGATCTCCTCCATCGCGACCATCGCCATGATGAGAAGCAGGTGACTCTGGATCATGTCCTCGAGCGCGCCGGCGCCGTCGTAGTAGCCCGCGCGACCCTCGAGCGCGAGAGTCTCGTCGGCGACGATGTCCACGTGGCTGATGTTGACGTTGTTCCAGACCGGCTCGAAGATCCGGTTGCCGAAGCGCAGGCCGAGCAGGTTGAGCACCGCCGACTTGCCGAGGAAGTGGTCGATCCGGAACGTCTGCGCCTCGGGCACGATCCGCGCGAGCAGCCGGTTGAACTTCGCGGCGCTCGCCTTGTCGAAGCCGAACGGCTTCTCCAACGCCAGCTTCAGTCCCTTCGGCACGTCCATGGTCGCCAACAGCTCGCACGCCTTGATCGTCACCTGCGGGGGCAGGGCGAAGTAGAGGACCGATTCCGCAGGCAGGTCCTCGAGCAGCTCGCCGAGCGCGTGTGCGTCGAGGACGTTGACCTTCCGGTATGCCGTGCTCCCGAGGATCCTGTCCCGCACCTCGGCCTCCACCTTGGCGCCGGTGAGCGAGGCGCGGACCCGCTTCGTCCACTGCGCCTGGGTGAAGTCCTCCATGGCCGCTCCGATGACACGCACCCGCCGTTCGGGCTCGTTGTGCAGGAGCGTCGCGAGCCCGGGGAGGAGGAGCCTACTGGTGAGGTCACCGGAGGCGCCGAGGATGACGAGCGTGCGCTCGGGGCTCGAGGTCTTCCGGCGACGGCCGCTGGTGGTCGACCTGCCGGAGTCGGGCTTCTTCTTCGCTGTCTTCTTCGCTGACGTGGGTGCGCTCACCTGTCGAGGCTAGCCGAGCGCGTCCGCAGACCCTCGTTCCGCGAGGTTGTCATGCCGAGCGCGCGATATGGCGCGCGATCCGCATGGCAGCTCTCCCCGGTGTGGATAAGTTCGCAGCCGCGACTATCGTCTCCACCATCGTTGGATGGTATGCGTGAGAGTCGCCGACGTCTGCCGCGTGCCGACCGGGCGCGCCGCGCTGCACACGTCGCGGCGGCCCACGACGGCATCGCCCACCGGAATGGCCTGCGGGCGGTCGGCATCTCGCGCGCCGACGTCCGCACGGAGGTCGGGGCCGGACGATGGTCCGTGCTCGGGCGGCACACGGTCGGCATCGCCGTCGGCTCTCCCCTCACGGAGCGGGCTAGGCTGCAGCATGCGGTGTGGGAGAGCGGGTCGGGCGCGGCTCTCGATGGCGTGAGCGCCCTCATCGTGGCAGGGCTCCGGGGCTTCACCGCAGAGCACATCGACGTCGCCCTGCCCGCCACGAGTCGGGGACGGGTGCTCGACGGAGTCGGCCTTCACCGGCGCCGGGACCTCGGCCCGGTCATCGAGGCCGGGATCCGCCGCACGAAGCCCGAGGCAGCCGCCATCCGCGCGGCTCAGTGGGCCGTGAGCGACCGGCAGGCGGCTCTCATCCTCTGCCTGGTCGTCCAGCAGCGGCTCGTCCATGCTCCACGGCTCGTCGACGCACTCGGTGTGGTAACCCGCACCCGACGGCGCGCCCTATCACGGCGGTCGTGCGCGACCTCTGCGAAGGCGTGCAGTCACTCGGCGAGCTCGACTTCGCGCTCCTCTGTCGCAGCCGCGGCCTCCCGCCGCCGTCCCGCCAGATCGTCCGGCAGCTGCCGAGCGGCCGCATCTACCTCGATGTCGCGTGGGAGGACCTCGGGCTCGTCGTCGAGATCGACGGTGGACACCACGCGCTGGCGCTGCATCCCGTCGACGATGCCCTGCGACAGAACGCCGTGACGATCGAGGGCGCCCTCGTCCTGCGCATTCCCGTCCTGGGGCTGCGCCTCCAGCCCGAGGACTTCCTCGACCAGGTGGAGGAGGCCTACCGAGCATGCGAGGTCGTCATGCACGAAGCGCGCTATGGCGCGCGATCCGCATGACAGCTCCCAGCTCGGGCCGGCCCTGAGGGTCAGGCGAAGGTCGCCTCATCGGGGAAGACGCGCGCCTTGGGCAGCACCTGGGGAAGCACGTCCTGCATCGTGACCATGCCGAGCCGCGTCCCGCCCTGGGTGACCACGGCGACGTGGGTGCGCTGGCGCTGCATCCGGGCGAGTGCTTCGTAGACCGTCGTGCGCGCGTCGAGGACGAGGACGCGCCGGACGAAGTTGTCGATCTCCTGGGCGAGGTCGGCGTCCATGGTGTCCCGCACGTGGACGACGCCGGTGATCCGGTCACCGGCCATGACGAGGATCCGCAGGTGCCCCGAGGCGACGGTGGCGGCCTGGACGTCGGCGACGGTGGCCTCGACGGGCACCCAGACGATGCCCTCGTCCGGGATGGCGATCTCCCCCAGCGTGGTCTCGGAGAAGTCCAGCGCACCGACGACCCCACGGTGGTGGTGGACGGCGAGCGCGCCGACGTTCGCCGAGTGCTCGACGAGGTGTCGCAGGCTCGCCGCGTCCTGGGCGGTGCTCAGCTCGTCGGCCGGCGTGGCCCCGCTCCTGCGGACCAGCCAGTTCGCGGCCCGGTTCAGTGCATAGAGGACGGGGCGGGTGAGCCAGAGGAACCCTCGCATCGGCAGGGCGAGCACGATCGCCGTGCGCTCGGGATGAGCCAGCGAGAACGACTTCGGTGCCATCTCGCCGACGACGAGGTGCAGGAAGGTGACGATGGCGAGGGCCAGCACGAAGGACACCGCCGAGGCACCTGACGGGGGCAGCCCGACGGCGGAGAACACCGGGGTGAAGAACTCCTTGACGGCCGGCTTGGTGAACGCGCCCAGGGCGAGGGTGGCGAGGGTGATCCCGAGCTGGGCGCCCGCAAGCATGAGCGTGAGATCGCTCGCGTTGCGCAGGGCGGCACGGCCGGCCCTCGAGGTGCGCGCCGCCTCCTCCAGCCGGTATCGGCGCGAGGCCATGAGCGAGAACTCGACCATGACGAAGAAGGCACTGCCGGCGATGAGGGCCACCGTGATGAGCAGGGTCCTCATGAACGCTCACCGCCAGAGCGGTCACCGAAGCCGCTGGTATGCGGTCGGGGAGACCGCGCGCCCTCAGCCTGGTCGGCCTCGCGATCCCCCTGGTGGAGGGAGAGCACGAGCCGGGAGGGGACGAAGTTCTCGAGCTCGAGGATCCGGGCGGCGACCCACCGGCGTGGCGGGGTCGCGAGCGCGACGAGGTCGTCGGAGTCGATGGGAAGCTCGATCTCGACGCACTCCCCGACCTCCGGCAGCCGACCGCACCGCTCGATGACCAGGCCCCCGATGGTCTCCTTCTCTTCCTGGGGCAGCTCGATGTCGAGCGCCTCCTCCACCTCGTCGAGGTGCAGGTCCGCGGGCATCACCCACCCCTCGGGGGTCTCCCGGATGCCGGCGTCGGGCTCACCGTCGTGCTCGTCCTCGATCTCACCGACGATCTCCTCGGCGAGGTCCTCCATCGTCACGATGCCGGTGAAGGTCCCGAACTCGTCGACGACGCAGGCCAGACGGGAGCGCCACTGCATCTGGCGGGCCGCCTCGGGAAGCGAGGTGACGTCGGAGAGGACCAGGGGCTCGCGTACATGGTTCGCGATCGGCGCGGTGGACTCCGGATCGAGGCTGAGGATGTCGACGAGATGGATCACCCCGAGGATGCGCTCGTCGTCGTCGAGGACCGGATAGCGGGTGTGGTCGTGCGTCATCTTGTCGCGAGCGTGGGCGACGGTGTCGTCACCGCGGAGGATGTCGACGCGGCTGCGCGGGATCATCGCGTGCTCGACGTCGCGCTGCGGGAAGTCGATGATCCGCTCGAGCAGCTCGGCCAGCCCCTCGTCGAGCTCACCCTGCTCCGCGGACTCGGTGACCACATGGATGAGGTCGGCCGCACTCGCGGCCTGCTCCACGTCGTGGACCGGCTCCTGACCGAAGATGCGGAGCAGCCTCTCAGCCGCCCGGTCGAAGACCCAGATGAGCGGCCCGAACACCATGAGGTAGATCCGCGTCGACGGCGCCAGCCAGTGGGCGACCCGGTCCGGCTCGGCGATGGCGTAGTTCTTCGGGTACAGCTCGCCGAAGAGCATCTGGATGAACGTCGAGAACAGGAGCGCCAGGATGCCGCCGATGGCGAGCGCGACGGTGCGCGAGACGGTGTCGTCGAGCAGGTCGCCGAAGGCGGCACCGATGAGGGGTTCGGCGGCATAGCCGACGAGCAGCCCGGTGACGGTGATGCCGAGCTGCGCCCCCGAGAGCATGAAAGAGGTGCGCCGCGTGACGTCGAGCACGAGGGAGGCCTTGTCGGCCTCGGGACCGCCCCCCGCAGCGCGGGCGTTGAGCCTGGTGCGGTCGACGGCGAGGAAGGCGAACTCCTGCGCCACGAAGTAGCCGGTGAGGACGGTGATGAGGAAGACGACGAGGACGCCGACGGTGATCGACAGAGCAATGCTCATTGCAGGACTCGGACCACCCTAGGCGTCACGGGTAATCGGGGTGACATGGCGAACACTCTACGGTCATCCAGGCGCGGTGCCACCTAGACGAACGGCGTGTGGGCATCGAGCCAGCTGATGCGGCGCACGTCGTAGGCCGCGCACGCGCTGCGCAGATCGGACCAGACGGTGCCCTCGTTGCGCAGCACGAGACCCTCCGGCGTGAGCAGGCCGCCGGCGATGACGGCCAGGCCGTGGGCCCGGCGCCCGAGAAGCACGGTCGACAGCTCGATCGAGGAGTCGCTGCCGGTGGTGACGAAGGTGGTCGTCTCCAGCGGTCGCCCACCCATTCCGTATGCGTAGAGCAGCACCCGCCGCTCCCGCGCCAGGTCGACGCGCAGGGTGAGGTCGGTCTGCGATGAGGTGAACCCCGTCGAGCGTCTCGGCGCGAGCATCCGGCGGGTGGCCTTCTGCGCGAACGCCGTCGTCCCGCTCGGCTGCTCGGTCACGACCCCCAGGCGGGCCGCATATCCCTTGGGGAGGGCCAGCCGGATGCGCAGGCTCGGTCCGCCACCGTCGGCGAGCGGGATGAGGACGACGGGCTCGCGGAGCGGGTGGAGGAACGAGCGTCCGTGCTCGAAGGCGGGCTGGGTCGGGACCGGGCGGGGCGCCACCGGGCGCTTGGGTGCGGGCCCACGGCCGCCCCCCACGTCGAGGTCGTTGCTGCGGCTGACCTCCGCGAAGCGCTCTCGCAGGAACCGGGCCTGGATGACCAGGGCCTGCTCGTCGTGCTCGTTCTCGGCACGCTCGATGTGATGGGCCACGTCGAAGAGGAGCCGCAGCTGGGTGAGGAGCAGCTCCTGGGCGGGCGTGTGGGGGCCCCGCCGGGTCGAGGCGACATAGGCGTCGAGGCTCTCCGGCACGTACCGGCCGAGCAGGTCCCGAAGCGCTGGGCTCGTCGGGTCGCCGAGGGGCGGAGCCGTGTCCGTGATCGCCCTCCCCAGGACGACCGCTTCTGCGGGGAGTGAGCCCGAGAGGGCGTTGATCCGCGCGACCACCTGGTGCCCCGTGCGGCGCACCGGCGGACCGGTGGGATCGCCGTCGCGCAGGTCGGCGAGCACCTCCGGACCGGTCCACCCGGTGTAGTCCCGCTCGACTTTGCGGGATGCGAGACGGGCGAGATGGCCGACCATCTCCGTCACCTGAGCCGGGCCCGGGGGCCGCGGCACGCGCGGACGCGGACGGCGGGGCACGGACGGCATGCAAATCAGACTATGCGACGGTGCTAGCGTCCCAGGCATGACCGCGAAGCGCTGGAGAGCCGCAGACCTCCCCGACCTCACCGGGCGGACCGCAGTCGTCACGGGCGCGACCTCCGGCATCGGCCGGGTCACCGCCACCGAGCTGGCTCGCCACGGGGCGCGGGTCCTGCTGGCCGTGCGCAATGTCGACGCTGGAGCCGAGCTTGCCGCCGAGCTGGGCGAACGGGCCCGCGTCGTGCCGCTCGACCTGTCGTCGCTGGACTCCGTCCGTGCCTGCGCGGAGCTGATCGACGAGCCGCTCGACCTGCTCGTCAACAACGCCGGCGTCATGTCGCCGCCCCGGCGCAGGCACACCGACGACGGCCACGAGCTGCAGTTCCAGACCAACCACCTCGGCCACTTCGCGCTCACCGGCCTGCTCCTTCGCCACCTCCTGGCCACGCCCGCGCCACGGGTGACCACCGTCTCGTCGCTCGCCCACCGAGGTGGTGGCCGCACTGTCGTGGACGGCAACCGGATCGGCCGCTACTCCCCGCAGGCGAGCTACGGCAACAGCAAGCTCGCCAACCTCCTCTTCGCCCTGGAGCTGCAGCGCCGGGCGAGCGCCGCCGGCTCGGCCCTCACCTCGACCGCCGCTCACCCGGGCGTCACCGCCACGAACCTCGTCGCGAGCCCCGACGGCCTGGGCTCGATCCCCTTGCTCGGCGCACTGAGCGGTCCGATCGCGCGGCTGCTGCTGCCGGGCGCCGCCGACGGGGCCGAGTCCACGCTCTACGCGGCGACCGTCGCCGAGCCGGGCAGCTACACCGGGCCGACCAGTCTCGGCGAGTCGCGAGGGTCGATCGGTCCTGCCGCGATGAGCCCCCTTGCCCGTGACCAGGACCTCGCAGAGGCGTTGTGGCAGGTGAGCGAGGAGCTCACGGACGTCCGCTTCGATCTCCTCGAGGGCTCCATCCGACCGATTCCGAAGGCCGAAGACTGACCATGCAGCACCGGACCGACCCGTCACCGTCGGGGATCGAGGACATCGTCGACCCCGAGGCGACCTTCCGCGCCGTCGATGACGTTCTCGAGCGCACCTTCGCCGAGATGACGGCGCTGCTCGGCGAGGCAGGTGCCCGAGACCCGGGCGGCGAGCCGACCACTGCGGGACTGGGCGTGGATGCCGTCCGGGAGCTCGCCGAGCGCAGCGCCAACCACGGCAAGCGCGTGCGGCCGCTGCTCGCCCACTGGGGGTGGGTCGTCGCCGGAGGCCCCACGACCGACACAGCGGACGCGCTCGCCCGGCTCGGCGCCGCGCTCGAGCTGCTCCACCTGTTCGCCCTCATCCAGGACGACGTCATGGACCGGTCCGACACCCGTCGCGGTCGTCCGACCCTGCACGTCGTCGCGTCCGAGGCGCACCAGCGCCACGGCGGCCTGGGCGACCCCGCTCACTTCGGCGACGCGGTCGCCACCCTGGTCGGGGATCTGGCCCTCAGCGAGGCGACCCTGCTCGGGCTCGGCGCCGGCCCCGCCGTGAGCCGCGCCTGGCGGCTGATGACCCTCGAGCTCGTCGAGGGCCAGCTCCTCGACATCACCCACGCGGCGGACCGCAGCCACGACCACGCGACGGCGCGCCGGATCAGTCGGCTCAAGACCGGGCGCTACACCGTCACTCGGCCGCTTCAGCTCGGCGCCCTCGTCGCGGGCGCCACCCGCGAGGTGCTCGACCCGCTCACCGAGTGGGGCGACCTCGTCGGCGACGCGTTCGGCCTGCGCGACGACATCATCGGGGTGTGGGGCGACCCGGAGGTCACCGGCAAGCCTGCCGGCGACGACCTGCTCGGCGGCAAGCCCACCGCCCTGCTCGTCTGGGCCGAGACGCTCCTCCCCGACCAGCACCGGGCCCTCCTGCAACGGTGCACCGCCGGGGACCTGAAATCCGAACAGGTGACCGACCTGGCCGAGGCCATGCGGGCGAGCGGCGTGCTCGCCCGGGCGGAGGAGGAGATCGACGGCCTCGTCCGCGCCGCCCACGCCGCCGCGTGCCGCCTGCCCGGTGACCCCGCCGTCCAGTCCGAGCTCGACGCCGTCGCTCAGTCCATCGCCTGGCGATCCCTCTAGGAGATCTCGTGCGCACCATCGTCATCGGGGCCGGCCTCGCCGGCCTCTCCGCCGCCTGCTACCTCGTCGGGGCAGGGCACGACGTCGTGGTCCTCGAACGCGACCCGCTCGTCGGGGGTCGGGGCAACCGGCTCGACCTCGGCGGCTTCCGCTTCGACACCGGCCCGGTCGTCATGACCATGCCGGAGCTCCTCGACGACCCGATCCGCGCCGCCGGCTCCGATCCGGAGCAGCTCCTCACGATGCACCGTCTCGACCCGGCCTACCGGGCGGTCTACCACGACGGCACCGAGCTCGAGATCAGCGCCGACATGGCGGTGCTCCGCCAGCGCATCGAAACGGGTTACGGTGCCGCCAACGCCGAGGGCTTCGACCGGTTCATCGCCTGGCTCACGGAGCTCTACGAGGTCGAGTTCGAGCCGTTCGTCAACACCAACCTCGACTCCGTGCTCGACCTGGTCCGCAAACCGGTCCTCGCCGCCCGCCTGCTCCGACTCGGCGGGCTCAGCAGCCTCGACCGGGCGGTGTCGTCCTTCTTCACCGACGACCGGCTCACGAAGATCTTCAGCTTCCAGGCCCTGTATGCGGGGGTCGCCCCGGCCGACGCCCGCGCCGTCCTCGCCGTCATCACGTATATGGACACCGTGCGAGGGGTCTTCTATCCCGAGGGCGGCATGCACGCCATCCCCCGCGCGATGCAGACCGCCGCGGAACGGGGCGGGGCCGAGGTGCACACCGGGGTGACCGTCGAGGCCATCCTCCGCCGCTCCGACGGCGCGGTCTCCGGGGTACGCACCGCCGACGGTGAGCGCATCCACGCGGACGCCGTCGTGTGCACGCTCGACCTGCCCGTCGCATACGACCGGCTTCTTCCGGACCTCAAGGCCCCCCGGCGGCTGCGCAAGGGCGCCTACTCTCCGTCCGCAGTCGTCTGGCACGTCGGCGCCAACGGGCGGCCCGGCCCCCAGGTGCGGCACCACAACATCCACTTCGGTCGCGAGTGGTCGCAGTCCTTCGACGCGCTGATCGGCCGCGGCACCCTCATGCCCGACCCGTCCCGGCTCGTCACGGTCCCGAGCATGAGCGACCCCGAGGCGGCTCCCGAGGGCAAGACCGCGATGTACGTCCTGGAGCCGGTGCCGCACACCGGCGCCGGGATCGACTGGTCGAACGAGGGGCCCGCCCTGCGCGAGCGGCTGTACACGATGCTCGACGAAGGGGGATATCCCACAGATATCGAGGTCGAGGCCCTCGTCACGCCGGATGACTGGGAAAGTATGGGTATGCACCTCGGCACTCCGTTCGCGCTCGCCCACACGTTCTTCCAGTCCGGGCCGTTCCGTCCGGCGAACCACGAGCGCAAGGTCCCCGGTCTCGTCTTCGCCGGCAGCGGCACCACTCCCGGCGTCGGCATCCCGATGGTGCTCATCAGCGGACGCCTCGCGGCGGAACGGGTCGCGGACTACGCGCGCGGGATGCGCTGAGCGGTGGCGAGTCACCCGATCCGCCGGCCCGACGCCGACGCGCTGGCGGCTGGGTACCGGCGGTGCGCCAAGATCACCCGTGAGAACGGCACGACCTACTACTGGGGTGCGCGGATGCTGCCGCGCCAGTCGCGCCACCACGTCTATGCGGTGTATGCGCTGGCTCGCCTCGCCGACGACATCGTCGACGATGCCGGAGCCACCCCGGGTCCGGAGACCGCGGCCGAGCTCGAGACGTTCGAGCAGAGCTTCTGGAGCGCACTCGACGCCGGGACCAGCGAGGACCCGGTCATGCTGGCGATCGTCACCTCGGTCCGCGCGGCCCGGATCGACCCGGAGTGCTTCGAGCGCTTCTTCGGCGCGATGCGGGCGGACCTCACCGTCACCGAGTACGAGACGTGGGCAGACCTGCTTGGCTACATGGAGGGCAGCGCAGCCGTCATCGGCGAGATGATGCTTCCCGTCCTCCGGCCGGCTCCCGGTGCCCGCGACGGCGCGCGCAGCCTCGGCCTGGCGTTCCAGCTGACGAACTTCCTGCGGGACATCGGTGAGGACCTCGACCGCGGTCGGGTCTACGTCCCCCAGGAGGACCTCCGGCGGTTCGGGGCCGATCCGAGGGCGCGGGTCGTCGACGACGCCTGGCGCGCGCTCATGGCCTTCGAGATCGAGCGCAACCGCCGCCTGTACCGGGAGGCGGACCTCGGCATACCCCTCCTCGGCGGGGCCGCGCAGCGGTGCGTCGCAACGGCACGGGTGCTCTACCCCCGCATCCTCGACCTCATCGAGGACGCGGACTACGACGTCTTCACCGGCCGCCACCGGGTGCCGACCCGGCACAAGGCCGGTCTCGCGGCGAGAGTGCTCACGCATCCGAGGCCGATGTCGCTCGTGCGCCGGGACCGCGCTGCGACCCCACCGAGCACGGCGGCCTGGAACGATGCGCCGGTCGTGCTCGTCGACGAGCGCGGCGTGGCCATCGGGCGGGCCGCGAAGTCGGCCGTCCACCACGACGACACCCCACTGCACCTCGCGTTCTCGTGCTACATCGTCGACGACCACGACCGGATGCTCGTGACCCGACGAGCCGCGAGCAAGCCGAGCTTCCCCTCCGTCGTGACGAACTCCGTCTGCGGGCATCCCCTGCCGAGCGAGCCCCTCGCCGACGCGGTGCGGCGGCGCGTCGAGAGTGAGCTGGGCGTGCAGATCGAGGCGCCCCGACTCGTCCTCCCCGGCTTCCGATACCGCGCGACGTCGAGCAGCGGACTCGTCGAGCACGAGGTCTGCCCGGTGTATGCGGCACGCGCCTCGAGCACCGACCTGCACCTCGACCCGAGCGAGGTCGATGACGCCGAATGGGTCCCGTGGGCTCAGTTCAGCGACGATGTCCTGCACGGACGACGCGAGGTCTCCCCTTGGTGCGCCGAGCAGGTCGCCGAACTCGTCCGGCTCGGCGCCGACCCCCCAACCTGGCCGACCGCGTCGGAGGATCTCCTGCCGCCCGCGGCCCGCCCCCCCACCGAGGAGACCGCATGATCACCGAAGAGTGGAAGCTGACGGCGGCCTTCGATCGCGCCGCGCCGTCCTACGACGCCATGGTTGCGTTGTCGCCCGGCTACCACGGTCAGCTGCGCCGATCCGCGGACGCGCTGGCCGCCCGGACTCCCGACCGAGGCAGTGCACCGTTGCGGGTCGCCGACCTGGGCTGCGGCTCGGGTGCCTCGACGGCAGCGCTCCTCGAGGCGTTCGCAGCGGCCCGTTCGGGCGCACCTCTCGTGGTGACCGGAGTGGATGTCTCGAGCGGGATGCTCGCCGAGGCCCGGGCCAAGGAGTGGCGGGAGGGGGTCGGCTTCGTCGAGCAGGACGCGCTGGCGTGGCTCTGCGCGCAGCCGAGCGCCAGCCTCGACGCGGTGCTTGCCGCATACCTGCTGCGCAACGTGCCCGACCGGGAGTCGGTCGTGCGCGAGATCGCTCGGGTGCTGGCGCCCGGCGGAGTGGTCGCCATCCACGACTACTCGGTCGCCGACCGACCGCTGGCGCGGGCGGCGTGGGCCGTCGTGTGCCACAGCGTCATCATTCCGCTCGCAACCATCAAGCGCAGCGACGTGCCCCTCCATCGCTACCTCTACCGCAGCGTCCGCGACTTCGACAGCGTCACGACGATCGTGGAGCGACTGACCCGTTCCGGCCTGCACGACACCGACCACGTCCGGCACGGCGGCTGGCAAGGCGGCATGGTCCACACCGTGACGGCGGTGGCACGGTGAGACGACCCACCGCATACCGCCCCGGACGGGACCGGCGAGCCGTCTTCCACCCGCCGCCCGCACCGACCGGAACCGACCTCGGGCACCAGCCGCACGTGGTCGTCGTCGGCGGCGGCATCGCCGGCCTGGCCGCCGCGGCCGCGCTCGCCGAGCGCGACGTGCGGGTCACCCTCCTCGAGCGCGAGGAGCGCCTCGGTGGTCGGGTCGCCGCCTGGCCGGTCACCCTCCCGGACGGCTCCACGGCCCAGATGAGCCGCGGCTTCCACGCGTTCTTCCGGCAGTACTACACCCTGCGGTCGCTCCTGCGCCGGGTCGACCCCGAGCTGTCCTCCCTCGTCCCGCTGGAGGACTACCCGCTCATCCGGGACGGCGGCGGGTCCGACTCCTTCGCCGGCATACCCCGCACCCCGCCGTGGAACCTCGTCGAGTTCGTCCGCAAGAGCCCGAGCTTCACCCTGGACGGACTGCGCCAGGTGGACATCCCGGCCGCGCTCGGCCTGCTGGACGTCGACTTCCCGAGCACGTTCGCCACGTACGACGGCAAGAGTGCGGCCGAGCTGCTCGACGACCTGCGCTTCCCGGACGATGCGCGCCACCTCGCGCTCGAGGTGTTCGCGCGCAGCTTCTTCGCCGACCCGGCCGAGTTCTCCGCGGCGGAGCTGCTCGCGATGTTCCACACCTACTTCGTCGGCTCCTCAGAGGGGCTGCTCTTCGACGTCCCGGGTGATGACTACGACACCACCTTGTGGGCGCCGCTGGGCGGCTACCTCGAGCGGCGGGGCGCGACCGTCCGGTGTGGGAGCGAGGTCACCTCGGTGCGGGGGAGCGACGACGGCGTGCGCGTCGAGACCTCGACCGGCTCGATCGACGCCGACGCAGTGGTGCTGGCCCTCGATCCCCCGGCCCTGCGCCGGCTCGTCGCCGGCCTGGACGGTCTCGCCGAGGACGCCGACGGTCGGCGCTGGCGGGACCAGGTGGCCGGCGTCCGCTCGGCCCCTGCCTTCGTCGTGTGGCGGCTCTGGACCGCTGAGCCGCTCGACCCGGACCGGCCGCCGTTCCTCGGCACCAGCGACTTCGGTCCGGTCGACAACGTCTCCGCCGTCCATCTGTTCGAGGAGCACGCGCGCGAGTATGCGGCGCGCACCGGGGGCGCCGTCGTCGAGGTCCACGCGTATGCCGTGCCGAGCGCCGCCGACCCGTCCACCCACGAGGCGCTGCGCGAGACGATGCGCCACGAGCTGGGCCGGATCTGGCCGGAGACCGCCGCGATGACCATCGTGCACGAGGAGCTGCTCGTGCGCGACGACTGCGTGCTCGTCGGCCTCGACCCGTGGGAGGAGCGCCCCGGGGTGACGACTCCGGATGCCCGTGTGGTCCTCGCGGGTGACGCCGTGCGCTGCGACCTCCCGGTCGCTCTCATGGAGCGCGCCGCGACGACGGGAGTCCAGGCCGCCGACCACCTGCTCTCCCGGTTCGGCCGGTCAGGTCACGGGGTGTGGAGCGTCCCGCTCACCTCCCGGCTCGGCCCGTGGCCGGGGCGCGCGCGCCGGCTCCTGTCGCGTCGCTGACCGGGCTCCGACAGGTGGTGCCGCCCACGCGGCGGTGCGCATCCGGCCGGTTGTCATGCAGGGCGCGCGGAGTATCGCGCGCCCTGCATGACAACGTGACGGGCTCGCACCCGACGACGGGTCAGTCGCCCTCGGCCTTCTTCGCCCGTCGCACGATGAGCTCGTCCGCGGGATAGACGACCGAGTCGTCCCGCCCGGCGTACTCGAACTGGTTGAGGTAGGCGCGCAGGGCGTTGACCCGGCCGCGCTTCTTGTCGTTGCTCTTGATCGACAGCCAGGGCGCGTACCTCTTGTCGGTCCGCTCGAACATCACCTCCTTGGCGGCGGTGTAGGCCCCCCACTTGTCGAGACTCTCGAGATCCATCGGCGAGAGCTTCCACCGGCGGACCGGGTCGATCTGCCGGATCGCGAAGCGGGTGCGCTGCTCGTCCTGGGTGACCGAGAACCACAGCTTGGTCACCGTGATGCCCGCCTCCATGAGCATGCGCTCGAAGGTCGGCGCCTGCCCCATGAAGACCTCGTACTCCTCGTCCGTGCAGAACCCCATGACCCGCTCGACACCTGCTCGGTTGTACCAGGACCGGTCGAAGAGGACGATCTCACCCGCTGTGGGCAGCCGCTGGATGTAGCGCTGGAAGTACCACTGCCCCACCTCGGTGTTCGACGGCTTGGTGAGCGCCACGACCCGGGCCGCCCGCGGGTTGAGGTGCTCCATGAAGCGCTTGATCGTCCCGCCCTTGCCGGCGGCGTCGCGGCCCTCGAAGACGACGACGTGCTTCTGCCCCGCATCCTCGCTCCAGTACTGGAACTTCAGCAGCTCGACCTGGAGCTTGTACTTCTCCTGCTCGTACTCGTGGCGGTCCATGAGCTCGTCATAGGGGTAGTCCTCCCGCCATGTCTCGACCGCGCTGCCGTCGGGCCGCAGGAGGGTCGCATCCTCGCCCTCACGGTTGCCGACGGTGTACCCCTCTTCCTTGAGCGAGTCGATGTACTCGCGCAAACCCATCTTCTGCGTCATGTGCACATTGTGGCCTATGGCAGCCTGTGCGCCTCGGGCCGCCTCACCCATCCGGGGCGAGCCGCAGCTCGAGCATCTCGGCGAGGCGGTCCAGCTGCTCGACATGGGCCTCGTCGCCGTCGCTCTGGAGCACCGCGGGCCCGACGGCGTCGGTGATGACGGCCACGGCGTACCCGTCGAGGAGGCCCATCTGCCGGGTCTCGGTCGTCGGTGTGAGCCAGCCGCCCTTGGCCGCGGTCGCGGCGACGCCCGCCAGGCCCCAGCGCTGCGACTCCACCGGCTGCATCGCCTCGAGGAGGTATGCGCTGGTCGCCGACGAGACCACCTCCCCTCGGGCGAGGGCCGCCATGAACCGCACCTGCTCCTGCACCGTCCACTCCATCGTCCCCTCCTTGGTCGACGGTGCCACAGTCGTCTCATCACCGATGGAGCGAAGGATGGCAGTCATCCGCACGCCGCGGTCCCCGGAGACCGCCCCACGAAGGGCGAGCAGCGAGTCCATGTCCGACTCGCCGAGCGCCCGTGAGATCCATTGCCGTTGCTGCTGTTCGAGCCTGGAGGGGTCACCGTCCGCGACGTCCTGGAGGTATGCGGCCGCCACGAGCACCTTCGACGTGGACCAGGCGCGCTGCCGGGGCACGGCGCCCTCCACGGTGACCAGATCGGGGGCATCGACCGGGGCGAACGCCCAGGCGTTCCTCGTCTCGCCCACGAGGGACGGCTCCGAGCGCATCGAGGGGGTCGACGAGACGGTCGGCGGAGTGGGCGTCGCCGCCGGGACGGCCGTGGCCGACGCACTCGTCGGTGTCGGGGACGAGGCCGGGGACATTGTCATGGTGACCTCCGGTTCGGGCGCCGTCGGTGCGATACAGGCTGCGGCGGCGAGCGCGAGCGTGATGAGCGACGCCGGCAGAGCACGGCGCCGCATCCCCATGGGCGACAACCCTAGTTCTGGCTGGGCGGGGCGAAGTCGTAGCGCTCGGTCGGCACGAGGTGCAGGCCGCCGAAGAGGAGCGTCTCGCGCCGGAGCAGGCGGGTCACGAGGGTGAGCCGCCGCACCGGATCGCCGGCGTCGAGCACGGCCTGCCGGTCCTCGACCGGCAGCGCCACCGTTTCGACGATCTCGTAGGCGAGTCGCTCGAGCGGCGCGTCGACCGGCCGCACGGTCCCACCGACCGCGGTGAGAAAGGCGTCGTATGCGGCACATGCCTCCGCGCCCGCCCGAGCCAGCTCGCCCGCGTCCGCTGAGGTGTCCTCAAGCCAGGTGACCTCACCGACGAAGTACGGAGTGTCATCCGCGGCGAAGGAGTCGAGGCGGAAGCGGGACTCCCCCACCGTCTCGATGATGAGGACGACCCCGGCCGGACCGCCCGCGGCGCTTCGGATGCTCGTCAGTCGCGCCGCCGTGCCGGTGACGGACAGCTCGGGAGCGCCGGCGGTGGCGACCTCGTTGCCCCGGCGCAGCGCGACGACACCGAACCTGCGCTCCTGCGGGGGTCGTCGTCCGAGGTCGCGCAGCAGCTCGACATAACGCGGCTCGAAGACCTGCAGGGGCAGCCGAACCCCGGGGAACAGCACCGTGCCCAACGGGAAGAGCGGCAACCGCGACATACCTCAACGGTATGCGCGTGCAACCCCCGACCGGAGGCACAGGACCGGAGGCAGCGGACCGGCTAGGACTTGAGGATGCTCGCCATCCTCTTGGCGATCATCTCGACCGCCCGCTGCGGCGCCAGGCGGGACAGCCGGTCGAGCATGGCGGCATCCCGGCCGATCATCATCCGGAACGGGCCCTTCTCGATGGCCTCGATGATCTGTGCGCCGGCATCCTCGGGGGACGTGGTCGGGAACGACGACGACTTCTTCTTCTCCGCAGCGGACTCGGCCGTCGTCACCCCGGAGTTGACGGAGATGTCCGTGCCGATGGCTCCGGGGAAGACGATCGTGACGGCGACGTTCGTCTCCCGCAGCTCTGCGAAGAGCCCCTCGGTGAAGAGCTTGACCGCAGCCTTGCTCGCTCCATAGGCGGTCTGGCCGGGGACGGGCGTGAAGCCACCCATGCTCGAGACGTTGATGACGCACGCCTCAGGGCGCGTGAGCAGGTGCGGGAGTGCGGCCTTGGTCGTGTAGACGACCCCCCAGAAGTTGACCGCCATGACCTTCTCGATCTCGCTCATCTCGAGGTTGACGATGGGGACGAACTTCTGGATGATGCCGGCGATGTTGAGGATTCCGTCGAGCTGGCCGTGGGCGGAGACGATCTCAGCGAAGCCGCGGGTCACCGCATTCTGGTCGCCCACGTCGACGACATGGAGCGTCAGCCGGTCCGCAGCAACCGCCGCGATCCGCGCGGTCTCGTCCAGGGCGTCCTGCCGGAGGTCGAGAGCCGCGACCCGGGCACCTCGCTCGATGAGCCCCAGCACCACCTCCCGTCCGATCCCGTTCCCGCCGCCGGTGACGACGAAGACCTTGTCGGTGATCTGCATGAACGCTCCTTGGACGCGCGGGATGGGTGGGCTCCTCCATTGTCTCCCCCACCCGTTCGGCGACCCAACCTCCGGCCCCCGGCTCGTCCGCTCCTCCGGCCCCCGGACACCGCGAAGCGCCCGGGCCCTCATAGGCCCGGGCGCTCCGGTGTGCTGGGGGTCTCAGTCGATCAGGCGGACTTGATCGCCGAGATGTCGAACTCGAGAGTGACCTTGTCGCTCACGAGGACGCCGCCGGTCTCGAGCGCGGCGTTCCAGACCAGGCCGAAGTCCTTGCGGTTGACGACCGTCTTGCCCTCGAAGCCGGCGCGGACGTTGCCGAACGGGTCGGTGGCGCCACCCTCGAAGGTGAAGGGGATCGTCACGGACTTGGTGGTGCCCTTGATGGTGAGGTCACCGGTGAGGTCGAAGCCGTCGTCGCCGGTCTCCTTGACGGAGGTCGAGACGAAGGTGATCCTGGCGTGCTCGTCGGTGCCGAAGAAGTCGTTGCTGCGCAGGTGGGCATCGCGGTCGGCGCTGCGGGTGTCGACGCTGTTGGCGTCGATCTCGACCTCGACCCTGGAGTCGGCGAGGCTCTCGCCGACGGTCGCGGTGCCGGAGTAGTCGTTGAAGGTGCCGCGGACCTTGGTGACCATGGCGTGGCGGGCGACGAAGCCGACGCTGGAGTGGCTCGTGTCGATGGTCCAGCTGCCGGTGAGCCGAGAGAGAGCGGTGGCGGTGGTCATGTGGGTCGTCCTTTCGAAGACTGTATGGTTGATTTGTCATTTATATAGTGCATCAATGTTTGGTGATATGTCAACTAATCCCGTATCCTGGACGCATGACGGACTGGCTGACCTCCTCCCAGCAGCGCGCCTGGCGTGCGCTGCTCGACATGAACACCCACCTGCACGCACGCCTCGCGCGTTCGCTGCAGGACTCCTCCGACCTCTCGTACGCCGACTTCGCCGTCCTCGTCCAGCTCACCGAGGCCCCGGACGGCCGGGCCCGCATCTCCGAGCTGGCGGATCTGCTGCAGTGGGAGCGCAGCCGGCTCTCGCACCACCTCAAGCGGATGGAGTCGCGCGGCCACATCGAGCGGAGTCACTGCCCCGAGGACGGCCGCGGTCAGTATGTCTCGGTGACTCCGATCGGACGCGCCGCCATCGAGCAGGCTGCGCCGTCTCATGTCGAGCTCGTCCGTGAGCTCGTCTTCGCGGACATGAGTGACGCCGAGATGGACGCCCTCACGGCACTCGGTGAACGAGTGGTGGCCCGTCTCGGTCAGGTGCCGCAGAAGGTCACGTAGGTCGCCGCGAAGCGCTCGGGAGCCGGCTGCGCATAGCGGTCCCACTCCGGCCGCTCGACGAACGGCGACCGGAGCACCTCGACGAGCCTCTCGAACGGCTTCAGATCCCCCTGCCGAGCCGCGTCCAGCGCCTCCTCGACGAGGTGGTTCCGCGGGATGTAGGCGGGGTTCACGGCGTCCATCCGGGTCGCGGTCGCCTCCGGTTCGGCGACGAAGGGTCGCCAGGCGTCGACCCAGTCCTCCAGTCCGGCGGGCGGCTCTGCGCCGCGAAGGGATCGCGCCAGAGCCCTGAACGTCCCGGTGTAGTCGAGCGACTCGCGGCGCATGGCCTCGAGCAGAGCGCCGACGATACGGTCGAGCTCGACGTCGCCGATCTGCTCACCCAGCCCCAGCTTGGCCGCCATCCGGGATCGGTAGGCCGCCGCATACCGGCCGGCGAAGCCGTTGACCCGCTCGGTCGCCTTCGCCACGGCCTCGTCCGGCTCTCCCGGCACGAGCGGCAGCAGCGACTCGGCCAGGCGGGCGAGGTTCCAGCCTGTGATGGCCGGTTGCGAGGAGTAGCGATAGCGGCCCGCGGTGTCGATCGAGCTGTAGACCGTGTCCGGGTCGAAGCGGTCGACGAAGGCGCATGGTCCGTAGTCGATCGTCTCGCCGGAGAGGGCCATGTTGTCGGTGTTCATCACACCGTGGATGAAGCCGAGCGACATCCACTGCGCGACGAGCTCGGCCTGACGACCGGCGATCGTGTCGAAGAGACCCCAGATGTCGCCGGGCTCGAGGTGCGGGTCGTGCCGTTCCCGGACGTAGTCGACGAGCGCCCTCAGCTGCTCCAGCGAGCCCTGGGTGCGGACGAGCTCGAGGGTGCCGACCCGCAGGTGCGAGGCGGCGACCCGGGTGAGGACGGCACCGCGCTCGGGCCCGGTGTCCCGCCAGACCTGCTCGCCGGTCTCCGCCGCGGCGAGGGCGCGAGTGGTCGGCACGCCGAGCGCCGCCATCGCCTCGCTGACGATGACCTCGCGCAGCACCGGGCCGATCGCAGCGCGGCCATCGCCGCCCCGCGAGAAGACCGTCCGGCCCGAGCCCTTGAGCGCGATGTCCCGACGTCGGCCCTCGCTGTCGACGACCTCGCCGAGCAGGTGGGCCCGGCCGTCGCCCAGACGTGGGCTGAACTGGCCGAACTGGTGCCCCGCATACGCCTGGGCGATCGGCTCGGCTCCCTCCGGCACCGCGCTGCCGGCGAGGACGGCGGCCCCTTCCTCGGTGAGGAACCAACTCGGGTCGAGGCCCAGCTCGACGGCCAACGGCCTGTTGAGGAAGAGCAGCCGCGGCTCGCGGACGGGGACGGGCGCCATCGCCGCGCCGAGCCACGGCAGCTCGCGGGCGTAGGTGTTGTCGAAGGCCCAGTGCATCTCTCCAGGGTGCCACGGCGTCCGGGTAGCGGCCGCGGCGGAACGGTCACCTCAGTGGGCGCCGTCCCCGCTGAGGGCATCGAGGGAGCAGGGCAGCTCACGCATCCGCACGAGCGGCGACAGCAGCACGGGCAGCGCCGAGAGCATGCCCAGGGTGGCACCGATCCACATCGTCGTCAGCGCGCCGAACTGCTGGCCGAGCACGCCGGCGAGGAAGGCGGCGACCGGGATCGGCCCCCACACGAGGAACCGGATCGAGCCGTTCATCCGGCCGAGCAGGTGGGGCGGGCAGAGCCGCTGGCGGAAGCTCACCTGGGTCACGTTGTAGACGACGACCAGCCCCCCACCGAGGAAGCCGCCGGCCATGAGCAGCGGCATCGGCGAGGAGACGTAGGCGGAGAGCGGGAGGCTGAACATGGCCACGGACCAGGTGAGAGCGGAGAGCGGGATGATCCTGCCCTCGCCCAGGACCCGAGCGAGCCGGTCCGAGGAGATCGCCCCGAGGATCCCGCCCACCGCCATGACGCTGAAGAGCAGACCGAGGTCGGTCTCGGTGATGCCGAGCTCCCGGATGGCGAAGAGGACGAAGAGCGTCGTGGTGATGGCGTTGGCGAAGTTGGACAGTCCGGTGCAGGCGACGATCCGCACGAGCAGCGGGTGACGCACGACGAAGGCGAGACCGGCCCGGATCTCCTGCGCCAGCGGCTCGCGCAGCGCGGGGTTCGGCCGGGCCGAGGGTGTCCGGACCCGGCTGACGAAGAGGGCGGAGAGTGCCATGAACAGCGCCGTCACTCCGACGGCCCACGGTGCCCCGATCACCCGGAGCAGCCATGCGGCGACCGTCGGGCCCGCGACCCGCGCGGTCTGCTGGCTCGCGCTGAGCTTCGCGTTGCCTTCCGAGATCTGGTCCGAGGCGACGATCTCGGGGAGATAGGACTGGTTGGCCACGTCGAAGAAGACCGTGATGCACCCGACGAGGAAGACGACGACGTAGAGCTGGGTCATCGAGAGCATGTCGAGGGCCCAGGCTGCCGGCAGCGTGAGGAGCAGCGCCGCACGCAGCAGGTCGCCGCGGATGATGACGTGCTTCTTGCGCATCCGGTCCACCCACGCCCCCGCGGGCAGCCCGATGAGGAGGAAGGCCAGCATCTCGGCGGTCGCGAGGAGCCCCATCTGTAACTCGGTGGCCGCCAGCACCGTGACGGCGATGATCGGGATGGCGAACCCGACGATCTCCACGCCGAAGACCGAGACCGTGTCCCCCATCCATACCTGCCGGAAGTCATGGTGGCGGAACAGGCTCGGCGCCCGGCCGTCGCGCGGCGGCGCGTCCGGGTCTGGCGAGGTCATGTCATCACTATGACCCGTAAAGGCGGTTTCGGCGCGCTGAGTGGGCGAGCCGGCCCTCAGCCCGACGCGGCCGCCGGTGCGGCGATGTGCGCAGGGAGGGCGGCATACCCGCGCAGCACCCGGGTCGGGCGGCGACGGGCGCCCGGGAGGAGCCGCAGGTCGGGGTGCCGCTCGAAGAGCGCCCGCAACCCCACATCACCCTCCATCCGGGCGAGCTGCGCTCCGAGGCAGTGGTGCCGGCCGGCGGAGAAGGCGAGGTGGTCCCGGGCGTTCGGTCGGGCCACGTCGAAGCGTCCCGGCTCGGGGAAGACGGCCGGGTCACGGTTCGCGCCCGCGAGAACGGTGAGCACCGGGGCACCCTGCGGGACACGCTTTCCGGCGACGGTCGTGTCGCGGATCGCGAAACGGCCCGTGAGGAGCACCGGCGGGTCGAGCCGCAGTGCCTCATCGGCGGCGTTCGCCCACGGTCCGGGCTCACCCTCGGGCGCGGAGCGCAGTCGGTCGAGCTGGTCGGGGTTCTCGGTGAGGAGCACGATCGCGTTGCCGAGCAGGTTGACGGTGGTCTCGAAGCCGGCGACGAGGACGAGCCCGGCCGTCGAGCGGAGCTCGAGGTCGGTCAGGACGGCACCCTCGTCCGTCGCCCTCACGAGCCGGCTGAGCAGGGTGTCGCTCGGCTCGCGCCGCACGTGCTCGAGGTGTCCGGTCAGCCAACGGTCGAAGTCGCGCAGGGCGCCGTCCACGACGCGGTACCGGCTCCAGGACATCCCGAGGTCGAGGCTCGCCGCAGCCGTCGAACCGAGCCTGCGGACGAGGTCGCGGTCCCCGTCGGGCACCCCGAGGATCTCGCAGATGACGGTGAGCGGCAGTCGGCTGCAGTAGGCATCGACGAGGTCGACCGGCCCGCTCCGACGGGCCGACACCTCGTCGAGCAGGTCGGCGGCGATCTTCTCGGTCCGCTCCCGCAGCGCCAGCACCGCGCGATGGGTGAACACCTTCGTCACCAGTCGCCGATAGCGCGTGTGGTCGGGCGGTTCGGTCACGAGCAACGACGGCGGCTGGAGCGGGTTGACCCACGGAGAGGCCGACCAGCGACTGAGCCGCCGCATCGAGGTGCGCAGGTCCGGCTCCCCGGTGCGGAAGTCCGACGACGAGAGCACCTCCCTGCAGACCGCGTGGTCGACGCTGACGAAGGCGAGACCGGATCGCACGAGGGGACCCTGGTCGCGCAGGTCCTCGACGATCTGCCAGACCTCGTCGGGATCACCCGCCATGGCGGTCATCACGAGCCGGCCATGTAGATCTCCGCGCCGAGCCGACCTGCGGAAGACCGCACCCGGGATGCCGTGCGAGAGTCCCCAGCGCACGACCTGGCGGGTCCGCCCACCACCGCTCACGACGTCGTCGCTCCTCCCGTAGCCGCTCCCGTGGCCGCGCCGAGAGGGAGGTCACGGTGCCACGACTGGGTGCGATACGCGGTCTCCCAGCCGAGCGACGCATACAGGCCGTCGGCTCCGGTCGGGCTGTCCGCGTCGACCTCCAGGCCGACCCGACCCCGACCCCGTTCGGCTGCGTCGGCGATGACGGTGTGCAGGAGCGCTTTGGCGACGCCACGGCCGCGAGCGCGGCGGTGCACGCCGATGTAGTCGACGTAGCTGCCGTCGCGTCCGGTCGTGTCAGGGCCGACGACCGAGGAGACGAGCGCCCCCGCCGGGAGAGTGCCCTCGTCGGTCTCGACGGTCGCGAGCCACCAGTGGTCCCATCGGTGCCCTGGGTCCTCCCGCAGCCGCATGACGAACTCCGGGAAGCTCTCCCGATAGGAGCTGAAGTGGTCGGCGAAGGACTCCTCGAGCACCTGGTGGACGGCTTGGAGGTCCTGCGCCACGGGCAGCCCGTCCTGATGCTGCTCGACCCGTCGGACGACGACGCCCTCGCGAGGAGGCGGCGTGGAGTGCGCCTCTTCGGGCCGGACGGGGCGGGACATCTGCAGCCAGGTGCGGACCTGCTCGTACCCGGCGCCGGCGAGGAAGCGCTGCTGGCGGACGTCCGCCTCGAAGGCTCCGGCGTCCAGGAGCGTCCACCGCAGGCCGCGCATCGCGCCGATGTCCTGCGCGTACCGCTCCGCCGAGCGAAGGAGCCGGTCCGCCAGCGTCGCCGCCGCGGCATCGGCCAGTGCGTGGTCGACGGTGCAGTCGACGAGTGTGCGGCCGGCTGCGCGGTCGTGCACCGAGAGCCAGGCGACGAGCCGTCCCGACTCCCTCTCCCGGACCAGGACCTGGCGGCGGGTCCAGGACCCGATTCCGGTGAGGGAGATGAGGACCGACGACTCACTCGTCGATGACGACCCCTTGCCCTGTTGCTCATGCGCGGCCACGAGGTCCACCACAGCGGGCGCGTCGCTCGCCTGGGGGCGGGTCGCGGCGTACTGCTCCGGCAACCCGGCGATGTCGACGTTCTCGGCTCGCACGGTGTCAACTCTGTCACCGTTTCACCCGTCGCATGTCCGCAACGGTCACAATGTCGGCATGAGGAGGAGGGTGGAGTCGGTCGCCGTCGTCGGCGCAGGCATGGTCGGCCTCGCCACCGCCTGGCACCTCCAGGAGCACGGTGTCGAGGTCACCGTCCTCGACCGGACCGGGGTCGCCGCGGGGGCCTCGTGGGGGAACGCGGGTTGGCTCACCCCCGCGCTCGTCGCTCCGCTCCCCGAGCCGGCCCTCCTGCGGTACGGCATTCGTGCGGTGATCTCCCCTCGATCGCCGGTGTATGCGCCCCTCGCCGCCGACCGCGACCTCGCCAGGTTCATGACCGGCTTCCTGCGCCACAGCACGCATCGTCGCTGGGAGCGCGCTCTGCGCACCCTGCTGCCCCTCGTCCGCGAGGCGCTGCCCGCCTTCGACCAGCTCGCCGCGGAGGGGGTCTCGGCCCCGACGCTCACCGCCGGCCCGATCGTGGCCGCCTTCCCCAGGGCGTCGCAGGTGGGCGGGCTCACGGATGAGCTGGAGCGCGTCGCCGCGGTCGGGGGCGCCGTCGACTACGAGCTCGTGTCCGGGCTGGTGGCCCGCCGGCTCGTCTCCATCCTGTCGGGGTCGGTGGAGGCCGCGGTCCTCATCAGGGGCCAGCGGTTCATCAACCCGGTGACCTACGTCCACACCCTGGCGAACTCGGTCCGGTCGCGTGGCGGGGAGCTCATCACCGGGAGCGCCGTCACCGGGCTGGCAGATGCCTCGGAGGGCGTCCGGGTGACGGCGAGCGATGGAGGGGACGGCCGGTACGACGCCGTCGTGGTCGCCACGGGTGCCTGGCTGGGTCGGCTGGCGCGACCGTTCGGAGTGCGCAGCGTCGTGCAGGCCGGTCGCGGATACTCGTTCAGCGTCGCCGCCGACCCGGCCCCACGGCTGCCCGTCTACCTGCCCACCGCCCGGGTCGCCGTCACCCCGCTCGGGAACCGGGTCCGGATCGCCGGGATGATGGAGCTGCGACGGCCGGGCGCCGCCCTCGACCCGCGGCGGATCCGCGCGATCGTCGACTCGGTGCGGCCACTCCTGCACGGCGTCGACCTGGACTCTCGGGCCGACGAGTGGGTGGGCTCCCGGCCGGTGACGGTCGACGGGCTGCCCCTCATCGGGGCGACCTCCTCGCCTCGGGTCTTCGTCGCCGGTGGCCACGGGATGTGGGGCATCACACTCGGACCCGTGAGCGGCCGGCTCCTCGCCGAGCAGGTCGTCACTGGCCGGGCACCTGACGCGCTCCGCCCCTTCGACCCGCTGCGCTGAGACCGTCTTTCTCTCCCAGGGAGGGAAGCCTCAGCCTCGGGAGCCAACGGTTCCCTCCCGGAGCTGAGGATTCCGTCCCGAAGATGTCCGCAGCGTCGGTCCGAGGGTTCGAGACTCCCCGTCAGGTCCAGGGTTGCCATGAGGGAGGATGCTCTCGCACCCACCCCGTGAAAGGCGATCGATGACGACCCTGAGTGACTTCACCGTCCGCACCATCGACGGGACCGAGCAGTCCCTGTCGGCCTATGCCGGCCAGGTCGTGCTCGTCGTCAACACGGCGAGCCAGTGCGGCTTCACGCCGCAGTACGCCGGTCTTGAGCAGCTGTGGAGCGACCACCGGGACGAGGGGTTCGTCGTGCTGGGCTTCCCGTGCAACCAGTTCGGCGGCCAGGAGCCGGGCTCGGAGGGCGAGATCGCGGCGTTCTGCGAGACCAGCTTCGGCGTGTCCTTCCCGATGTTCGCCAAGGTCGATGTCAACGGGAATGGCGCGGATCCCCTCTTCGAGTGGCTCCGCTCCGAGAAGGGCGGCCTGCTCGGGGGCCGGATCAAGTGGAACTTCACCAAGTTCCTCGTCGGCCGCGACGGTCAGGTCATCAAGCGGTATGCGCCGCAGACCAGTCCGGCCGACCTCGCCTCCGACGTCGAGGCCGCACTGCGCGCCTGATGTCGCCGGGCACCGGACCGGGGCCGCCTGAGCCTGCCTGAGTGTTGCGCACGCCACATGCCCCGCCGCTTGCCGCGGCTGGGATCCGGGCGGACACTGGAACTAAGCGAGCGCTTAGTCACCGCCGCACTCACTCCTGCCCGGAAGGAGCCCTTATGGGCCACTACACCGCCAACCTGCGCGACATCGAGTTCAACCTCTTCGAGGTGTTCGGTCGCGGCGAGCTCCTCGGCCACGGCCCCTACAAGGAGCTCGACGCCGACACGGCCCGCGAGATGCTCAAGGAGATGGCGCGGCTCGCGGAGAACGAGCTCGCGGAGTCCTTCTCCGACGCCGACCGCAACCCACCGGTCTACGACCCGGTGACCCAGGAGGTCACGATGCCGGAGTCGTTCAAGAAGTCGTTCACCGCCTACCGCGACTCGGGCTTCTGGAATGTCGACCTGCAGGCGGAGCTCGGCGGAACCGTCGCACCGCCGAGCTTCCGGTGGGCGATGAACGAGATGGTTCTCGGCGCCAACCCGGCCGTTGCGATGTTCTCCGCGTCCTACGGCTTCGCCAACCTCATGTACCGCTACGGCACCGAGGACCAGAAGAAGCTCGCCCGGTGGATCGTCGAGAAGAACTGGCACTGCACGATGGTGCTCACCGAGCCCGATGCCGGCTCGGACGTCGGCGCCGGCCGCACCAAGGCCATCGACAACGGTGACGGCAGCTGGCGTCTCGAGGGTGTCAAGCGGTTCATCACCAGCGCCGAGTCCGACATGGTCGACAACGTCGTGCACTTCGTCCTCGCCCGCCCCGAGGGCGCCGTGGCCGGGACGAAGGGCCTCAGCCTCTTCGTCCTCTCGAAGTACGACGTCGATCTCGAGACCGGTGAGCTCGGTGAGCGCAACGGTGTCTATGTCACCAACGTCGAGAAGAAGATGGGCCTGAAGGTCAGCACGACCTGTGAGCTCACCTTCGGCGGCGATCGGCCGGCCGTCGGGACCCTGTTCGGCGACGTCCACGATGGGATCGCCCAGATGTTCCACGTCATCGAGAACGCCCGGATGCTCGTCGGCACCAAGGCCATCGCCACGCTCTCGGCGGGCTACCTCAGTGCGCTCTCCTATGCCAAGGAACGCGTGCAGGGCGCCGACATGACCCAGATGACCGACAAGGCCGCGCCCCGGGTGACGATCACCCACCACCCCGACGTCCGGCGCAGCCTCATGCTCCAGAAGGCCTACGCGGAGGGCCTGCGTGCGCTCGTCCTCTACACCGCCGTCCAGCAGGACGCCGTCGACCTGGCCCAGCACGAGTCGGGCCAGGAGAGCCTCGAGCGCGGCTCGGCCGGCGAGGTCGCGGTGCGGGTCAACGACCTGCTCCTGCCGATCGTCAAGGGCCTCGGCTCGGAGCGGGCCTGGGTCCTCCTCGGCACCGAGTCCCTGCAGACCCTCGGCGGCTCGGGATTCCTCCAGGACTACCCGATCGAGCAGTACGTCCGCGACGCGAAGATCGACACGCTCTACGAGGGCACGACCGCCATCCAGGGCATGGACTTCTTCTTCCGCAAGATCATCAAGGACAAGGCCGAGGCGCTGGGGCTGCTTTCCAACCAGATCCAGGAGCTGGCGAAGAACATGGGCACCCACAGCGGCAGCCTCGACCGCGAGAAGGAGCTGCTCGGCGAGGGCCTCGAGAGTGTTCAGGGCATCCTCGGCTACATGGTCGGAGAGCTGATGAAGTCCGACCCCCGCGCGGAGGGTGGCGACATGGCCAACCTCTACAAGGTCGGCCAGAACACGAGCCGCTTCCTCCTCTCCGCCGGCGACCTCGTCGTCGGATGGCTCCTCCTTCGCCAGGCGGAGGTCGCCCTCGATGCACTCGAGCGCGACGGTCTCGGCCAGAAGGACAGGGACTTCTACACCGGCAAGGTCGCGGCCGCGAAGTTCTACGCGCGCCAGGTCCTCCCGCGCCTCGCCGCCGAGCGCGCCATGGCAGAGGCGACGGACAACGAGCTCATGGACGTGCCCGAGTCGGCGTTCTGAGCACCGCTCACCTCCTGGCCCCCGGCCGAGCCCGTCAGGGCTAGGTTGGGGGCCATGTCGTTCGCCCCTTGGACCATCCAGTGATCGTCTCCCCCGCTCCGCCCACCGATCTGCCCGACCTGGTCGACGCATACGAGCAGACGGCGCGAGCCGTCCTCGGCCTCGGCCGGTCGTGCCCACCGGAGCGGGCCGGTGACCCGACACCGTGTCCGGGGTGGGACGTCTTCGCCCAGGTGGCGCACGTCGAGTCGGTCGAGGCCACGTTCCTCGGGGACTCCCCACCTGCGGTCGAGATCAGCGAGCGCGCGCACGTGCGCAGCGACATGGGACGGTTCATGGAGCAGCTCGTCGAGTCTCGCCGGAACCTCACCCTCGCCGAGCTGTGCGACCGGCTCGAGAGCGTCATCGAGCGTCGGCTCGAGCAGTGGCGCAGACCGGGTCTCACGCTGGAGACCGAGGAGCCCGGGCCGTTCGGAATGGCCTCGGTGGCCGACGTCATCGGCATCCGGTGCTTCGATATCTGGACCCACGAGCAGGACCTGCGCGAGACCCTCGGCCGGCCGGGCGGACTCGACTCACCGGCCGCGTCCCTCAGCCTGGCCAGGGTGTATGCGGCGCTCGGCCGAGTCGTCACCCGCGCCGGGGTGCCGGTCGGCGGGGCGGTCGTGGTCGAGGTCCGGGGGCCCGTGTCCGGGCGACAGGCGGTTCGGGTCGTCGACGTCGACGGCAGGGCCCGGGGCGCGCTCGTCGACGATGTCGCCGACGAGGACACCCGCTGCGTGCTCGTGCTCGGCACGCGCGAGATGGGGCGCCTCGCCGCAGGTCGGATCCCGATGGGCGAGGAGGACTTCGTGTGGACAGCGCACGGCGACGCAGAGGTGGCCGCCGCACTCGTGCAGAACCTCTCCGTCACCCCCTGACGTCCCCCTGTGAGTTCCACCGCTGCTCCACACGACAAGGGCGCGGGCGCAGACCCCCCGTGAGGGGTGCGCCCGCGCCCTTGGTCTCGCGGGTGACTCCTTCCCCCCGAGGAGGAAGCAGTCAGGCGGGTCAGCGCGGGTCGACGTCCGTGCGGTCGATGCGAGAGCCGCTGTCCGGGTCGACGTGGCTCTCCCGGGTGGTGCTGTATCCACCGCGGCGTGCTGTGCCACGCATGGCGAAGGACAGGATGATCGCGAGCAGACCCGCGATGATCATGATCCAGCCGAGAGCGTTGACGCTCAGGACACCCGCGATGTTCGCGTCGCCGGTGTAGGCGAACTGGATGATCGCTCCGATGACCAGCAGGATGATGCCAAGTCCGATGTACATGTCACTCCTGTAGGGGTGGGAATAAAACACCTCAGCCTACCCCGCAATGGTCCCGACCTGCGCATACGCGCCCGACCAGGGTGTCAGAGGCGTCGGTCCGCGAGGACCGGGAAGGCCTCCCGGGCCTCAGCCACGTCGTCCAGGTCGATCTCGATGGTGAGGACCTCCTCGTCGGGGCCCGCCTCGGCGAGGACCTCGCCCCTCGGGGAGACGATCTGCGAGGCTCCGCCCATGGCGACCCCGGCGTGGGTGCCGGCGGTGTTGCAGGCGAGGACGAAGCACTGGTTCTCGATGGCCCGCGCCCGCCCGAGCAGGCTCCACGCCTCGACCCGAGCCAGGGGCCAGGCGGCCGGGACGACGAACACCTCGGCTCCGACGTCGAGCAGACGACGGTAGAGCTCCGGGAAGCGCAGGTCGTAGCAGGTCGAGAGCCCCGCCCGGTGACCGGTCGGCAGCTCGAGACCCACGAGGTCCTCCCCCGCCTCCATGAGCCCCGGCTCACCCGCACCGAAGCCGAAGCGGTGGATCTTGCGATAGACCGCGACCATCCCCCCGTCCGGGCCGAAGACGAGCGAGGTGTTCGACAGCCGCTTGCCCTCCGGCCCTGGAGCCTCCAGGCGTTCGACGATGGAGCCCGCATGCAGCAGCACCGCACACTCGCGCGCGAGCTCGCTCATCGCCGTCGCGACCGCGCCGTCGACCGGCTCGGCCCGCTCCTCCCACTCCTGGTACCCGAACCCGGTCGGCGCCCAGAGCTCGGGCAGGACCACGAGGTGAGGGGGGCCGCCACGAGAGCGTTCCGCGCATACCGAACGCACCAGGTCGGCCACGCGAGAGGTGCGATCGGCGACCGACTCGACGTCGGCATACCAGAGCTGGACGAGAGTGACCCGCAGTGGTGCGCTCATCCGCTCAGCCTCCCATCCGCTCGCCCTGGCGGCGGCGCTCGGCGAGCATCTCGTTGTACGCCGCGAGCTCCACCCCACCGTCGCGGTCCGCCTGCCGGTCCTTGCGGCGGGTCTCGACGCGGTCGGACTTGACCCAGTTGCGGGCCACGATGAGCGCGAGGATGAGAGTCGGGGCCTCGCCGACCCCCCAGGCGATCTCTCCGGCGGTGTACTGGTCGGCCAGTGGGTCGGTGAGCCACGGCAGGTTGAGCTGGCCGTAGAAGCCGGGCGCGAGGAGAGAGTCCGTCCCGGTGAGGATCACGCCGAAGAAGGCGTGGAACGAGATGGTGACGAAGAGGATGGTGAGCAGGATGACCGGGTTCCACTTGCGAGGGCCCGGGTCGATGCCGATGAGCACCCAGGTGAAGAGATAGCCGGTGAGGAGGAAGTGGGCCATCATGAGCAGGTGCCCGGTATGCGTCGTGAGCGAGAGCTCGAAGGCCGGCGAGTAGTAGAAGATCGCCAGCGAGACGAAGAACAGCGTCGCCGCGACGACGGGGTTCGTCAGGATGCGGTTGGCTCGTGAGTGCGTGATCCGCAGGATGAGCTCGCGCGGGCCCCACGTCTTGTCCTTGCGCGCCTTGAGCGTGCGCAGGGCGAGCGTCACCGGTGCGCCCGGCACGAGGAGCAGCGGGACGAACATCGCGACCATCATGTGCATGACCATGTGGGTCGAGAACAGCACGCGGCCCCACACCCCGGGGGCGCCGTTGGTCGCGTAGACGAAGAGGAGCCACCCCACGATCCAGCTCGCGGTGCGCAGCCAGGGCCAGTGGTCACCGCGGCGGAGCAGCCGGATATACCCGGCAACGTAGAGACCGATGGCGACGAGCGCGATCGTGAGGAAGAGCCAGTCGATCCGCCAGGTGAGGAACCAGTCGGCGGCGCTGGTCGCCGGACCCGGGTCGGGGAACCCGGTCAGCGTCGTGACGATGTCGGTCTCCGGGACCTCGCGCAGGTCGGGGGGCGCCGTGCGCGACAAGGCGACCCCGAGGCTGGTCGCCGTGACCATGAGAAGGACCTCGATGGCGGCCAGCCGCGCGAACGCGCCTCGAGCAGTGGACGATGAGCGCAGCCGGGCGATGACGGCTCGCCGCTGCCGCCAGCCGAGGACACCGAGACCGGCGAGGAGCGCCATCTTGAGCAGGACGAGCAGGCCGTATGCGGTGGTCACGCCCTCGAGTCCGCCCACCCGGAGCCAGGCGCTCTGCATTCCGGACAGCGCGACGGCGACGTAGGCCCACAGCGCGAGGACCGAGTATCGCTCCACGGTCACCGCGAGGTCGCCGTCGTGCCCGCGGCCGGTGAGATGCGGGCGCATGATGACGAGCCCGATGAGACCCCCGACCCAGACGGCGATGCCGAGCAGGTGGAAGCCCATCGCGTTGACGGCCTCCTCGTGTCCGACGGCGTTGGCCGCGTGGCCGGTCAGGGCGTTGACGACGATGGCGAAGAGTCCGAGGCCGGTGAGCCAGACCATCGTGGAGCGGGCTCTGGCCACCGACGCGCCGACCGTCACGACGAGAGCGGTGAGAACGGAGATCGCCGGGACCCGGGTGATGTCGAGACTGAAGACGAAGGTGCCGAACTGGGCGAGCACCTGCCCGGACGTCGGGGGCGCACCCACGATGTCGGCGAAGGTGAGGAGGAGGGCGATGGCGCCGGTGGTGACCCAGACGGCGCCGGCGCGTACCGCATACGTCAGGGCGGTGGCCCTGCGGTCGGTGGTCCCCCGCTCCGGCATGAGGAACGCCGCCAGACCGAGCAGCCCGACCGTCGTCACGGCGGCGACCTGCCAGATGAGGGTGAACACCGGCAGGCCCCACCGGACGATCGGACCGGGGTCGCCGAGCACGAGGGGCACGGTCGAACCGGTGTAGAGGAGAGCGGCGAGAAGAACGACGAGCCCGGCGGCGAGCCCCCCGCCGACCACCTGACCAGGCGTCAGGCGTGGCGCGGTGGCGGAGGACGTCGTGCTCATGGGTCCAGCCTAAGAGCCGGTACGACCTGGCGGACCTGGCCCTCGGCGCCGGGGCGGGTTGACGCGACGTGACGCGCGGAGAACGATCGACGTCATGGTGCCCGCCGTTCGCCCCTGTCCTACGGCAACGCAGACCCATGATGGCGCGTCGTGATGCGGAGCGGTTGAGCGCCGCTGATGCCTCCAACGTCGTGATGGACGCCCGCGACCAGGTCAACGCCTTCCTCCTGGCCGGGGTGCTCGGTCCCGGCGGCTTCGTGTCGGAGGACGGCGGCATCGACGTCGTCATGCCCTGAGCGACGAGCTCGCACGCATCGCAGCTCACCGATAGCCCGCGGCCCGAACGACTCCCGCCGAGCCGGCGGCGCGGAGCCGGACGGCTGCTGTTCTCAGCAGCCGGTTCAGCCGCGAACGGCCGACCGTTCCGCCTGAAGCAGTGGCCGGTAGCGCACTGCCGCGAGGACGGCGGCGATGAGACCCGCGCCGACCGGGACGGCGTATGCCGCGTGCGCCCCGACGTGGTCCACCGCAACTCCGCCGAGAGCCGCGCCCATGGAGATGCCGATGAGGATGCCGGTCACGGCGATCGCCATGCCCTCGGTCATCAGTGCACGCGGGACGAGGTGCTGGCTGAGCGACATGGCGGTGATGAGCATCGGCGCGGTGGCACACCCGGCGACAAGCATGACGAGGACGAGACCCCAGAGGTTCCAGAGCTCGCCGACCACGAGCGCGGGGGCCTCGAGGACGAACATGCCGAGCGCCGCATACAGGAGCCTGCGGGTCTGCGTCATCCGGAACCTGATGGCGCCGAAGACGATGCCCGCGACCGTCGAGCCAAGCGCGAAGGCGGCGAGGATGACCGACGACATGCGCGGGCGGCCCGCCTCGTCGGCGACCGCGACCGCGACCACCTCGTTCGCGCCGAAGATGATGCCGGTCATGACGAGGACGAAGGCGACGGGCAGCAGTCCGGCGTGGCGGACGGCGAGGCCGGGTGGGCGGTGCTCGCGCGCTGTGACCGGCGGCTCGGTCGCGCCGGCGAGAAGGAAGGAGACCATCCCCAACCCATAGAGGAGCACCGCTCCGAGGAGCCCTGCCTCGGGGAACCACATCGTCGCCAGGAGCACGGCCAGGACCGGCCCGATGACGAAGGACGCCTCGTCGAGCACCTGCTCGAACGACATCGCGGAGTGCAGCCGGTCCGGCCGGTCCCGGAAGATGTGCGCCCACCGCGCCCGCGACATGGGACCGAGCTCGGGCGTGATCGACGAGATCCCATAGGCGAGGAAGACCGTCCAGATCGGCGCCATCGTCGCCGACAGCCACACGGTCAGCAGCGCCGCCGACACGGCGAGGAAGACGAACGGCAGGGCCGCGCGTCGCTGGCCCAGCTTGTCGGCGAGCCGGCCGATGAACGGGCCGGCGATCGCAAGCACCATGATGCCGACGGCCGACACCGCCCCCGCGATGGTGTACGACCCTCGCCTCTGGCTGAGCATGACGATGACGGCAACGCCGAACATGGCCCCGCCCGCGCGGGCGAGAATGCCACCGAGCACGAACGGCCACACGTTCGGGGCCGTGAGGACGGGACGGTAGGCGGTGAGCATGGCGGAGCCAGTATGCGGTTCGCACCTCTCGACGCGCCAACCGGTTCGGGGGACGGGCGGTCACACCGGGTCTTCAGCGATCCCGCTCATCGACCGCCTGGTCAAGGTGGCCTGAGCGGCACAGGAGGTATCTCCGCAGCACGCCGAGCGCTCAGGTCAGCCCTGACGGCACCGGATCGAAGTCGACCTTGTCGCGCACCCCGCAGTCGGGGCAGGACCATTCGTCGGGGACCAGGGCCCACGGGGTTCCGGCCGCTATCCCCTCTCTGGGGTGGCCTGTGCTCTCGCTGTAGCGGTAGCCGCAACCCGGGCAGCGCCACGTTCCCGCCGGGTCGACCGGTCGGGCGGGAATCCTGGCTCGATCATCGGTCCGAGTTGCGGGCGAGGCTCCCGAAGGGGACCCCGGCGAAGATGCGGGAGCGGGGTAGCGCTTGCGGGTTCGGGGATGAAGGTTGGCCCGGCCGGTATCCCCCTGGACGTGGGCGAGCACGAGCGGGTCCATGACCGCCCGCCACGCGGCAGGCAGCAAGGACAGCACCACCATGCCCGCATACCCGGTGGGCAGGACCGGCGAGTGTGGGTCGTCGCGCAGGCCCTGGTAGCGGCGGGTGGGATTGGCGTGGTGGTCGCTGTGCCGCTGCAGGTGGTAGAGCAGGACGTTGGTCGCGATGTTGTTGCTGTTCCAGGAGTGGCTGGGGTCGACGCGTTCGTATCGTCCGCCGTCGACGCGCTGGCGCCGCAGCCCGTAGTGCTCGAGGTAGTTGACCGTCTCGAGCAGCAGGACACCCACCACGGCCTGGAGGACGAGGTAGGGCAGCAGACCGGGCCCGAGAGCGAGCACCAACGCGCCCCACAACGCCAGCGACATCGCCCACGCGGAGAGGATGTCATTGCGCCACGTCCACACGCTGCCCCCGCGCCGGGTCAGACGCACCCGCTCCAAGCGCCAGGAGTTGCGCACGCTCCCGATGACGGTGCGGGGCCAGAACTCGTAGATCGTCTCGCCCAGCCGGGCGCTGGCGGGGTCCTCGGGCGTGGCCACGCGCACATGATGACCACGGTTGTGCTCGACGAAGAAGTGCCCGTAGAACGTGGGGGCCAAGGCGATGCGCGCGAACCACCGCTCGTGCTGCTGCCGCTTGTGGCCGAGCTCGTGGGCGGTGTTGATCGCGATTCCTCCCACGCATCCCAGGGTCACGGCAAGGCCGACCCGCTCGGAATCCGAGAGGTCCATCGAGACAAGCGCCCAACAGGCCCAGACGAAGGCCGCGTACTGCACCGGAAGGAACGCGAAGGTGACCCACCGGTAGTACCGGTCTTCCTCCAACCGGCGTAACACCTCCTCCGGAGGGTTCTCCCCGTCTCGGCCCACAACAAGGTCCAGCACCGGGACGATACCGAAGACGAAGATCGGCCCGAACCACCAGAAGAGCCCTTGCCCGCTCGCCTCGACCAGTCCCCACGCCGCAAAGGGCAGCAGCGGGATGATCGTGCCCATGAGCCAGAGATGACGTTTGGGGTCGGTCCACTCCGCAAACCGTTGGGTCGCCTCGATGCTGACCGCACCACCTCGACGCGAAGACACGGATGACCTCCTGCAACGGTGCGGGCTCGACGGGAGAACATCGTACGCGCAGTCGCCAGTCGCTACGTCGAGAGCTCGACCCCGGCGCGGCTCCTGGACATGGTCTCGGACGCGGCGGGTAGCCCTGCGGTCAGACCGATGGCTCATCGCATTGGCCTGGCTTTCCTGTGGCGCTCGCGCCTCAGGAGTTCTATCGTCAGTCGGAACGAAGCGCCCAGCGCATCGCCCCCTCGTGAGAAGCCTCGCAGGGTGCCGTGCCGGACGCGGGACCTGGCATGCGGAACCTCGCTGAGGAGGACCCTGATGGCAAGGAAGTTGCCGATCGTCTATGTCCGCGGTTTCGGAGGCGGGCAGTCGGGCATCGATGCGTTGGTGGAGGACCCGTTCTACGGGTTCAATGTCGGTTCGACCCACGTGCGGGTCGGTGCGCGAGGTGAGCCCAGCTTCTACCAGTTCGAGAGTCCCCTGCTGCGGCTGATGCTGGATCACGGCTACCAGCTCAAGGTCAACGGCGGGCAGCTGGCCTGGTTGAGCGCACAGCCGGACGGAGACGTTCCGGAGTCCACGATCTGGATCCACCGCTTCTATGACGACTCTGCCTCCACATGGGGCCGAGCCCCTCAGGAGTACCGCCTGGAACGTGCAGCCGAGGACCTCTTGGATCTTGTCGAGCTGGTGCGCAGGAAGACCCGCGCTCCCCGGGTTCACCTGGTGGCGCACTCGATGGGCGGTCTGGTCTGCCGCAGCATGATCCAGAAGATCATCCCCGACCGGGGGGAGAGGGCGGAGCAGTACGTCGATCGGCTCTTCACCTACGCCACCCCCCACGGGGGTATCGAGTTCGACGTCGGGTTCGGCCTGTTCGAGAAGATCCGCGACCGCTTCGGGATCAACGGTGCGGACATCTTCGGGCCGGAGCGCATGTGGGAGTACCTCAACCCGGCCGGTTCGGGCCCTGTGCCGAAGAAATGGGATCCCAGGGAGATTCCCGAGAAGGCGTTCTCCAAGGACCGGGTCTTCACCTTGATCGGCACCAACCCCGAGGACTACGACGTGGCCCGCGGCCTGTCCTCCAAGTCAGTGGGCGTCAAGAGCGATGGGCTGGTCCAGATCGAGAACGCCTACGTCCCGGACGCCAAGTTCGCGTTCGTGCATCGCAGCCACTCCGGGCGCTACGGCATCGTCAACTCCGAAGAGGGCTACCAGAACATGCGCCGCTTCCTCCTCGGCGACCTGGAGGTCACCGCCGACCTGGTGGGGCTGCAGCTGCCGGCGCAGGAGTCAGCCGACCCGAAGAACATCATCTGGCAGGCCGAGGTCGAGCTGGCCGTGCGTGGCCTGCCGATCCTGATGCACCAACAGGTCGCCGCCCACCACTGCCCCGTGATCCTGCGCTTTCCCGCAGACGAGTCGGACCGGCCCCAACCACTGGTGACCACGTTCCTCATAGCCGACCCCGCCGCACGTCCCGAGGATGCCGAGCACGCCCGCTACACCCTTCACCTCAAGATCTTCTCCGTCCGCCAACGCCGTGGCATCTTCGACTTCCACGACCACCTCGAACAGACCGCAGACTTCGACGACTGGCTCGTCGTCGACATCGGTGTCGCAGACGGCGCGCTGGCAGCCTGGGCCGCGTGGGTCTCAGACCTGCCCGTCACCCTGCGCGACTACACCCCCACCGGCCCCCCGCTGGACGACGATGACGCAACCCCCCGCCGATGGGTCAAACGGATCAAGCTACCCGGCGCCGCCAGACTCTTCGGCCCCCACGCCGCCCTCCGGCTCACCGTACGAGACCGCGACGGCCACTCAGCCGACACACTCGTCGGCCCCCCGTAGCCGCGGCCACCGATGCAACGCACCGCCTCCCCTCGTGGGCGAGCCCATTCACACGGGGTGGGTACCGCAGCCACGAGATGACACGGCGGCGTTCGTGAAGGCGCGCAGCGGCCTCGTCGGGAACCCACCCGCGATGAGGCCTCGGACCCAGCAGCGCGTCCACCGCCCGTCGCGCCCTCTCCGCCGACTCGAGGGCCGTTCGCTCCCCTCCTGTCGCGGAGATCTCGGCACGCCCGGCATCCTCGTCCGCCTCCGTGGCAGTGGCCACCCGCTGCTCGAGGTCCTCGACCTGACACCGCGCTCGGTCGAGCTCCGACTGGAGATCCTCCCGCCGCCGCCGCGCCGCCGCCGCCAGCCGACGTGCCTGCTCGGACTCCTCCCTGACGCCTTGGCCTCCTTCGCCCGCACGTTGCGCCACGCGGTGAACTCATCCGGCGCCAGGCCGTAGAGCTCCCGGGCGATGTCCTCGATCCTCATCGGGCGACCGGCTTCAGCGGGAGGAGCCCACCCCGAGGAGCGCGGCGAGACCCAGTGCGCTGCGCGGGTCGTAGGCGGCCCGCCAGAGACCACCGTGGACAGCGGCGTGCGCCTCGTCCTGCCAAGGATGGCCGAGCGACGCACGCGGGCCGGTCATCACGTCGTGGACGAGGAGGGCTGCCATCAGGGTGTTGGACGTGCCCGGCTCGAACACCTCGATCCCGAACCGGTGCGCTCCGGCGTAGGCGGCGGCCAGGGCCCGGTTCTTCACCACCGAGCGGGTGCGCGTGGGTGGGGCGATGTGGAACGACACGGTGGCGCCCTCGTCACGCGCGACCGCTGCGCGCCAGCGCTGGATCCGCTTGGCGAGCAGGTAGTTCGGGCCCTGCTGGGGCACGATGGAGTCGTTGATGCCCGGGTCCTCACCGGGGACGTAGTTGCGGCGAAGGAGCCGACCACCGGAGAGGGTGCGCAGCGGAACCCGCAGGGCCTTGCTCACCCGTCGCTGCGCATAGGACTCGACTGAGGCGGCCACGGCGTCGCCGGGGACTGCGAACACGTCGGTCGGAGTCGCGAGGAACGCGATCGAGACCTCTTCCGGACCGCGCTGCCCGCGCACCTGCTCGGTCAGGGCGTCGACCGCGGCGCTGACCCGCACGTTCGTCGCCCCGTCGGCATAGACATAGTTGCCGAGGACCAGCGGCCCCTCGAGCCCGCGAACCCACGACGCGACCGTCGACAGGTCGTGGATGAGGTCCCCGCCGGCACGCTGGTGGACGGGCCCGTCACCCGGGCGGGCCGGCAGCACGAGTCGTCCTGCGGAGGTGGCGGCCTCCGAGAGCACCCGCTCCCAGAGACCGGGGCGGGGCAGGTCGAGCCCGGCGACCGTGCCGCCCCATCGGAGCAGGCTGCGCAACGGGCCCATCTCAGCGGCCGCACCGAGGACGACGGCCGTCCGACCCGGCAGCGCGAGCCACTCGGGATGGTCCAGGACCTCGCCCACGGCCTCGGCGAGGGACGGCTCGGCGACGCCGGCGGCGATCCAGGCATCGACCTGGCGCCGCAGAGCGTCGCCGCGGAGTCGCTCACCGCGGTAGGGGACGGACAGCTCGCGCTCCGGTTCGGCCGAGCCGCGGACCTCCTCGGTGACGGTGGGCGCCGAGGGCTGGCCGAAGGCGCTCCGCAGTGGTGCGTCCGCAGCGTCCGGATCCCCCCACTGCATCCGGTCGTGCACCGCGGCGAGCCCGTCGCGCGCGATCGTCAGGGCCGCCTCCGACGAGGGGAGCCCGGCCTCGACGAGCCGACGGAAGTGGACGAGATAGCCCGCCCTCCAGTTGGTCTCCCGCTCAGCAGCGCCTGTGCCGATCGGGTCGATCGCGCGCAGGGCGTCGGCGATGACGGCGCGACCCGTCACGGCCGTCGACCGGCGCCCGTCGATGAGGGGGAAGACAACGCCGGTGGACTCGCTCATGGGCCCACTCTCTCAGAGGGCGTCGGCGTCGCGCGTGACCAACCTGGGCATGGGGCGGATCGTCACGCAGCTTGCCGGGACGAACCGCCCTATTCCCAGGTTTGTCCCCGGGGGGTGGTCTCAGAAGAGCATCGCCCGGGCCGGGTCCGCCAGGATGCTCGCCACGTCGGCGAGGAACCTGCTGCCGAGCTCACCGTCGATGTGCCGGTGGTCGAAGGACAGTGCGAGCTGGCTCACCCAGCGCGGCACGATCTCCTCGGTCACACCCGAACCACTCTCGGTCTCGACGACCCATGGCATCCGCCGCACAGCACCGAACGCCATGATCGCCGACTCGCCCGGGTTGATGATCGGGGTGCCGAGGTCGACGCCGAAGACGCCCACGTTCGTGATGGTGATCGTGCCGTCGCTCATGTCGGCCGGCTGGGTGCGCCCCTCCCGTGCCGTCTCGGTGAGGGCAGCGATCGCCTCGCCGAGCTCGCGGAGACTCATCGAGTCGGCGTCCTTGACGTTCGGGACGACGAGCCCGCGCGGGGTCGCCGCTGCGAAGCCGAGGTTGACGTAGTGCTTGACGACGATCTCCTGCGCGTCCTCGTCCCACGTCGAGTTGACGAGCGGGTGACGCCTCACCGCAAGACACATCGCCTTTGCGAGGATCAGCATCGGCGTGACCTTGACGTCGCGGAACGACTTGTCCGTCTTGAGATCTGCGACGAGCTCCATCGTCTTCGTCACATCGATGGTGACCCACTCGGTCACGTGGGGCGCGCCGAACGCGGACCCGACCATCGCCTGCGCCATCATCTTGCGCACGCCCTTGATCGGCTCACGGGACTCCCGCTCCCCCGCCTCCCGCGACGGCGAGCCGGAGACAGGCGAGGTATGCGACCGGACGCCCGCCGCATACGCCTCCACGTCGGCGCGCGTCACCACCCCGTCGGCGCCGGTCCCGGGTACCGACGCGAGGTCGACGCCGAGGTCCTTGGCGAGCCTGCGCACCGGCGGCTTCGCCAGCGGCCGGTCCCCGCGCGGCGACTCGGCAGTCATCGCCGCCGGTGCCGGGCTCGTCGACGCAGACCCGGTCGGACGCTTGGACTCACTCACCCGGGTCGGGTTGAGACGGATCTCGTGGCGACCGCCGATCTCGCCCTCGGGCCGGGCGACATCGGCTGTGGCCTTGCGCGGGCGGCGCTTGGCCTCCGTGCTCTTCACGCCGTACCCGACGAGGACGGCCGTGCGACCGGTCGAGGTCTTGCCGCCGATCTTGCCTTCCTCGATCGCCTCCGCATCCGCCGCTCCGTCGGCGTCGGTGGCCTTGGGCGCAGGGCTGCCCTCCATACCCGGCTCGACGGCTCCCTCGCCGGGTGCGTCCTGGACCGAGGTCGCGTCGCCTTGCTCATCCGGGGAGGATCCCGTCTCGACCGCGATGATCGGGGTGCCCACCTCCACGGTGTCGCCCTCCTCGACGAGAAGGGCGGTGACCGTGCCGGCGAACGGGACCGGCAGCTCGACGAGCGACTTCGCGGTCTCGACCTCGACGACGATGTCGTTGACCTTGACGGTGTCGCCGACCTGGACCTTCCAGGTGACGATCTCGGCCTCGGTGAGACCTTCGCCGGGATCGGGAAGACGGAACTCCTTGGTAGCCACAGGGATCGGACTCTCTCTCAGATGGTCGAAACGGCGTGGAGCCGAGCGTCAGTAGGACAGCGAGCGGTCGACGGCCTCGAGCACCCGGTCGAGGTCGGGGAGGAAGTCCTCCTCGATCCGGCTCGGCGGGTAGGGCACGTTGTAGCCGCCGACTCGTAGGACGGGCGCCTCGAGGTGGTAGAAGCAGTCCTCCGTGAGGCGCGCGGCGATCTCGCCGCCCAGGCCGCCGAAGGTCGGCGCCTCGTGCACGACGATGACGTGGCCCGTCTTGCGGACCGACTCGGTGATCGCGGGCAGGTCGATCGGCGAGAGGCTGCGCAGGTCGATGACCTCGAGGCTCGTGCCCTCCTCCTCCGCCACCTGGGCGGCCTGCACGCAGGTCTTGACCATCGGGCCATAGGCGAGCAGCGTGAGGTCGGTGCCCTCCTTGACGACGCGTGACTCGAAGAGACCCCGTGGGGCGACCTCGGTGGCCACCTCTCCCTTGTCCCAGTAGCGGCGTTTCGGCTCGTAGAAGATCACCGGGTCGTCGGTCTCGATCGCCTGCTGGATCATCCAGTAGGCGTCCTCGGCGTTCGAGCAGCACACGACGCGAAGCCCGGCGGTGTGGGTGAAGTAGGCCTCGTTGGACTCGCTGTGGTGCTCGACCGCGCCGATGCCGCCCCCGACGGGGATCCGGATGACGATCGGCAGCGCGACGGTGCCGAGCGAGCGGGCCCGCATCTTGGCGACCTGGCTGATGATGTGGTCGAACGCCGGGTAGACGAACCCGTCGAACTGGATCTCGACGACGGGCCGGTAGCCACGCAGCGCCAGCCCGATGGCAGTGCCGACGATCCCGGCCTCGGCGAGTGGAGTGTCGATGACGCGGTCCTCGCCGAAGTCCTTCTGCAGCCCTTCGGTCACCCGGAACACGCCGCCGAGCTTGCCGACGTCCTCGCCCATGACGAGGACCTTGGGGTCGTTCTCCATCGCGGCGCGCAGGCCGTTCGTGACTCCCTTGGCGATGGTCATCGTGGTTGCCGATGAGCTCTTGGATGTGGTTGTCATGTCAGTGCGCCCCCTCGAAGCTCTCGAGGTACGCGCGGAGCATCTCGCGCTCGGCCTCGATGACCGGGTGGTCGTCGACATAGACGTGGTCGAACATCGCGAGCGGCTCCGGGTCCGGCATCTCGAGGCACCGGCTGCGGATCGACGCGGCGAGCTCTTCCGCCTCGGCCTCGAGCTGCTCGAAGAAGGCGCGGTCGACGATTCCCTCGCGGGTCAGCCACGCCTTGAACCGGGCGATCGGGTCGCGGTGCTTCCACACCTCGACCTCGGCGGAGACGCGGTACTTCGTCGGGTCGTCGGACGTGGTGTGCGCGCCCATCCGATAGGTGAAGGCCTCGATGAACGTCGGCCCCTGCCCGCTGCGGGCGTTGTCGAGCGCAGTCTTGGTCACCGCGTACACCGCGAGGACGTCGTTGCCGTCGACGCGGATGCCGGGGAAGCCGAAGCCCGAGGCGCGTTGGTACAGCGGGCTCGGGATCTGCTTGTCGTTCGGCACCGAGATCGCCCACTGGTTGTTCTGACAGAAGAAGACGACCGGCGCGTGGTTGACGCCGGCGAAGACGAGCGCCTCGTTGACGTCACCCTGGGAGGTCGCTCCGTCGCCGAAGTACGAGATCGCCGCGGCGTCGCGGTCCTCCTCGCCGGTGCCGACCGCGCCGTCGCGCTGGATGCCCATCGCGTACCCGGTCGCGTGCAACGCCTGAGCGCCGATGACGATCGTGTAGAGGTGGAAGTTCTTCTCGTGCGGGTCCCAGCCGCCGTGGTTGACCCCACGGAACAGGCCGAGCAGGTTGATCGGGTCGACCCCCCGGCACCACGCGACGCCGTGCTCGCGATAGCTCGGGAACGCGTAGTCCTGCGGGCGCATCGCCCGCCCGGACCCGACCTGGGCGGCCTCCTGGCCGAGGAGCGAGGCCCAGATGCCGAGCTCGCCCTGGCGCTGGAGCGCGGTCGCCTCGGTGTCGACACGGCGGATGAGGACGAGGTCGCGGTAGAAGCCGCGCAGGTCGTCCTCGCTCAGCGACTCGAGGATGGGGTCGTAGGTCTCGTTGCTGAGCCGCTGCCCCTCGGGGGTGAGGATCTGGACCATGTCCGGGCCCCCGTCACCGACCGCCTTGCTAGCGTTCATCGCGGCGAGAGGGTCGGCGGCCCGGCGGGGTGGGGGCTCGGAGCCGCCGGTGGGGGTCGCATCGGTGTCGACGGAGGTGTCGCTCACGTCACTCCTTCCCCGCTGAGACGTCATTGGTCAGCGGTTCGGGCACACGCTGTCACGGTCGGCGACGGTGTGTGCGGTCATCATGGACGGCGGCGAAGGGGTGCGACCGCGGTCACATGGGGTCTGTCCTAACGTACCCAAAAGGACGGGGAATCTCATCATCCGGACGAGCCCATCGGTGGACTTCGGTCGTGTGGTCGCCGACGATGGGGGGTATGCGACGCTCCCCGGTCCTCCGTCTCGCCTCTGTCGTCGGGCTGGCTCTGGCTCTGGTCGGGTGCGGCTCCTCGACCGAGACACCGGATCCGGCCGCCCCGGCGACGCCGGTGACGCCGGTGACGAGTGAGTCGCTCGGCACTCCGGAACCGACGATGACATCGCTCGACGACCCCAAGGCGATGCGCGTGACGATGACCGGGACGATCGAGGACGGCGTCGAGAGCGGGTGCCTCGTCTTCACCGACGAGGCGACCGGGAAGACCTATTCGGTCACCGAGGAGCTTCCGCCCGAAATGTCGACGGATGGTCGGGTGTCGGTCACCGGCACCATCGACCCCGACATGATGTCGTTCTGCATGCAGGGCCCCGTCCTGATCGTCGACGAGGTGTCCGAGGCGGCCGACTGACCGGTCAGCGCTGGAGCCAGCGCGCGCATACCTCCAGCAGGCGGTCGTTCGCCGCGGACTCGCCGATCGTCACGCGCACGCCGTCGGTGCCGTACTGGCGCACCATGAGCCCGGCCTCCTCGCACGCGGCCGTGAACGCCGAGGAGTCCTCACCGAGGGCGAGCCAGACGAAGTTCGCCTCGCTGGCGGTCGGCTCCCACCCCTGGTCCCGCAGGCCGTCGGCGACCCGGCCCCGCTCCTTGACCAGCGCGCCGACCCGCTCCTGCAGCTCGTCGACCGCGCCGAGAGAGGCGACCGCTGCCGCCTGCGCGAGCGAGTTGACGCCGAACGGCACAGCCGCCTTGCGCAGGGCGGCGGCCATCTCGGGGTGCGCCACCGCATACCCGACACGCAGGCCGGCGAGCCCGAACGCCTTGCTGAAGGTCCGCAGCACCATGACGTTCGGGTGCTCGCGCCAGATCGCCAGGGCGTCGGGGGCTCCGGCGTCCTGCACGAACTCGAGGTAGGCCTCGTCGATGACGACGAGCACGTCCGTCGGGACCCGGGAGAGGAACGCCCGCAGCTCGTCGTCGTGGACGACCGTCCCGGTCGGGTTGTTCGGCGTGCAGACGAGGACCACCCGGGTGCGGTCGGTGACCGCCTCGGCCATCGCGTCGAGCCGGTGCCGGTGCGCCTCGTCGAGCGGCACCTGGACCGGCACCGCACCCGCGAGGGTCGTGACGATGGGGTAGGCCTCGAAGGACCTCCAGGCGAAGACCACCTCGTCGCCGGCGTCGCAGCAGGACTGGACCACCTGGCCGAGGACCCCCACCGACCCGGTGCCGGTCGCGATGCACTCGGCCGGCACGCCGAGGTGCTCGGCGAGCGCGCGGGTCAGCTCGGTCACCGCCATGTCCGGGTAGCGGTTCATCGACCCGGCAGCGTCCCGGACCACCTTCAGGACCGACGGCAGCGGCGGATACGGGTTCTCGTTGGAGGACAGCTTGTATGCGGTCACGCCCTCGGGCGCGGCCGCCGGCTTGCCGGGGACATAGGCAGGCAGCCGGGAGAGGGCCTCGCGGATCCGGGGACCGTGCGTCGTCGGGTCGGTCATGAGTGCCACTCTAGGACGCTCCCCGGTCCGACTGTCCGGTACGGCTCCACGGGCGGCGCGGGGGGATCTGTCACCATGGGGCCATGGGCTCATTCCTGATCAGAACGGCCGTCAACGGCGTCGCTCTCTGGGTCGCCGCGCTCGCGGTCGGCGGCATTCACCTCGGTGAGGACGACCCTGAGCTCTCGACCCGCCTGCTCACGATCGGCCTCGTGGCCCTCATCTTCGGTCTCGTCAACGCCGTGATCAAGCCGATCGTCTCGCTCTTCAGCCTGCCGTTCATCATCCTGACGCTCGGACTGTTCACGCTCATCGTCAACGCGTTCATGCTCCAGGTCACCGCGTGGCTCGCCGAGCCGCTCGGGCTCGACTTCTCGATCGACGCCTTCTGGTGGGACGCCGTCGTCGGAGCGATCGTCATCACCCTCGTCTCGATGGTCCTCAGCGTCGTCCTCCCCGACGGCAAGTAGCGTCGACCTCTTCTTTCTCTCCCTGGGAGAGAAAGCTCACCTTCGGGAGGCAACGGTTCCTTCCCGAAGGTGAACGTTTCCGCCCAGGGAGAGAAAGGTGTGACTAGGTGGCGTGGCGGCGGGTCGCGATGACCCGGAACCGCGGGGTGACGAAGGCCGCGTCGGTGTAGGCCGCGTTGGCCGCCGGGTTGGCCCCGGTCCCGTGGAAGTCGGAGAACGCCGCGGTCTGGTTGACGAACACCTGCCCGGTGAGGTTCTCCGAGAGCGCCACACCCGCATCGAGACTCGCCTCGCGAGCCGCCCGCAGCACCTCCTCCGACGTCGAGTACACCGCCGCCGTCATCGCGCCGTGCTCGCGCACGGTGTCGACGAACTGTGCCAGCGACTGCCCGGTCGAGTCGGTGACGATGAGCAGAGCGACCGGACCGAAGCACTCCTCGGTGTAGACGTCCTCCCGCTCGACGTCGAGCCGGACGAGACCGGGGGTGCGGACAACGGCGTCCGGATACGCGGGATGCGTCACCGTCCGGCTCTCGATGACGACCTCCCCGTCGGCCTCACGGGCCAGCTCGGCCAGGCCCGCGGACCTCGCTCGGACTCCGTCGTTGACAGTGGCTCCGAGCAGCTCGACGGCCCGGGCGTCGTCACCGGTGAGCCGCTCGATGGCCGAGCCGAGCCGAGCGGTGAAGTCCTCCACCGACACCGGCCCGTCGGGTGTCTGCAGGCCGGCCCGTGGCAGATAGAGGTTCTGCGGCGTCGTGCACATCTGGCCCGAGTACAGCGTGAGTGAGAACGCGAGGTTGCCGAGCAGCCCGCGCAGGTCGTCGGTCGAGTCCAGGACGATGGAGTTGACCCCCGACTTCTCGGTGAACACCGCCTTGCCCGCCGCCGCGCCCTCACGCTCCAGCCACGCACCGAACCCCGGCCCGCCCGTATAGTCGATGATCGCCACCTCCGGCCGCAGCGCGAGCTCCTTGGCCAGCCCCTCGCCGTCGCTCTCGGCCGCGAGCTGGACCAGCGCCGGACCGAAGCCGGTCTCGGCGAGGACCTCACGGCATACCGCCACGGTGACGGCGAGCGGCAGGACGGCCCGCGGATGCGGCTTGACGACCACGGCGTTCCCTGTCGCGAGGGACGCGAAGAGGCCGGGATAGGAGTTCCACGTCGGGAACGTGTTGCAGCCGATGACGAGAGCAACCCCCCGGGGGACACACACATACTCCTTCTCCATCACCAGCGGGGCATCCTTGCCAGGCTTCTCCCAGCGGGCGCGGGCGGGAATGCGCTCCTGCTCGACGAGCGCGGCGACGACGGCCTCGAGCGCCCGATCCTGGGCCTGCGGACCGCCGGCCTGGAAGGCCATGACGAAGGGCTGGCCGCTGGTGTGCATCACGGCATGTGCCAGCTCGAAGGACCGCTGATGGAGCCGGTCGATGATCTCGACGCACACCGCGGCCCGGGTCCGGGGACCCGCATCGCGCCACTCCCGCATCGCCTCTTTGACCGCTGCCATCGCGGTGTCGACATCGAGCCGGGGGTAGGTCACGCCGAGCACCGGCCCGTAGGGCGAGACCTCGCTGCCCAACGACTCACCCGTCGAGGGCTGGGCACCGAGATCGAAGAGCCGGCCGAGACGAGCCTCGTATGCGGCCAGCCCGGTCTCTGCGGCCCCCTCACCCTGGACGCGTGGAGACGGGGAGTCGGGATAGCGGGCGTAGTACGACCTCGTCGCGAGCGCCTCGGCGGCCTCGGCCAGCACCTCCTCGTGCCGGTCGCGCAGGACCGCGCGAAGGTCGGACGGGCTGGCCTCTGACTGCGCTGTCATACCGGCACTGTAACGAGACCTCACTGCATCCAAGGGCGGTGCGGCTGCTTCCCCGGAGCGGTGCACGGGCCCGGGGGCCCGGCAGCGCATACGGTGGTCGCATGCGCGTCCTCGTCTCCGGCGGTGCCGGGTTCATCGGGTCCCACACCGTCGTCCAGCTCGTCGCTGCCGGCCACGACGTCGTCGTCGTCGACTCCTTCGCCAACTCCAAGCCCTCGGTGGTCGGACGGATCGAGGCACTCACCGGGCAGCCGCTCACCCTGCACGCCTTCGACCTCACCGACCGCGACAAGACCGCGCACCTCTTCGAGGTCGAGGACATCGACGCGGTCATCCACTTCGCCGGGTTCAAGGCCGTCGGCGAGAGCGTGGCCAAGCCCCTCGAGTACTACGAGAACAACCTCGGCACGACATTCTCCCTGCTGCGGGCCATGGAGCGGCACGGCGTGGACACCCTGGTCTTCTCCTCCTCCGCCACCGTCTACGGAGCCAACCCGCCGGTGCCGATGCACGAGGACCTGCCGACGTCGGCGACCAACCCCTACGGCTGGACCAAGGTGATGCAGGAGCAGATCTTCCGTGACGTCGCCGCCGCGCACCCCTCGCTCCGGATCGCCCTGCTGCGCTACTTCAACCCCGTCGGCGCCCACCCCTCGGGGACGATGGGTGAGGATCCGTCGGACATCCCGAACAACCTCATGCCCTACATCGCGCAGGTGGCCGTCGGGCGGCGAGAACGCCTTGGGGTCTTCGGTGCCGACTACCCCACCCCGGACGGGACCGGAGTGCGCGACTACATCCACGTCGAGGACCTCGCCGCCGGGCACATCGCCGCGCTGCACCGGCTCCGGGCCACCGACGAGCCGGTGTCGGTGTGGAACCTCGGCACCGGACACGGCACGTCCGTCCTCGAGCTGCTGCACGCCTTCGAACACGCCTGCGGCCGGGAGCTGCCCTACGAGATCCTCGAGCGTCGCGCCGGAGACATCGCCGAGTCGTATGCGGATCCCGCCCGGGCACACACCGAGCTGGGGTGGTGGGCCGAGAAGACGGTCGACGCCATGTGCGCCGACGCATGGCGGTGGCAGTCACAGAACCCGACCGGGTATCCGGAATGACCACGCAGCTGAGGGAGCGCTGGCTCGCGGCCCAGGAGTCGTTCTGGTTCCTGCCGGCGGTCTTCGTCCTCATCGCAGTCCTGCTCTCCCAGCTCACGGTCTTCGTCGACCGCCAGCTCGACCTCTCCTGGGCGAGCACCTCCGGGCTCGCGCTCGGGGTGGACGGCAGCCGCGGGCTGCTCACCGTCATCGGTGGCTCGGTGCTCGGCGTCGCCGCCACGGCCTTCTCGATCACGATCTCCGTCATCGCGACGGCGAGCACCTCCTATGGGCCACGGCTGGTCCGCAACTTCATGGCCGACCGAGGCAACCAGCTCGTCCTCAGCGTCTTCGTCTCGACCTTCGCCTACTGCGTGCTCGTGCTGCGGTCGGTGACCTCGCAGAACAGCGAGGCGGGCCGCGAGGCGTTCGTCCCCTACGTCTCCGTCTACTTCGCTATCGTCCTGGCGCTGATCAACGTCGGGTGCCTCGTCTACTTCATCCACCACATCGCCGACTCCATCCAGATCACGACGCTCGTAGAAAGGGTGCGCAACGACCTGCGCCGGGTCGCCGCCCGGGAGTACCCCGAGGAGTCGAAGCACGAGAACGGCCGCGCGGTCCCCGCCACTCAGCTCGACCCCGACGTCCCGGGGGTCACAGAGGTCCTCATGGGGACGCCTGGCTATCTCACCGGTATCGACGCCAGCGCGCTCGTATCCCTCGCGGCCGAGCACGACCTCATCATCGAGGTCGTCCCCCAGGTCGGTGACCACGTGATCACCACCGAGTCGATCGCCCGCGTCGTCAGCCGGCAGGGAGAGCCCGTCGAGGACGACCTCTGCGCGGCCATCCGCCGCAAGGTCACCGTCGATGACGCCCGGACCCCGCACCAGGACATCCGGTTCGCGATCCAGCAGCTTGTCGAGATGGCGGTGCGGGCGCTGTCACCCGGGACGAACGACCCGTTCACCGCACAGAACGCGATCGAGGAGCTCGGTTCCGGTATCGCCGCCATCGCCCGCGGTGTCGAGCCGCCCGACGGGATCGCGGACGGCGAGGGGACGCTGCGGCTCGTCCTGCGCCGCCCGCGCCCGGTCGAGCTGGTCGATCTCGTCTTCGACGACCTGCGGGCCCACGGTTCCCAGGAGATGCGTGTCATCCGTCCCGCCATCCAGCTGGCAAAGCGCATCGCCGAGACGGGTTCTCCCGACCTGGCCCAGCGTGCCTGGATGCACATCGACCTCATGCTCGACGCGTTCGAGGGCTCGGGTGCCCCGGAGTTCGACGTCGAGCGGATGCGCACGCTCGCGACGACCTCCACCGAGACGCTCCGGCACCGTCCCGAGCCGCCCAAGCCGACCCGCTGACCGCTTCCGAACCAACGAGGACGGTTCGACCATCCAGGCCACCGCATACCCCCTGGGGTGTGACGAAAGTGACAGCCCGAAAAGGGGGCCCCGCCACAATCCGAGGTGCGAGTCAGGCGTAGCGTTCACTACGTCACGTAGTAGGCAGGTCTGCGCCCCGAGGAGCCCCGCGCATGAGCAATGTCGATCTGGCCCGATGGCAGTTCGCGATCACCACGGTCTATCACTTCCTCTTCGTCCCGATCACGATCGGGCTCTCGGCGATCGTCGCGTACTACCACACGCGTTACGTGACCCGGAAGAACCCGGACGACATGCGGCTGGCGAAGTTCTTCGGGAAGCTCTTCATCATCAACTTCGCCCTCGGGCTCGTCACCGGCATCGTCCAGGAGTTCCAGTTCGGGATGAACTGGTCCGACTACAGCCGGTTCGTCGGTGACATCTTCGGAGCGCCGCTCGCGTTCGAGGCGCTTCTGGCGTTCTTCCTCGAGTCGACCTTCCTCGGGCTGTGGATCTTCGGCTGGGGCCGGATCCCGGAGAAGCTGCACGCGGCGACGATGTGGATCGTGCACGTCGGCACCGTGCTCTCGGCCTACTTCATCCTCGCGGCGAACTCCTTCATGCAGAACCCGGTGGGCTACCGCTTCAACGAGGAGACCGGTCGCGCCGAGATGGCCGACTTCATCGCGGTGCTGACGAACAAGGTCCAGCTCGTCACCTTCCCGCACGTCATCTTCTCGGCCTACATGGTCGGTGGCGCCCTCGTCATGGGCGTGGCGCTCTACCGCATGCTCAAGAGCGACCCGCCCGATGACCAGAGCATGTGGCGCAAGTCCGCGCGTCTCGGTGCGGTCGTCACCCTCGCCGCCTCGATCGGCGTCGTCGCCACCGGCGACATCCAGGGCAAGATCATGACCGAGGTACAGCCCATGAAGATGGCTGCGGCCGAGGCCCTCTACGAGACCCAGACCAACGCCCCGTTCTCGGCGCTCTCCGTCGGCCGGCTCGACGGCTCGGAGGCGACCGACATCATCGCCATCCCCGGCCTGCTCTCCTGGCTCGGCAAGGGCGACGTCGACGCCGAGATACAGGGCATCAACGAGCTCCGCCAGATCTACATCGAGGAGTACGGCGGCGACCCGAGCTCGATCGTCTACGACGCCACCTACACCCCCATCATCCCGCTGACGTACTGGTCGTTCCGCTTCATGATGGGATTGGGCTTCGCGACGATGGCGGCTGCGGCTGCGGTCCTCTGGGCCACCCGCAAGGGCCGGTTCGTCTCGGACCGCAAGTGGCTGTGGGTCGCCGTGCTCGCCCCGCTGGCACCGGTGTTCGCCAACAGCTGGGGCTGGATCTTCACCGAGGTCGGCCGCCAGCCCTGGATCGTCAACGGCCTGATGACCGTCCAGTCGGGGGTCTCCCCCTCCGTGTCCGTGGGCGAGGTCTGGATCTCGATGATCGTCTACACGCTCGTGTATGCGGTGCTCGCGGTCGTCGAGATCAAGCTCTTCCTCACCTACATCCGCAAGGGCGCCGAGCCCTACGAGGACCACCAGGCGTCCGTGTCCGACGACGACAAGCTCGCCTTCGCGTACTGAGTCAGTGCGTCGGCAAGACTCTGCATAGAGACAAGGAATCACGATGGATCTCGCACTCTTCTGGTTCATCCTCATCGGTGTGCTCTGGGTGGGCTTCCTCACGCTCGAGGGCTTCGACTTCGGCGTCGGCATGCTCGTCCCCGTCCTCGGCAAGGAGGGCGGTCTGCACGGCTCGCCGGAGGTCACGCCCGACGAGGCCGAGAAGCGCCGCCGGGTGCTGCGCACGACGATCGGCCCGCACTGGGACGGCAACGAGGTGTGGCTGCTCACTGCCGGAGGCGCGACGTTCGCGGCCTTCCCGCACTGGTACGCCACGATGTTCAGCGCGTTCTACCTGCCGCTCCTCCTTGTGCTCGTCGCCCTCATCGTCCGCAACATGGGCTTCGAGTACCGGCACAAGCGCGACGACGCCACGTGGCGGCGCAACTGGGACTGGGCGATCATCGGCGGATCGTTCCTGGCCCCCCTCCTCGTCGGTGTCGCACTGACGAACATCGTGCGCGGCCTTCCGCTCGAGCTGCCCGAGGGCGCTCCTCCCGGTGCCTCCGAGTTCACCGGCAACCTGCTCACCCTGCTCAACCCGATGGCGCTGCTCGGCGGCCTCGTCATCGTCGGCCTGTCCGTCACCCACGGCGCCTTCTTCACCGCGCTCAAGACGTCCGGCAGCATTCGCGACGAGGCCCGCGAGATCGGGACGAAGACCGGTGTGGTCAGCGCGGTCCTCGCCGTCGCCCTCCTGCTCTGGCTCGGCCTGACCCAGGGCACCGTGTTCTCGTGGGTCACGACCGTGATCGCAGCGGTCGCGCTCCTGGCCGGCCTCTGGTTCAACCTCAAGGGCTCCGAGGGCAAGGCGTTCACGGGAACGATGATCACCATCGCGATGGCCGTCACGACCTACTTCCTCATCCTGTTCCCCGACGTCATGCCCAGCACGACGAACCCCGACTGGTCGCTGACGATCGAGAACGCCTCGAGCTCGCCGCTCACCCTCAAGATCATGACCGGCGCGGCCGTCGTGTTCACGCCGATCGTCCTCGGCTACACCGCGTGGACGTACTGGGTGTTCCGTCGGCGGATCTCGACGCAGCAGATCCCCGACCCCGTCAAGGTCCGCTGACCACCCCTCTGCACCACGACCGCCAGCTGACTTCATGAAGCCGTTCGACCCCCGGTTGCTCCGACTCGTCCCCGCCACCAGGGGACCGGTCGCGGCACTGGGGGTCGTCGGCGTCCTGCAGGGCATCGCGACCATCGCCGTCGCCTTCGTCCTCACCGACGTCGTCGTCGCCGTCGTGACCAGCCGGGACCTCACCCGTGCGAGCGTTCTCCTCGTCGCCCTCTTCGCGGTGCGGGCCGTCCTGTCGTATGCGGCCGAGACCATCCAGGCCTGGGCCGGTGTGCGGGTGGCCTCGGCCCTGCGCGAGCGGCTCGTCGACCACTGGCTCGCGACCCCCGTCGACAGCCACCCCGACCCGGCGACTTCAAGCACCCTCGCGGCTCAGGGATGCTCGGCCGTCGAGCCGTATGCGGCCCGCTTCCTCCCCAGCCTCATCCACGCGGCCATCGTGCCCCCGCTCGCGATCATCGCGCTCCTGGTCGTCGACTGGTCATCGGCGCTCATCGTCGTCCTCACCGTCCCCCTTCTCCCACTCTTCGCCGCACTCATCGGCAAGACGACGGCGGACGACACCGACAAGCGCTGGAAGGCGCTCACCGCTCTGTCCGGGCATTTCGTGGACGTCATGCGCGGCTTGCCGACCCTCGTCGCCTATGGCCGGGGCGAGCGACAGGTCAAGACGATCGCCACCGTGAGCGACGGGCACCGGCGGGCGACGATGCGCACCCTCCGGCTGGCCTTCATGAGCTCGGCCGCCCTGGAGCTGCTCGCATCGATCAGCGTCGCGATCGTCGCCGTCTGGTCGGGCATCCGGCTCGCCGAAGGCCACATGGCACTCGGGCCGGCACTCCTGGCGATCCTGCTCGCCCCTGAGGCGTACTGGCCGGTGCGGCGGGTCGGTGCCGAGTTCCACGCTGCGGCCGACGGGGCCGAGGCGATCGCGGCCATCACCGCCGCCCTCGCCCCAGCAACCCCTGCCCCTGCCCCTGCCCCTGACGATGAAGTCGAGAGTGCACGACTTGCCGTCTCGGGCATACCGCACACGGCAAGTCGTGCACTCTCGACCAAGGGAGCGAGCGGAGCGGAAGGGCGAGAGATCGTCCATGTCTCCGCGGTCGACGTCTCGTACACCTACCCCGGAGCCGGCGAGCCGGTCATCGAGGACCTGGGCTTCCACGCCGAGCCGGGTCTCACCGTCGTCACCGGACCCTCCGGGGTCGGCAAGTCGACGCTGCTCGAGCTGCTCGCCGGGCTGCGCATCCCGAGCAGGGGTTCGATCACCGCCGGGCGAGCACACCTGGTCTCGCAGCGTCCGTTCGTCGCCGCGACGTCGGTGCGCGCCAACCTGCGCCTCGGGTCGGGTGCCGGAGATGACGCCCTCTGGGACGCGCTGCGTCGGGTCGGCCTCGACGGCATGATCGCCGCGCTCCCCCATTCACTCGACACGATGCTCGGCGACGACGGCTTCGGTCTGTCCGCGGGACAGCGAGCTCGCCTCGTCCTGGCGCGGGCCCTCCTCTCGACCGCCCCGGTCATCCTGCTCGACGAGCCGACCGCACACCTCGACGCCGAGTCGAGCGCGACGATCCACGAGGTCGTCGCCCTCCTTGCCACCCGACGCACCGTGGTCGTCGTGACGCACCGCCCCGAGCTGCTGGCGCTCGCCGGCCGGCACCACCACCTCGAGGCTGTGGAGGTGGCCCGATGAGCACGGTCAGGTCGACGGTCATGTCGACGCACCCTGTCGTGTCGATGCGCCCCTCGTCTCGCATCCTGCTCGCCGGGCTCGTCGGAGGTGCGGCGACCGCGAGCGGCATCGCCCTCACGGCGACCTCCGGGTGGCTCATCGTGCGGGCGAGCGAGCGTCCGATCATCCTCACCCTCCTCGTCGCCGTCGTCGGCGTGCGCGCCTTCGGGATCGCTCGGCCGGTGCTGAGATACGCGGAGCGGGTGCTCTCCCACGACGAGGCCCTTGCCGATCTCGCCCGTCGCCGGGCGCAGATGTATGCCGCGCTCGTCCCCCTCACCCCGGCCCGCCTCGGGCGACGCTCGCGGTCGAGCGTGCTGGCCGGGGTCGTCGACGACATCACCGATGTCGTCGACGCCCAGGTCCGGGTCACCGTGCCCGTCCTCTCCGGGATCGTCGCCGGGGTCCTGGGTGCGTTGCTCGCAGCGCTCCTCGACCCCCTCGCCGGAGCGGTGATCGTCCTGCTGCTGCTGGCGGTCGCCGCCGCCTCGATCGTCGCGTACCTGCTCGAGGGTGCTTCGCAGAGCGACCTGCTCGCCGCCCGCGCCGAGGTGCAGCAGGTCTCGGATCTCGTCGCCCGGTCCGCTCTCGAGATTCAGGCCATCGGCGCGCAGGACGACGCGCGAGCATGGCTCGCAGACGCGCACCAGACGTGGCGCGAGGCGGTCCGTCGACAGGCGCACGGCCGTTCGCTCGCGGCGGCGATCATTCTCGCGGCCACCGGCCTCGCGACGGCGGGGACCGCGTGGATCGCTCTGAACGACGTGACGTCGGCCCCCGTCGCGGCCCTGCTCGTCGTCCTCCCGGTGGCACTCGGTGACGGCCTGGCTCCGCTCGCCGAGGCGATGCGCGCCCAGGCGCGTGCCGAGGGTGCCCGGTCCCGCGTGGCCCTGCTGCTCGACCAGGAGCCGGCTGTCGCGGAGGCCGGTGACCGCATACCCCCCGCACGGCCGGAGCTGAGCACGCACGGCGTCCAGGCCTCGTGGCGGGGTGAGCACCCTGACATGCCGGAGGTGACGCTCACTCTCGAGGCGGGCGCCTCGCTCGCGGTGACCGGCGCGAACGGCTCGGGCAAGTCCACGCTGCTCGCCGTCCTGGCCCGCCATCTCGACCCCCTCCGCGGCGACTATGCGCTCTCCGGTACCTCGGTCGCCGCTCTCGATCTAGCGGCGACCCGGTCACGCTTCGCGATCGTCGACGACGAACCGCACGTGTTCGCCTCGACCCTGCGCGAGAACCTGCGGCTGGCGGCCCCCGGGGTCACCGATGACAACCTGCGGGCGGCGCTCGCCCGGGCCGGCCTGGGCCGCTTCGTGGAGTCCCTTCCCGAGGGTCTCGACACGATGCTCGGCACTGGCGGCCGAGGGGTGTCGGGTGGCGAGCGTGCCCGGCTCGCGATCGCCCGGGCCGCGGCGTCCGAGCGACCCGTCGTCCTGCTCGATGAACCCGTCGCGCACCTCGACCACGCCACCGCTGTGGCCGTCCTTCGCGACCTGCGCACGGCGGCGAGCGATCGGACCGTCGTCATGGTGTCTCACCGGGCCGATGGTCTCGAGGACTTCGATTCCGTCGTTGAAGTCGTTCCTGGACAGGTGCTACTACTACATGATGTCGTAGTAAGATCGAAGTGACCGGACGTTTCAGGTCCGGAAGCAAGAGGAGGCCCCATGCAGATCCCCCGCCGCGCCCGCCTCGGCGATCTCGAGCGCACCATCATGGCTCGGCTGTGGGCGATCGACCCGGTCGCGCCCGCGGGCGCGCTGTCCGTCCGTGAGATCCACGAACGCATCGCCGAGGAGCGCGAGATCGCCTATACCACGGTGATGACGGTTCTCGACCGACTGACCAAGAAGGGCCTGGTCACGCGCGAGCGCGACGGCCGGGCCTGGCGCTACCTGCCGGTGTCGACGAGCGAGGAGCTCACCGCCCACCTGCTGCGCGACAGCCTCGAGCACATCGAGTCCAGCGACCGGCGCGCCGCGATGCTCCATTTCCTCGATGCAGCGAGCCCCGAGGAGATCGGTGACCTCAAGGCTGCTCTCGAGCAGCTGGAGTCGCGTCAGCAGGCCGGCTAGCGGCACCGGCCACGGACGGGCGGTGGGCGGCCGCCCCTGAGACACCACCGCGGTCACGTTCAGGCCTGCAAAGTCATGGGCTGGACACGCGGTCTAGGCTTGGGTGTCCCTGCCGCCCGGATCCCGTCGATCCCTCACCCGAGACCCCGTGCCGATGCCGATGTTGAGTGCGCTCCTTACCGTCGCAGGACTCCTCCTGCTGGCGGTCGTTCTCATCTGGCCGGTGCAGCGGGTCATGCTGCGCAGGCACGTCTTCCGCCGCGAGCCGCTGCTCGCCCTGCTCGTGTGGCAGGCGATGTCCCTGACAGCCTTGGCCTCCCTCCTCGCAGCGGGACCGGTGGCCGTGTTCCGGATGCGGCACGCCCTCGATCAGCCGGCCCACCGCATCGTCGCCACTGCCGCGGTCGCCATCACCGGCTACATGATCGTCCGGCTGGCGATGGCCGGACACCAGGTGGGCGCGTCCTTGCGCCGCACCCGGCGCCAGCACGTCGAGCTGCTCGAGCTCGTCGGGCGCCAGTTCGACGAGCTCGACGAGCCCCGTCCGCGCAGTCTGCGCAGTCTGCGGGTGATCGACCATCCGACGCCCACCGCATACTGCGTGCCCGGGGTGCGGCACCGCGTGGTCGTCTCCACCGGCATGCTCGCCCAGCTGGGGGAGCAGGAGGTGGCGGCCGTCCTCGCCCACGAGCGATCACACGTGCGGTCGCGCCACGACCTGCTCGTGGAGTTCTTCACCGTGCTGCACACCGCGATGCCTGCGCGGCTGCGCCAGGACGACGTGCTCGCCGAGGTGCATCTCCTCGCCGAGGTGCTCGCCGACCGCGCCGCCGCTCGGGTGGTCGGGCCGGTCCCGATGGGGCGCGCGCTCGTCGCACTGGCGGGCTCGACCCACCCTCAGGCGACGCTCGGCGCTGCCGGATCGGTGAGTGCGGCGACGGTCCGGCTCTCGCTCCTCACCGAGCCCGACCGCCGCAACTGGGCCATGGCTGCCGTCATGACGACGTATGCCGCGCTCGTCCTCATCCTTCCCGTCACGTTCGTCGGAGTGCTCGCCGCCGGCTGACCCTGGCCGTCGGAGGTGTGGAGGACGACGTTTGCGCAATCACCTGGCAAGGTGGAGGCATGCGGTCCTATTGCGCCATCTACGTCGATGTCGGCTACCTTCTCGCGGCCGCGGCGACTCGCGTCACGGGCACCTCGCTGCGCCGTGGGGTGCAGGTGGACCACCCTGAGCTCATCCGGGGCCTCATCGAGCACGCGGAGTCGGACAGCGGGCTACCCCTCCTGCGGGTCAACTGGTACGACTCCGGCGCCCGCCCGGGCGGCATGCCGGACTTCATCCAGGACGAGATCGGCCTGCTCCCCCGGGTCAAGCTCCGGCTCGGTCGACTCTCCCACGCGGGCGAGCAGAAGGGCGTCGACCTGCGCATCGGTCTCGACCTCGCGACGCACGGCCGCAACCGGGTGGTCGACGTCATCTATCTCGTCTCCGGCGACGACGACCTGACCGAGGCGGTGGAGGAGGCGCAGGGCCACGGGGTCCAGGTCATCCTGCTCGCCGTGCCCGGTCAGGACGACCGCCCGCATGGCGTCGCTCGCCACCTGCAGCGGGCAGCCGACGGCCTCATCCTCCTCGACGGCGAGACGATCGACCAGGCCGTCCGGTCACGGGCCATCCCCGAGGCACTCGTCCCCGACGAGCTCAAGCCCGCCCAGGACGACGAGGCACCCGCGGCCGACACCGTTCCAGAGCCCGTCGGCGTCAACGGCTCGGGCCCGATGTCACCAACCTCCCCGGCCCCACCGCTCGCGACGAGCAGCGCCGAGGAGACCGACGGCGCCCCCACTGACGACGACCAACCCCGGACCGAGCCGTCCGAGGAGCCGTCCGAGGGGCCGTCCGAGGATCCGTCCGGGACGGACGAGCCGGCGCCCGCGCAGGTGACGGCCGACGAACCCTCCTCTACGACCGAGACGGCAGCGGTCCCCGGACCCACTCCGTCCCTTTTCGCCAAGCGGAAGGCGACCACCCTCCTCCCGCCCCCGGAGCCGGTCTGGTCGACGACCACCGGCTCAGGCGGATCCGGGACCTATCCCGACACCGCCGTCGACCCGGAGGTCATCGACACGGTGGCCCGCCAGGTCATCCGTTCCTGGTGCACCACGGCTACTCCGACGATGCTCGCCGAGCTCAAGGAGCAGCGGCCCTCCATCCCGGGGGATCTCGACAGGGCCATGCTCGTCGATCTCTCCAACCGCAGCGGGCACTATGACGTCGACGAGAACAGCCGGCACGAGCTGCGCAACCGCTTCTGGCAGCTGGTCGACCAGGTCAGGCTGACGGCTTGAGCGGTCCGTAGCCGACGTGGCGCAGCCGCGGATGGCGGAGGGTGTGCGCGAGGCGGCTCAGCGCGGCCCTGGCCGCGACGAGATGGTCCCTCTCGCGCCGGTGCCGCGGCGCCGCCTTCTCTCGCTCGACGAACTCAGTGGGCGTCAGTGCCCGGGCCATCCCGGGAGTGATCATTCGCATGTGGAGAAGGAGCGACGCGCCATCGTCCTGATACACCGTCCTGAGAGCGGGCCGGGGCAACGGCTGGCAGGATCGGGGATGTGACTCAGCGCAACGTCCTCGGCGGCGACCTCGACGAGTGCGGGACCGACCCCCTGACGGGCTTCACCCGCACCGGGTGCTGTGAGGCGGTGCCGGCCGGCGGGAGTCTGCACACGATCTGCACCGTCGTGACGGCCGACTTCCTCGACCACCAGCGGGAGATCGGCAACGACCTCATCACCCCACGCCCGAAATGGGGCTTCGCCGGGCTGCGGCCGGGAGACCGGTGGTGCGTCGTCGCACCACGATGGGTCGAGTCGATGGAGGCCGGCCGCGCCGCGCCGGTCGTCCTGGCGGCGACGAACGAGGCGGCGCTCGCCTACGTCTCCCTCGAGCTCCTCCGGGCGCACGCCGTGGATGTTCCCGACGACCCGGGGGCCCTGCTGTAGTCGCGCCCTGAGAGGGTGGGGGTCATGTCCGACACGCAGCCGACCTATCGCATCGTCGTCGTCTGCTGGGGCAACATCTGCCGATCGCCCATGGCCGAGTTCGTCCTGCGGGAGGCCTTCGAGGACGCCGGACTCGGCGACCGGGTGAGCATCTCGAGCGCAGGCACCTCGACCGAGGAGCTCGGCCGGCCCATGGACCGGCGGACCATCGCCGTGCTGGAGCGCAACGGGGTGCGCGACAGCGGGTTCCGGGACAAGCGGGCGATCCAGTTCCGTTCCCCCGGCTTCGAGGACGCCGACCTCGTCCTGGCCGCTGACCATGTCCACGAGCGGATCCTGAGTGAGCGGGCGCGCCACGAGGACGACCGCGCCAAGATCCGGATGCTGCGTTCCTTCGACCCCGCAGCAGTCGCTGCGGACACCCTCGGGATGGACGACCCGTGGTACGGCGACGACGAGGACTTCGACCTCACCTTCGCCGAGATCGTGGCCGCAGCTCCAGGCATCGTCGGGCATGTCCGCACCCGGTCCGAGCCACCGATGACCTGAGCTGCCGATCAGGCGGGGAGAGCTAACCGGCGCGTGGCGCATACATGATGACGGCGACGCCGGCGAGACAGAGGAGAGCACCGGTGATGTCCCACCGGTCGGGCCGGAAGCCGTCGAGAACCACGCCCCACGCCAGCGACCCGGCGACGAACACCCCTCCGTAGGCGGCGAGGATCCGGCCGAAGTCGGGGTCCGGCTGGAAGGTGGCGACGAACCCGTAGAGGGCGAGCGAGATCACCCCGAGCCCGATCCAGAGCACCCCGCGGTGCTCCCGGACCCCCTGCCAGACCAGCCAGGCGCCCCCGATCTCGGCAACGGCGGCGAGGACGAAGAGGGCGACTGAGCGCGGGATGTCCATGGCTGGATCCTCTCAGCGTCGACCAGCGGAGGTCTGGGAGGATGACGGCATGTCCTCCCTTGCTGACGCGACACCGCTCGTCGCGCTCGGGCCTCTCGACGGTCGCTATCGCGACGCCGTCGCCCCCCTCATCGACCACCTGTCCGAGCCGGCGCTCAACCGCACCCGGATCCACGTCGAGATCGAGTGGCTCATCCACCTCACCGACCGGCAGGTCGTGTCCGGGGTCCGTCGGCTCACCGACGAGGAGAAGAAGCGCCTGCGTGCCGTCGTCGACACGTTCGACAGCGCCGCCATCGAGGAGCTCGCCGAGACCGAGCGGGTCACCCAGCACGACGTCAAGGCGATCGAGTACTTCCTCAAGAAGCGCCTCACCGAGATCGCGCCCGCTCCTGAGGATGCCGGCCTGGCCGAGCTGATCCACTTCTGCTGCACCAGCGAGGACATCAACAACATCTCGTATGCGCTCATGATCCAGGGGGCGGTCGGTCACGTCTGGCTTCCTCGCGCCCGTGACCTGGTCGCGAACGTCGAGCAGATGGCACGTGACCTGCGCGCGGTCCCGCTGCTCGCGCATACCCACGGGCAGCCGGCCACACCGACGACGATCGGCAAGGAGCTGGCCGTTCTCGCGTGGCGGCTCGACCGCCAGCTGCGCCGCATCGAGGTCGCCGAGTTCCTCGGCAAGCTCAACGGTGCGACGGGCACCTTCGGTGCGCATCTCGCCGCGGTCCCCGATGCGGACTGGCCGACCATCAGCCGGGAGTTCGTCGAGGGGCTGGGCCTGACGTGGAACCCCCTCACGACCCAGATCGAGAGCCACGACTGGCAGTCCGAGCTCTATGCGGATCTCGCCCGCTTCAACCGGATCCTGCACAACCTCTGCACGGACGTGTGGTCGTACATCTCAATGGGGTACTTCGCGCAGGTGCGCGGGCAGGGGACCGTCGGCTCCAGCACGATGCCGCACAAGGTCAACCCGATCCGCTTCGAGAACGCCGAGGCCAACCTCGAGGTCTCCAACGCGCTGCTCGACGTGCTCGCCTCGACACTCGTGTCGTCGCGGCTGCAGCGGGACCTCACGGACTCCTCGATGCAGCGCAACATCGGCACGGCGTTCGGGCACAGCCTGCTGGCCATCGACAACGTCCAGCGCGGGCTGGCCGGCCTCGACGCCGTCCCTGAGGCGATGGCCGCCGACCTCGACGCGAACTGGGAGGTCCTCGGGGAGCCGGTCCAGTCCGCGATGCGGGCACTGGCCGCGCAGGGAGTGTCGGGCATGGAGGAGCCGTATGAACGACTCAAGGAGCTGACCCGGGGTCGTCGGATCGGCCAGAAGGATCTCGTCGGGTTCGTCCGTGGCCTCGGGCTGCCGGCCGAGGTCGAGGAGCGGTTGGCTGCCCTCACTCCACAGTCGTATGTCGGCCTCGCCCCCGACCTCGTGGACTACCTCGACCGGAGCTGATCCTCGCTCTGCTCTGCGGCCAGGCGGGCTGCGTCAACGGCGGCACCACCTCCGAAGGATCGAGTCGACCTGACGCACAAGGTCGACCCTGCCGCGGGTGCTCGCCGCTGCCCCGGCGACTCGGCGCTGCCCCAGCAACTCGTCGCTGCCCCAGCAACTCGGCGCTGCCCCAGCAATTGCAGGCCCACGGTCGAGGTCCTGCGGCGCCCCACGATCATCCGGGTCACAGGCGAGCTGGTGCGGCAGCCGATGGCCACCGCGCGTCACACCGCGGTGAGCTCTGTGCGGCGGTCGGCGGCCCAGCCGGGGCCGCGCAGCACGAAGCCGACCCGGTCCGACCAGGTCCGGGAGCGGGCGATGTCCACAGCCATGTCACGCCACTCGTGGCCGGCGATGACGACCGGGTTGAACGAGTCGATGTTGGTCGTCAGCCCGTAGACGATCGGCTCGCGCTCCTCCTCGAACGTCCCGAAGACCTTGTCCCAGATGATGAGGATCGAGCCGTGGTTGCGGTCGAGGTACTGGCTGTTCGAGCCGTGATGGACCCGGTGGTGCGACGGGGTGTTGAGGACCTTCTCGAGCCACCCGATGGACCGGATGATTTCGGTGTGGATCCAGAACTGGTAGATGAGGTTGAGTGCCCGGGCCTGTTCGATGAGCGAGGGACGCACGCCGAGCCAGGCGAGCAAGCCATACGGGACGGCCATAGTCACGCCTTCGGCGACCGGCTGACGAAGTGCGGTCGAGAGGTTGTACCGCTCCGAGGAGTGGTGGACGACGTGGACGGCCCACAACCACCGGCTCTCGTGGGAGAGGCGATGGTTCCAGTAGTAGATCGCGTCCCACCCGAGAATCGCCAGAGCCAGCGCGCCGGCGCCTCCCCCGAGGTCGCGGCCACCCCGGTCGAACAGCCTCCTGCCGCTCGTCATCGCCGTCCAGGTCGTCGCCGCGGCGAGCGAGGTCGCTCCGACTGCGGCGAGCGCCATGCCGGTGGTCAGCCGGTCCGCCTGACCGGAGCGCCCGGGGCGGTCCTCGTCGCGCACGACCCCCGCGTCCGGGAGGGGTCCGTGCGCGCGGCGACGACGGATGACGTCGAGTGCCGTCGTCGCGGCCGAGGCGAGAACGGCGCCGCCGATGAGCGCCTTCGCCCCGCGACCCGCGCCCGGGGTGAGCGGGTCGAGGAGCCGGCGCGACACATACGGAGCGGCGAGGGAGCCGACGCCCATGGTGAGGCTGGCGATGGTGTCCCTCAGCTCATAGTCCCCCGCCCGTCGCTCACCGGCCGCGACAGGGTGCCGGCGCTGCCAGGCGTACTCGGCCGCCATCGCCCCGATGAAGCCGGGGATCGCGAGCACGGTGAGATCGACCTTCATGCCTGTCGAGGTTACCCGTCGGTAGGCGGTCGTGCCGAGGGGAGGCGCCGTCGCGGCAAGGTGGCGGTATGTCGCCTCCGTATGCGGGAGGACGTCGGGCCGGCAGGTGCGCCATGGTCTCGGCGAGGGTCGGGGAACCCCCACCGTCTTCCGGTGATACCCCCATAGGGTATATTATGGCCTCATGACCGCACACGCTCACCCCGGCTATGCCGACACCAAGGACGCCCAGCTCAAGCGACTGCGGCGGATCGAGGGCCAGGTCCGCGGCCTGCAGCGAATGGTCGAGGACGAGACCTACTGCATCGACGTGCTCACCCAGGTGAGCGCGGTCACGAGGGCCCTCCAGGCCGTGAGCCTGGGCCTGCTCGAGGAGCATCTGCGCCACTGCGTCGTCGACGCCGCACGGGAGTCCGACGAGGCCGGCCGGGCCAAGATCGAAGAAGCCACCGCCGCCATCGCGCGGCTCGTTCGGAGCTGATCATGACCACACCCACCCAGACCCCCACCGACACCACCGCGGGCCTCGGCCAGGAGGTCGACCTCGCGATCACCGGCATGACCTGCGCGTCCTGCTCGGCCCGCGTGGAGAAGAAGCTCAACCGTCTCGACGGCGTCGACGCTACCGTCAACCTCGCGACCGAGAAGGCCAAGGTGCGCTTCAGCGGACCGATGACGGTCGAGGAGATCATGGCCACGGTCGAGAAGACCGGCTATGGCGCGAGCCTGCTCACCACAGACGGATCGTCCGGCGAGAGCGGCCACGACGACGAGCACGAGCACCTGGACGACGTCGCCCCGGTCGACGTTCTCAAGCGCCGAGCCCTCGTCGCCGGCGCGCTGGCGGTCCCGGTCGTCATCCTCGCGATGGTCCCCGGCATGTCGTTCCCCGGCAACCCGTGGCTGCAGCTCGCCCTCACCACCCCGGTCGTCCTGTGGGCGGCCTGGCCGTTCCACCGTGCCGCGGCGATCAACGCCCGCCACCTCGCCTCGACGATGGACACGCTCGTCTCCATCGGGGTGAGCGCCGCATACCTCTACTCGCTCGTCGGCGTGCTCAGCGGCGCTGCCGGTGACGGGGCGATGGCCATGGAGGGGATGGGTGACAGCGAGCCCGCGCACCTCTACTTCGAGACGGCGGCCGTCATCACGACCTTCCTCCTCATCGGCCGCTGGATGGAGGCCCGGGCCAAGAAGCAGGGCAAGTCCGCCCTCGAGGCCCTCCTCACCCTCGGCGCCAAGGACGTCGCCGTGCTTCGCGACGGCCGGGAGCACCGCATCCCCATCGAGCAGCTCGCCGTCGGTGAGCAGTTCATCGTGCGGCCGGGCGAGAAGGTCGCGACCGACGGCGTCGTCGCCGACGGCACGAGTGCGATCGACGCGTCGATGATGACCGGTGAGCCTGTCCCCGTCGACGTCGGTCCCGGCGACGACGTCGTCGGCGGCACGGTCAACGCCCACGGTCGGCTCATCGTCCGCGCGACCGCGGTCGGCTCGGAGACGACGCTGGCCGCCATGGCGCGGCTCGTCGAGAATGCACAGACCGGCAAGGCACCGGTGCAGCGGCTCGCCGACCGGGTGAGCGCGATCTTCGTCCCCGTGGTGCTCGTCGTCGCCGTCCTCACGCTCATCGGCTGGTGGGTCGGCACCGGGGAGTTCACCCGCGCCCTGCCGATCGCGATCACCGTCCTCATCATCGCCTGCCCATGTGCACTCGGTCTCGCGACCCCGACCGCCCTGCTCGTCGGGACCGGCCGTGGCGCTGAGATCGGCGTCCTCATCAAGGGTCCGCAGATCCTCGAGGACACGCGTCGTGTCAACACGGCGCTCCTCGACAAGACCGGCACCGTCACCACCGGGGAGATGGCGCTGCACGGCATCGACACCGACGGCGAGATCACCGAGGAGGTGGCGCTGCTCGCGGCTGCTGCGGTCGAGAGCGGGTCGGAGCACCCGATCGCCCGGGCCGTCACGGGTGCCGCCGCCGAACGTGGTTTGAGCCTGCCTGCGATCCGGGACTTCGTGGCCCTCGCCGGCTCCGGTGCCCGCGCCACGGTTGTCGGCAGCCACGCCGCACAGGAGGTGACCGTCGGGCGGGCCGACCTCTTCGAGACGGTTCCCGACTCGATCGCCAGCGGCGACATATCCGTTCCCGGCACCCGGATCTTCGTCGGCTGGGACGGACGGGCCCGGGCCGCCCTCACCGTCACGGACACGGTTCGCAAGAGCAGCCCCAAGGCGATCGGTGACCTGGCCGACCTCGGGCTCACCGCATACCTCCTCACCGGCGACAACCAGACGGCCGCGCGTGCGGTCGCCCGCGCGGTCGGCATCCCGGAGGACCGGGTGATCGCCGACGTGCGGCCGGAGGACAAGCACGCGGTCGTCGAGCGCCTGCAGAAGGAGGGCAAGGTCGTGGCGATGGTCGGTGACGGCGTCAACGACGCTGCCGCTCTCGCCCAGGCCGACCTCGGCCTCGCGATGGGCTCCGGCACCGATGTCGCGATGAACTCCGCCGACATCGTCCTCATGCGCACCGACCTCGCGGCCGTCCCGCTGGCCATCGGGCTGTCCCGGAAGACGCTGCGCACGATCAAGCAGAACCTCGGTTGGGCCTTCGCCTACAACACCGCGGCGATCCCGCTCGCGGTGGCAGGGCTGCTCAACCCGATGATCGCCGGCGGTGCCATGGCGATGTCAAGCGTCCTCGTCGTGACGAACAGCCTGCGACTGCGGCGCTTCGGCCGCTGAGCTTTCTCTCCCTGGGCGAGAAGGCTCATCTTCGGGAAGGTATAGAAGCCTCCCAAGGTTGATGGTTCTCTCCCTGGGAGGGAAAGACGAGGCACCGGTGCGGGCGCCCGCTCAGATGATGACCGGACCCTCGGGGGTGTGGAAGGTGACGGCGAGCAGGCCGGGCGTGCCGTGCGGGGCGACGAACGAGAAGTCGATGACCGTCGAGGTCTTCTTGGCCGGCAGGCCGAGCCACTCACAGACCCGGTCGGGGTCACCGGCGATCTGCAGCGACTCGATGGTCACACCGCTCTCCTCGGCGCCGACGCTCGGATGGTTGTCGAGCGATTCCCACTCGACGAAGAACGGCAGCTGCGGGTCGGACTGCAGACCCTTGACGCCGATCTGCTTCCAGCGCAGCTCGACCCCGTCCGGGCGGTGCCGGTTGCCGTCGGCGGCGTTGCGGCCCAGACGCTTCTCGAACTCGGAGATGTCGTCGACTCGGATCACCCACCCGAGCCAGCCGCCGCCGGTCTCGGAGCGAGCACGGACGGCCTGACCGAACGGTGCCTTGTCGGAGGCGGGGTGGTCGAGGCACTCGACGACCTCGACGTAGCGCTCGTGGGCGAGCGGCAGGATGACGTTGCGGGTCCCGAACCGCGGATGAACTCCGCCATCGACCGGCTCTACGCCGATGAGCTTGCCGATCCGCTCGGCAGTGGCGTGCACTCCGTCGTGCTCGGCCGCATAGGACACGTGGTCGACTCGCATAGCCTCCATCGTGGCACATCAGAAGGAGTGCTCTTGACACGGGTCCCGACCACCAACACCGCTGGTCACGGTGTAAACGCTTAGCCCCGCTGCCGGACGGCCTCGTAGAGAACGACCGCAGCGGCGGTGGCCACGTTGAGCGAATTGACCATGCCGCTCATGGGGATTCGCACACAGACATCCGCGTGGGCGAGCGCCTCGCCGGTCAGCCCCTCCTTCTCCGTGCCCATGAGGATGGCAACAGCGCCGGTCAGGTCGGCATCGGTGTGCAGGACGTCGGTGTCCGGCGTCGTCGCCACTATCCGGATGCCGTGACCGCGCAACCAGGCGAACGTGTCGGAGGTGCTCGCCGACGCGACCGGCACGGTGAAGACGGTGCCCTTGGAACCCCGCACGACGTTGGGGTTGCTCCAGTCGGTCACCGGGTCGGCCGCGATCACCGCCGAGACGCCCGCGGCGTCGGCGGTCCGCAGCATCGCCCCGAGGTTGCCCGGCTTCTCGACCCCCTGGCTGACGAGGACGAGCGGCGCCGGGCCGATCACCCCGGCCAGCTCAGTCAGCGATCTCTCCACGGCCGCCGTGACGAGCAGTATGCCGTCCGGCCCCTCCCGGTACGCCACCTTCTCGAACGCCGCCCTGGACAGCCGGATCGTCTCAGCGCCGCTGTCGCGGACGCGGCCGACGAGGGACGTCCAGGTCCTCTCACCGAGGTGCGCTTGGTCCGCGGCGGGCATGAGCTCGGGGCAGTGGAAGAGCGTGCGGACCTCGGCTCCCGCCGCGACGGCGAGCACGGACTCCTCCAGCCCCTCGACGAGCACGACCCGCTCGGCGTCGCGCACTCTGCGGCGACGCAGGGCGATGAGCTCCTTGACGCGCGCGTTGCTCGGCGAGGTGATCGTCAGGTCGGCGCGCAGGGACATACGGTCACAATAGGGCGGTGACCGATGACAAACGCGCCGCGCTCTGGCGGTATGCGCTGGCCACGGCCGTCGGTGTCGCGACCCTCGCGGTGCTCGTCTTCACCGGCGCGACCGAACGGTTCGACCAGGCGGCGGTGACGGCCGCGACGGACGTAACCCGCGCATACCCGGGCCTGCGCGAAGCGCTCGTCGTCCTCGAGGAACTGACCCGCCCGGTCTGGCTGTATGCGGTGGCCACCGTCGTCTGCGTCGTCGCCGGATGGTGGGCCCGGATGCCGCGACGGGCGCTCGCGGCATGGCTGACGATGATGGCGATCTGGGGCTCTGCGGCGCTGCTCAAGCTCGTCGTCGGCCGGGAGCGGCCGGCGGTGGAGGACGCGGTGTGGGACCACGGCGGGCTGAGCTTCCCGTCCGGGCATGCCACCAACACGACGGCGATGACCCTCACACTGGCGCTCCTGCTCTGGCCGGTGGTCGGGGTGCTCGTTCGACGGCTCCTCGTCGTGGGGGCCACCCTGCTGGTCGCGGTCGTGGTGCTCGACCGGGTGTTCCTCGGGGTGCACTACCCGAGTGACGTCATCGCCGGGGTGATCTTCGGCGGCGGCCTCACGCTCGCGGGCAGCCGACTGTGGCCGTCCAGCGAAGGACGACGTGGTCAGAGCTTGGCGTGACGTGCGCGGCCGAAGGAGTAGAACCCGTAGGCGGCGATCCCCACCGCGACGATGGTGAGCAGGAAGGGCCCGAACGGCTGGTCACGCACCATCTTCAGGGCGGCATCCAGGCCGCCGGCCTCGCTCGCCCGTGAGGACACGGCGGCGGTGACGAAGAGTCCGCCGACGACGACGAGCGAGAGCCCCTTGGCGACGTAGCCGGCGCGACCCGCGACCTCGACCACGCGCCCGGGGTGCTCGTCGAGGTCCTCGAGGAACCGACAGGTCCAGCCTTTGTAGACGTGGTGGCCGCCGCCTGCGACGATGCCGACTCCGATCAGGCCGATGAGGATCCGCCCGCCCGGCTGATCCATGATCTGCGCCGTGAAGCTCTGGGTCGACTCCTCACTCGAGTCGCCCGCTCGCTGCGTGACGCGGTAGGCGGACCAGGCGATCACCGCATACATCACCATCTTGCCGGCCGCCTTGGCCCGGTCGGAGAACCCGCCCCCGTGGCGGCCCACGATGGCCTCGGTGAGCTGCCACAGTGCGAGCAGGGCGAAGCCGATCACGGCCAGCCAGAGCAGGATCGGACCGGTCGTCGTGTTCGCGACCGTCGCCAGGGCGCCGGACTGGTCGGCGTCGTCGGAACCGCCGTCGATGTCCCAGGCGACCTTGATGGCGATCCAGCCGATGAGGAGGTGGATCAGCCCGCTCATCGCGTAGCCGAGTCGGGCTCCCTTCTCGACGACCGGGTGGTCGCCGGCGCGGCGCGCACCGGAGGTGACGTCGACGTCTCCGGAACGGCTCATAGGAGCGAGCGTAGGACAGCAACGAGCCCGTCGTCATCGACATGACCGGCCACCTCGTCGGCAGCCGCCTTGACCTCGTCGGGAGCGTTGGCCATGGCCACTCCCCGGGCAGCCCAGCGAAGCATCTCCAGGTCGTTGCGCTGGTCGCCGACAGCGAGGGTATGCATCGGTTCCACTCCCAGCAGGCGGCGGAGGGGCTCCAGGCCGGAGGCCTTCGAGACGCCCTCGGGGTTGATGTCGAGCCACGCCGACCAGCCGACGGCGTAGTTGACACCGTGCAGACCGGCCCGCTCCACGAGCTCGAGGAACTCATCGGGTGAGGCCTCGGGCTGGCGCAGCGTCACACGCGTGACCGGGTGGAGGAGCAGCTCCTCCCATGGGACCACCCGCTCGCTCGCGTCGAGCTCGCCGTCCGGGAAGTTCGCGCTCACCTTGAACCCCACCCCCGGCTCCTCCACGGCGACAAGCGCCGTCGGGGCATGCTCCCGCAGCAGGGTGAGAACCGGCGCGGGGTCGAAGGTGACCGACTCGATGATCTCGTAGCCCAGGTCCAGCTCCGGGTCGAGGCGCAGGGTGAGTGCCCCGTTGGAGCACACCGCGTAGCCCGTCGTGATGCCGAGCCGGTCGAGGATCGGCAGGGTGCCCATGACGGCACGACCGGTCGCGATCGTCACGTGGTGTCCGGCCGCGGCCACGTCCTGGACCGCCCGACGCACCGACTCGCGAAGCTCTCCCTCGTGGGTGATGGTCGTGCCGTCGATGTCGAGGGCGACGAGGTGGCGCGTCATGCCCTCAACGCTAACGGGGTGTTCACTCGGCCGTGGTCCACGCCTGCTTCAGTGAGACGCGCCCCTGGTTCTGCAGGAGCGAGCGGCGGTAGAGCCGCTCACCGACGAGGATCGTCGCGAGCGCGAATCGGCGTGCTGCGGATCGGCGTGCTGCGGATCGGCGGGAAGGGACCCCGGCGCACCAGCCCCACGAGCTCGACCGAGCCCCTGCAACTGCAGGGCCGGGGCCGAGGATGTGGGGAAAGGCCGGTCCGACGAGAGGGTGAGCGGTCTGCATCAGCGGACCGGGGTGAGGACCTCCAGCCCGACGCTCTCGCGCAGGGCCTCGGGGACGACGACCGAGCCGTCGGGCTGCTGGTGGTTCTCGAGGATGGCGACGAGCCAGCGGGTGGTCGCCAGGGTGCCGTTGAGGGTCGCGGCGATCTCGTTGCCCGTGCCCGTCGTCGACTCCCGCCTGAACCGCGTCCCGAGCCGGCGGGCCTGGAAGGTCGTGCAGTTCGACGTCGACGTCAGCTCGCGGTAGCGGCCCTGGGTCGGGATCCACGCCTCGCAGTCGTACTTGCGCGCGGCCGGGCCGCCGAGGTCGCCGGCGGCGACGTCGATGATCCGGTAGGGCACCTCGACCGTCGCGAGCATCTCCCGCTCGAACTGCAGCAGCCGGTCGTGCTCGGCCTCGGCGTCCTCGGGACGGCAGTAGACGAACATCTCGATCTTGTTGAACTGGTGGACCCGGATGATGCCGCGGGTGTCCTTGCCGTAGCTGCCCGCCTCACGCCGGTAGCACGTCGACTGGCCGGCATAGCGGATCGGACCGGCCGAGAGGTCGATGACCTCGTCGGCGTGGTAGCCGGCGAGGGCGACCTCGCTCGTACCGGTGAGGAAGAGGTCGTCGGCGGGGAGGTGGTAGACCTCATCGAGGTGCTGGTCGATGAAGCCCGCGCCGGCCATCGTCGCGCGGGTGACGAGAGTCGGGGTGATCATCGGGACGAAGCCGGCCTCGATCGCCCGACGCATCGCGAGGTTGAGCAGCCCCATCTCGAGACGGGCGCCCTGGCCCTTGAGGAAGTAGAAGCGCGCACCGGAGACCTTGGCGCCGCGCGCCATGTCGATGGCGTCGAGGCCCTCGGCGAGCTCGAGGTGGTCCTTGGGCTCGAAGCCCTCGGCGACGAAGTCGCGGGGCGTGCCGATCTCCTCGCGCACGACGAAGTCGTCCTCACCGCCGCTCGGGACACCGTCGATGATGACGTTGCCGATGCGCAGCATGAGGGCGTCGAGCTCGCCCTGGGCCTCGTCGGCCGCGGCCTGGAGCCCCTTGACCTGGGTGCTCAGCTCCTTGGTGCGGGTCAGCAGGGTCTGCTTGTCCTCGCCCTGGGCCCGGGCGACCTCCTTGCCGAGCGACTTCTGCTCGGCGCGCAGCCGCTCGAACGAGGTGAGCGAGCCGCGGCGACGCTGCTCGGCCTCGAGGACAGTGTCGACGACACTCTCATCTTCGCCACGGGCGCGCTGGCTGGCGCGCACCGCCGCGGGGTCGTCACGGAGCAGCTTGATGTCGATCACCCGGGCAAGTCTAGTGAGGGCCTGCGGTCGCTCACCTGCATTCCACCATCGTCACCGCGCACACACAGTCACCCTGTTGTAGGTTGACCCGGTGAACGACACCGAGACGATGTGGCTGGTCGTCGCGGGGGTCCTCGCCCTCGCGGTGATCCTCTTCGTCGTCTACCTCGTCGGCACGACCGCGCGCAGCCGCCCCGACGGCGGCGGCAAGCACCGCGCGCCGAACAAGAACCGCCCGCACCGCGACACCTTCCGAACCGAGGAGCCCGAGCCGGAGCCCCTCAAGCAGGCGGCTGTCATCGCCTCGGACGGCGACCCGGCCCTTTGCTCGGAGCTCACCTCCCAGTCGACCGCAGCCGGGTGGGACGAGCCCCTGTGGCTCGAGGTCGACGGGGCGTCCACGGCCGCGGACGCCGCCCGCCGAGCCCTCGACGCAGGCGTCGACGTCGTCTGCGTCCGGGGTGACTCCGCTGTGGCCCGCGGCGTGGTGAGCGTCCTCGCGGGCACCGAGACTCCGGTGGCCTTCCTGCCCTCACCGGGGCGACCGGGGGACGATGACACCGCGCCGGCAGAGCAGTCCGGCCCTCTCGCGCTGCCTTCGGCCGGCGTCGCTGCCGCCATGACCACGGCCCTGACCGGACAGAACTCGCGCGTCGACGTCGGACGGGCGCGACTCGCACCGCCTCCACCGGCCACGCAGACCGACGCCCTCGAGGCTCCGGAGCCCGATGGTGAGGAGATCGTCTTCCTCACCTCACTCGTCTTCGGTGACATCGTCTCCCACGAGGCCCCGGCCCTGAGCACGCGGACCGTCGCTCGCGGTCTCGTCAAGGGCACCTCATTCACCGCGACCGTCAAGCCGGATGACGAGGAGGCGGTCACCAGGCCGGCGCGGTCGGTGGCCTTCTCGACGAGCCCGACCGCGGCGACGAGCGGTCGCCTCGACGCCTACCTCCACGCGAGCCACTCCTTCAAGGGCTGGACCGGCGTGGCGCGGGCGATGATGCGCAAGGCCTCCCGGCCGACCCCGCTGCTCGTGCCGCTGCACTCGGCGGCCTTCACCCTCACCCTCGACAAGGGGGCCGAGGTGACCGTCGACGGGCTCGCCATCGGACCGTGCCACCCAGGCGAGTCGACGGTCTCGCTCGACCCGCTGGCACTCGTCCTGCGTCGTTGACCCGATGGACGTCACCGGGCCCTCCACCGCGCAGGTCGCCGCGGCAATCGAGCTCATCGTCGCCCTTCAGGCATCCCCGACGACGGCGTGCAGCTATCTCGGCACAGCACCTGACGGCATCCGCGCCGAGCTCGACCACCTCGAGGTCCCCTGGCGCGACACCCTCCGTTTCGCGGTGGACGGCCATGGAACGGTCGTCGGAGCGGTCATCGTCGACTGGGACGAGGAGATTCATCGCAGCTGGATCCACGGTCCGTGGACCCGTGACGAGCGTCCGCCGAGGTCCAGGCCGACGGTACGGGGTATCTCGACTTCACCGCCCTCGCTCCCGCCGCACGCGGTCGGGGCCTGGCGGCCGGGCTGCCCAGCGCCATCGGGCGCACGGTGCTCCAGTCCGCCCCGCCCCCACCCAACCCTGCGCCACTCCGCCCCGCCCCCACCCAACCCTGCGCC
>JBHEPF010000048.1:0-18329 GCA_046260445.1 Dermatophilaceae bacterium | reverse complement strand
GACGGTCATTCCCGCCCGCCTGTCTCGCCCTGCCACCGCGGTCGGGATGCTCCCGCCGTCCTCACCGGGTTCCCGAGGCATGCGACGCACCGACCACCCAGTACCGGTTCTGAGCGGACTACATGGACAGGAGCAGCTGCTCCTGGCGACCCTGGCCGACCTCCTCGCCCGGCTCAGCCGAACCACCGCCGTGGCCCCGACAGCACGGTCGCGCTCGGAGCGCGCCGCACCGAGCCGGCTGCGCCGACTCGCCGGGATGCCCCTGAAGGTGCGTCGATGACCCGGGGCCGCGGCGACGGTGACGGGCGCGCGTCCTTGCGGGACATCACCTTCCCCGGAGCTCTGGGCCAGCCCATCGCCGCCGTCATGGAGCTGCCCGCGGGCAGACCACGAGCGGTCGCTCTGATGGCGCACTGCTTCACGTGCTCGAGCAGCTCGCACGCGACAGCGCGGATCTCGGGTGCGCTCGCCGAGCGGGGGTATGCGGTGCTCCGCTTCGACTTCACCGGCCTGGGCCAGTCGGGTGGAGACTTCGCCGACACGACATTCACGACGAACATCGAGGACCTCCTCGCCGCAGCTCAGTGGCTGCGCGGCACCTACGGAGCGCCACGACTGCTCGTCGGACACTCCCTCGGAGGGGCCGCGGTCATCGCGGCCGCAGGGTCGATGCCGTCCGTACGGGGTGTGGTGACGATCGGCGCGCCGGCCTGCCCCGATCACGTACTGCATCTCTTCGCCGAGCCGGTCGACTCCGGCGCGGACCGCATCCGTGTCGACATCGGGGGGCGGCCGTTCGACGTGGGACGAGCCTTTCTCGACGACATCGCCCAGCAGCCGCAGCTCGAGCGGCTGGCCCGCCTGATCCGACCGCTGCTCGTCCTGCACTCTCCGGTCGACACGATCGTCGGGATCGACAACGCCCGACGGGTCTTCGACGCCGCGCGGCACCCGAAGTCGTTCGTCGCGCTCGACGGCGCCGACCATCTGCTCTCCCGGCGCGAGGACGCGGCCTTCGCCGCCGACATCATCGCCGCCTGGGCCGCGCGGCACGTCCCTCCCGAGATCCCGGAGGTGGAGTCCCTCGTTGAGGGGCCTGCCGAGGGTGAGGTGGTCGTCGAGGAGGCGGCCCCGCCCGGGTACAGCCACACCGCCCGGACCGCCCGGCATACCTGGATGCTCGACGAACCGGTCTCGGTGGGTGGCACGGATCAGGGCCCCAACCCCTACGACATGCTCCTGGCCGCCCTCGGCGGCTGCACCTCGATGACGATGCGCATGTATGCGGCCCGCAAGGGCTGGGACTACGGCGCCACCGGTGTCACGCTGCGTCACTCCAGGGTGCACGCGCTGGACTGCGCCGAGTGTGAGTCGGCGGAGGGGATGGTGGACCGGATCGAGCGGGAGATCCACCTCGACCCTGCCCTCGACCCTGACCAGCGCGAGGCGCTGCTCCGGATCGCCGACCGGTGTCCGGTCCACCGCACCCTCACCGGTGAGGTCACGATCGTCACGACGCTCGCGGAGTGAGCCAGGCGGCTCAGTCGGGTCGCAGCGCGGGCTCGAACGGTTCCACGGACGCGCGCGCGGCCCCCTGCGCCGGGACCGTGACCAACGGTCCGACCACCCGCACGGCGACACTGTCACCGACGCGCCGGGTCCGGCCGACGGCGACCTCGGCCAGCACGCTCACCGGCCCGCCCCACCGAGACGGGTCGGTGGCGAGGCGCACGCGGGCGACCTGTCGGGCGCCCTCCCAGCGAATGCTCTCGATGCAGCCTGCGGCGGCCGCGCCGTCGACCTGAGGGTCGACGACGTGGAGGATCTCCTGACGCACCAGCACGACGACCTCCTCGGCGCGGCCGCCCACGACGGTGACCTCCCCGAGGGGGGTGAGCAGTCCACCGGGGGCCGGTCGGGTCGGCAGCTCGCTGAAGCCGCCCAGGAGCCGGGCCACGGCGCGCTCCGCCGGATCCCGGTACAGCGTCTCGACAGGGGCGTTCTGGATGAGCCGACCCGCCACGAGCACGGCGACCGTGTCAGCCGATGATGCCTCGGCCAGGTCGTGGGTGACGAGGAGGATGGTGGGGGCGACGGAGGCGCGGATATCGGCCAGGAGGGCGTGCATCGCCGAGCGCAGCTCGGTGTCGAGCGCGCTGAATGGCTCGTCGAGGAGGAGCACGGCCGGGTCGGCGGCCAGCGCCCGGGCCAGGGCGACACGCTGCTCCTGGCCGCCGGACAGCTCGCGCGGATGTCGGCTCGCAAGCTCGCTCAGATGGACCAGGTCGAGCATCTGGAGCGCGGCGGCGCGGGCCTCGGTGCGGGAGCGCCCGCGGATCCGGTCGGCATAGGCGACGTTGTCCAGGACGCTGAGGTGGGGGAAGAGATGCGGCTTCTGGAACATCATCGCGATGCCGCGGCGCTCCGGAGGTACCCCGGTGACAGCACGACCGTCGACCGAGACCTCCCCGGACGCGGCGGGAAGCAGTCCCGCGACGACCCGCAGCAACGTGCTCTTGCCGGACCCCGAGGGCCCGAGCACGGCCGTCATCGAGCCTGCCGGGACCGTCAGGTCGATCGCGGCGACGGTGTCCCAGTCCGCCCCGGGGTAGCGGTGCGTGAGCCGTTCCACGGACAGGTGCGCACTCATCGTGGCACCATGATCGGTCCATGCGCGGCTGTCGGGGTCGGTGCGGGTCGTGAGCGGCGACCCGAACGGCGACCCGAACGGCGACCGGAGCGTGCCGCGACGGCGACGAGCACCACGGGGATGAGAGCGGTGAGGGCGACCGCCGCCACCAGCGGCTCGTTCCCCGAGCCGGACAGAGCGGCGGCGAGGAGCATCGGGACGGTGACGAGCCGCCCACCGCCGACGACGACCGTGATGACGTAGTCACTCCAGCCCACGAGGAACGCGATCGAGGTGGCGGCCAGCAGAGGGGTGCGCAGCGCGGGAGCGGTCACTGTGGCGAAGGCGCGCACCGGGCCGGCGCCCAAGGTGCGCGCCTGCCGCTCGAGGTCAGGGTCGAGGGCCGCGTACGCGGCGCGCAGCACGTAGGTCGTGTAGGGCAGCGCGAGCACCGCGAGGATGAGGACGAGCGCCGGGAACGAGGGCAGTCGCAACCGCAGCACCATCGTCTCGAGCCCGATGGCGATGGTGAAGGGTGGGATGGCGACGGGCAGGACGAGGACGAGGGCGGCGAGCGACGTGACTCGCGCCGGGCGCCACGCGAGCGCCCGACCGGCGAGGGCGCCGAGCGGCACCGCGGTCGCCGCGGTGGCCGTCCCGAGGAGGACGGACCGGCCCAGGGCGGCCGGGAGGTCCTGGTCCAGAGCCGTCCGCCAGCCTCGCAGTCCGAGCTGCTGGGGAAGCAGGGCCGGCCAGGACCACTGGTCGGCGATCGCCCAGACCAGGAGGGGAGACAGGGGCACGAGGAACCAGAGGAGGACAGCGGCTCGGCTCGCCACCATCGGCCACCGAGCGGATGTCACGGATCCGGAGGCGGATGAGGGGCTCATCGGGCCGCTCCGAGCCGGCGCAGGACGGGGATCGTCGACCCGGCCGCAGCGACGGCCACCGTGATGGCAACCAACGCGGTCGCGGCCGCCTGGGGCCGGGCAGCGAGGTCGATCGAGCCATAGAGCCGGTAGGCCATGACGGGCAGCGGCTCGGGGTAGGCGCCACCGAGGAGCCAGGCCACCTCGTAGGCGCCGACCGCATACACGAAGACGATGATCCCGGCTGCCGCCGCGCCGGGAGCGGCGAGCGGCAGCGTGACCGTGCGCAGCCGCTGGAAGCGCGTGGCGCCGAGCGTCCGGGCCGCGTCGGCGAGGTCGTCCACTCGGGTTCCCAGCGTTGCGACGACGACGAGAGCGACGAAGGCCGACTCCTTCCAGGCGAAGACCAGGACCGTCGCCACCGGCCAGCGAGCGCCGACCAGCTCCGGCCAGCCCTGGCCGATGGGCTCGACCAGGCGCGCGAACGACCCACCTCCGGACAGGAGCAGGGCGAAGGCCGCCGCCCCCACCAGGTGCGGGGCGGCCACGACCAGACCCACGGCCCCGCCGACGGCGCCGCGGGCGCGGGCCGCCCCCGCATGCAGAAGCAGGCCCGCCGGGACGCCGACGAGCAGCGCGAGGGCGGTCGACGGAGCCGCGATGAGCAGCGACTCACGCACGCCGACGAACAGGTCGGGGGCGGCCTCGATGAAGCCCCTGCCGGAGAGCCGCGCCTCACCGAACAGCGGCATGAGCCCCAGACTCGTCGCAACGAGGGAGCCGACCCCGACACCGACCACGGCGAGCACGAGCACGACCGCGGGTGCCAGTAGGGCGAGCCCGTGGCCGTCCCCTGGCCGAGCCGTCCTCACCGCTGCAGGACCTCGGTCCGCCATCCCTCGTCGATCTCGGGCACCCAGGTGGCGGACAGCTCCGGGTTGGCGTTCGCGGACAACACGTCGTAGGCCGGCACGACGGGCGAGGAAGGCAGCGCGTCGAAGAGCGCGCGGTCGCCATCGGCGAGCCGCTCCATGCTCAGCACGGTGAACTGACCCCAGACGCCCGGATCCGCCTTGACCGCCTGCTGCTCGGGTGAGAGCGCGATGTCGGCGACGACCATCGCCCCCTCGGTCTGCCCCGACGTGGCCGGGATGGCGAGGAAGCTCGCGTTGCCGACCGTCCCCTCGTCCAGGGGCAGGACCGCGGTCGTCGGTGGGAAGGTGCCGTTCGCGACGAGCTCGGTCAGGGTCGCCGGGCCATAGGTCATCGTGAAGTCGACCTCACCCTCCGCGAAGAGGGTGTCGAGCGCCACCGAGTCGCGTGGATAGGTGCGCCCTTCCCGCCACAGGGACGCTTCGAGGTCCCTCAAGCGCTGCCACAGCGCGGGGGTGAGGTCGTCGTAGGCCGCCTGGTCGAACTGGGCGGACACGTTCGCATACCCGCCGGAGACGCTGTAGAGCACCTGACGGACGAAGACCGAGCCGGTAAAGTCCGGAGGGGCGGGATAGGTGAAGCGGCCCGGGTTGCGTTCCGCCCAGTCGAGGACGCCGGCCAGCGTGGTCGGCGGGTCGGACACTCGCGCAGAGTCGTAGACCAGACTGAACTGCGCCTTGTGCCACGGCGACTCGCACCCGTCCACGGGGGTGCCGAAGTCGGAGGTGACGAGCGGGTCCTGCGGGTCGAGGAAGGTCGCGTTGGGCAGCTCGTCGGCCCACCCGCACCGCCATGCCTCCGCCTGCTTGCCGGTGGCGAAGTTGTCGCCGTTGACCCAGACCAGGTCGACCTCGCCGTCGGTGCGACCGGCCTGCTTCTCCGCGAGGATGCGGGTCAGGGCGTCCCTGGTGTCCGCGATCGGCACCCGCTCGAGCGTCACGCCGGCCTCCGCCGCGGCCGGGACGAGGACCTCGTCGACGTAGGCGTTGCCCTTCGGGTCCCCACCCCACATCCACAACGAGACCCGCTGCCCCTGAGCGGCCTCCTCTATCTGCGCCCAGGTGCGGGAGTCCGTCACGGATGCCTCGGTCGCGGTCGAGCCGGTGTCGCTGGCTGCGCTGGAGCACGCGGCCAGGGCGAACGCCGCCGTCGTGACGCTCGCATACCGGCGTATGCGCGGAACGGGCATGATGGCTCTCCTCGAGGTCGCGGATCTCACCCGGGAACACAGTGGGGCCCTCGAAGCCTTCCCACAGCGATGACCCGTCTCGACGACAGAGAAGAGCGCACACCGGTGACCCCCTCCGCCCGGTCGGTGGTCGTGCGCGCCATCCTGCTCGCTGTGCTGATCGTGACGATCATCGTCGCTGCTCAGGGCCTCGGAACGCCGGACCAGGAGCAGATCCGCGCCGCCGTCGAGCGGGCCGGCGGGTGGGGACCGGTGATCTTCGTCAGCGGGTATGCGTTCTGGTCACTCCTGCCGGTGCCCAAGAACGTCGCCACCGCTGCTGCCGGAGCGCTCTTCGGAGTTGGGCCGGGGGCGGTCCTCGCGTGGGCCGGAGCCATGATCGGCTCCGCCGTCGCCTTCGGGGTCGCCCGCAGCCTCGGTCGTGAGGGCGTCGCGCGTCTGCTCCGTGGTCGGCTCGAGACGGCCGACCGGGCGCTCGGAGACCGGGGGTTCGGGGCGGTGCTCCTGGCTCGGCTCGTGCCGGTCGTGCCGTTCACCGCACTCAACTACGGTGCCGCGGTCACCGGGGTGGAGACCCGGCACTACCTCGCCGCGACCGCTCTGGGCATGGTGCCCGGCACCGTCGCCTATGCCGCTCTCGGTGCCTCCGCAGGTACCGACCCCCAGGTCACCGCCGCGGCCCTGGGCGCCCTCGTGCTGCTGTCCGTCGGCGGCTGGTGGGCCGCTCGACGGACAGGCCGGCTCCGTGCGGCGGCACCCGACCCTGAATCTTCGAGGGACTGACATGTTCGACGCCCCGCTGCGCCAGGCTCTCGAGCCCGCCCTCGACCGGGTCGCCCGATGGCTGGACCGGCCCTGGGTCACCCCGGACCGCATCACCCTCCTCGGTCTGGGACTCGGGCTCGCCAGCGCCGCATCGGCCGCGGCCGCGTGGTGGTGGCCCGCCCTCCTTCTCTGGTGGGCCTCGCGGATCTGCGACGGGCTGGACGGGCCCTTGGCCCGGCGGCGCCGCAGACGCGCGCCGGCGAGTGCGCGACAGTCGGAGGCCGGCGGGTTCCTCGACATCACCGCGGACTTCGTCGTCTATGGGGCAACGGTCGTCGGTGTCGCGGTCGGGGCCACCACGAGTCACGGGCAGCCCTGGTGGCCGTTCCTGCTCGTGCTGCTCGCGTACTACGTCAACGGTGCCGCGTTCCTGGCGTTCTCCTCCATCGCCGAGCGCACCGGCCGCCGACTCGACGACGGGCGCTCGCTCAGCTTCCTCGGCGGGCTTGCCGAAGGCACCGAGACGATCGTCGTGCACTCCCTCTGGTTGCTCCTGCCCATGTGGTCGGGAACCATCGCGTGGGTCTGGGCCACGGTGGTCGCTGTCAGTGCGACCCACCGGGTCGTCGCAGGCTACCGGACCCTGTCATGAGCGTGCCTCAGCCCGAGCGTGGGCATGAGCCCGGGCAGGATGCCGGTGCGGCTCACCGACCAGGCCCGTCACGGGCGGCTCCGGCGGCAACCCTGCCAGGAAGTCGCGGCTCAGCTCGTAGGCAGCCGCGATGAGGTCGGCCGACCCCCCGAAGTCCAGCGGTGAGGTCCGCGTCGTGCAGGGGGTCGGCAGATACAGCACCAGTGCCTCCTCCGCCGCCTGCTCCGCCTGTGCGGCGGCCTGGCTGCGGGTGAGGACGTGGACCGCGGCCAGGACCTGCTCCACGACACCGCGTGGTGGGCGAGTCAGGCGGCAGGGGCCGGAGGCCTCGAGGACGACGACGGTGCGGGCGCCCGCGGCGACCGCCTGAAGGGTTGCCACATTCGCGCTCAGGGCCCCGTCGACCAGGGTCCGCCCGGCCAGCGACACCGCCGGGAAGACGCCGGGAATAGCGCTGCTCGCCATGACAGCGTCGACGACGGAGCCGCCGTCCAGGACGACGGCCGTCCCGTCGAGCTGGTCCGTGGCCACGACGAGCAGCGGCACAGCCAGGTTTGCGAAGGTCGTCGCGTGCAGGTGCTCGCGGCAGATACGCGCCAGACCCGAGGGCGAGACCAGGCCGCCCGAGGTCCAGGCGGTCACCGACCGGAGGAGCCGGGCCGGGTTGACGGGAAAGACCTGGAGTCCACGCATCGACAGCCAACGACGCTCGAGTCGCTCGCCGCATCCTCCTGGATCGGCAGCGCACACCGCAGCGTTCAGCGCGCCGACACTCGTGCCGACCAGCAGGTCAGGCTCGATCGCTGCCTCACGAAGGGCGCGCAGCATCCCCACCTGCGCCGCCCCGAGACTCGCCCCACCGGAGAGCACGAAGGCCACGGGCGCTCTCAACCGGGGGACCGTGATGCCTCCCTCCCCTGCGGTGCTGTCAGGTCGGTCGTTCATGACCCGGGAACCCGCATCACCGGCGTCGGCATTCCGGCTCGGCTGTCGACGGAATGCCGCTCCCACGCCGTCGGATTGCCGACACATGACTGGCACGCAGACCTGGCTCGAGTCATTCCCCTCGACCTCATCCGAAGCTCCCGTCGCGGCGGTGACACGCGAACAGATGCGCGAGGTCGACCGGATCATGGTCGAGGATCTCGGGATCAGCGTGCTGCAGATGATGGAGAACGCCGGGCGGGCGCTCGCGCGCGTGGCGGCCGCCGCGCTCGGCGGATCCCCGCAGGGTCGGCGCGTCCTCATCCTCGCCGGCAACGGAGGCAACGGAGGTGGCGCGATGGCGGCCGCACGCAGGCTGGCGGGGTGGGGCGCAGACCTGCGAGTAGTGACGACCGATGCACCCGAGCGCATGGACGGGGCTGCGGGACACCAGGCCCGGACGCTGCGTGCGCTCGAGATACCGATGCGGGCATCGATCGCCGCGGACGAGCGAGCGGTCGACGTCGTGCTCGACGGGATGATCGGCTACAGCCTGGGTGGACCTCCCCGCGGCCGCGCTCGTGACCTCATCGACGAGGTCGGCACCATGGGCATCCCCGTCATCGCCCTGGACATCCCCTCCGGTCTGGATGTGGACACCGGTGAGGCGCCCGGTGTCGCGCTCACCGCCACGGCCACCCTCACCCTCGCCGCTCCCAAGGTCGGTTTCCTCGTCTCGGCCGCAGCCCCGTTCGTGGGGGAGCTGCTCCTCGCCGACATCGGTGTGCCTCCGGGAGTCCTGCGCAGGGTGGGCTGCGAGGCGTCCACGCCGTTCGCATCCGCCGACGTCGTCCGCCTCGCTCGCCCGGGGTCGTTGGGCTCGGCCGCGCTCTGCGGCGGGAAGCCTCGGGGCGCCTGACCGGGTTCCCGCAGCATGACTGCACAGCCGGCCGAGTTCCGCTCCGACGACGCCGACGTCGAGGTGTTCTGGCGGCCCGGGTGCCCGTTCTGTTCGGCCCTGCGCGCCGACCTCGAGCGTCAGGGCCTTGTCGCCGACTGGCGCAACATCTGGGAGGACGAGCGCGCGGCCGAGATCGTGCGCTCGGTCAACGGAGGCAACGAGACGGTGCCCACGGTGCGCGTCGGGTCGACGTTCCTCACCAACCCCACCGGACGCCAGGTCCGGGATCTCGTCCTCGGTCGACCGGGCACGGTGGCCTACCGCCGCCGTCGCCGGCTACTGGGACGCTGACACAGGACCACCCCGCCGACAGCCGTTCGCCCGCTGACAACGTCCGGCCTCCCACGGGGCCCGATATCACCCCGCCCGGTCGAGTCGCCAGCGGCGCACTCGGCGCAGCACCGCCACGCCGTGCTTCGCGGGTGGCCGGCTGAGGGTGCCTCGGATGTCGCTCAGGGCGGCGTTCCATGGACCGTCCCCATAGGTCGGATACGGGTGGATGGCGGCGGCGAGGTCGCGTGTCCGCAGGCCCTGCTTGATGGCGAGCGTCAGCTCGGCCAGACTCTCCCCGGCGCGGGGGCCCACGACGACGGCCCCGAGGACCCGGCCCTTGCGGTCGACGGCGAGTCGGGTGAGGCCATCGGTGTCAGCGTCGGCGGCCGCCCGGTCCACCAGGTCGTTGTGCCACTGCACAATGCGCAGTCCGGCGGGAAGCGGGTCGGTGGTCACTCCTACGGCGGCCACCTCAGGGTGGGTGAACGTGACCCGGGGGACCGCGGTCAGAGCGACTCGTCGCCTCAGGCCGAGGACGGCGTTGCTGGCGGCGAGGCTGCCGTGCTGACCTGCGAGATGCGTGAACTGAGGATGGCCGGTGAGGTCTCCGGCGGCCCAGATCCGTGGGTTTGTCGTGCGCAGCCGATCGTCGACGGTGACGAACCCGCGCTGGTCGACGGTGACGCCGGCGGACTCCAGGCCGAGACCTCGGGTCTGCGGGGCGCGACCCACCGCGACGACGAGCCGCCCGTACGGAACCTCCCTGCCGTCGTCCAGTACGAGGCGGCCGGAGGTGCCCGCGCCCGGCTCGACGCGGCTCACGCCTGCGCCGGCGTGGATGCTGACTCCGTCGCGCCGCAGCGCCGCGGCAACGAGAGCGGCGGCCTGCGCATCCTCGCGCGGCATGATCCGGGGGGCGCCCTCGACGATCGACACCCGAGTGCCCAGGCGCGCGAACGCCTGGCCGAGCTCACAACCGATGCTGCCCCCGCCGAGGATGACGAGGTCCTCCGGCAGGTCGGTGAGATCCCAGATGGTGTCGCTGGTGAGAAAGTCGGCGCCTGGCAGTCCCGAGATCGGAGGCACCGCTGGGCTCGCCCCGGCGGCCACCACAGCCTGCTCGAACCGGATCTCCTGCTCGCCCACCCGGATCCGGTCGCCACCGACGAAGGTGGCCTCGCCGGTGAGCACGGTCACTCCCTCGGACTCGAGGGTCTCGATGGAGTCGACCGGTTCGATGTGGGCGATGGTCTCGCGGATGTGCTTCATGACACGGGGGAAGTCGACGTCGACCCCTCGGACGTCGATCCCGAACCGGCCTGCGTCGCGAGCCTGGGCTGCGGCGGACGCCGCCGCAAGCAGGGCCTTGGAGGGAACGCAACCCCGCCAGAGACAGTCTCCGCCCGTGCGGTCCCGCTCCACGAGGAGCGTGGCGGCCCCCAACCGCGCTGCGGTCTTGGCGGCCACGATGCCTGCCGCGCCTCCTCCGACGACGACGAGGTCCCAGACCCCTCGCATCGGGGTTGCCGTGGTCATGACCTGGGTTCCTCGGTCAGCTCGGTGAGGAAGGACTGAAGGCGCTCGACCGTCTGCTCGTCCGGTGTCGGCGCCCCAGGCCAGAGCGAGAGGGCGCGATGGAGCACGCGGTGCTCCTCGCTGACCTGAGCGCACTTCTCACACTCCGCGAGATGCGCCTCGAGGCGAGCGATCTCACCGGGCGTGAGCGGAGCTGCAGGATCGGCGTCCAGGTATCGCTGGATCCGGCGTGCGGACCAGTGGCAGGTGATCATCTGCCGGAGGGACTGCTTCATGATGACCTTCCAGGTGTGAGGAGCTCGGGGCCGAGAGCGGCGCGGAGCCGGTTGCGGGCCCTGCTCAGCCGGGACATGACCGTTCCCACGGGGACCCCCAGCACGGCCGCCGCTTCGGCATACGACAGGTCGTGGATGTCGACGAGGAACACGACGGCCCGAAACCTCGGGTCCAGGTCCTTGAGTGCGTCGGTGAGATGGGCGCTCAGCGAGGAGTCGAGATGCTCCTGCTCGGCACTTGCAGGGGAGGCCGCTCCGAAGGCGGCTCGCTTCTCACCGAGGACATCCCAGTCGCCGACCGGGTCGGGGCGCTGGCGACGGTTCATGTTGAGGTGGGTACGGCGGACGATGGTCAGCAGCCAGGCGCGTGGATGTCGCCCGTCGAAGGTGTCCAGCGCGCGAAAGGCCCGGATAAGCGACTCCTGGACGAGGTCCTCGGCGTCCGCCTGCTTGCGCGTCAGACTGAGAGCGACGCGCAGCATGACCTCGATCTCGGGCTCCACATACTCCCGGAAGGCGCGGGCGCGTGCCTGGTCCACGGTTGATTGTCCCTCCATCACAGGGGTGGAACCCGGTGGGTCCGAGGATCGCTTCCCGAGCGGGCTCTCGCGACGGTCCGGACACCGGCATCCGGGTGTGCTGCGGCAGCGCTCACGACAGCGTCCGGACAGGACGGGCGGCGTGCGCCCAGCTGAGGAGCGCGGTGACAGCGAGGGCTCCCCCGGCGATGTTCCCGAGACCGGCGGGTACCAGGTTCCACGCGAGCAGATCGACCAGGTCCGCGCCGCCGACGAAGGCCTCGTCCAGCGAGAAGAAGCCCATGTTGGCGGGGCTGTGCTGGAACCCGGCCGAGACGAACGCGGTGACGGCGAGGAACACCGGGATGTACTTGCCGAACAGGGTGCGGCCCATCGTCGCGAAGAACGCCGCCATGCCGACGAGCCAGTTCGCGAGGAAGCCGGAGACCACCAGGGCCAGCCAGGCCCCGAGCCCTTCACCTGTCGTCGCCGTCTTCCCCGCGACCACCTGGGACAGCAGGTCGATGGTGTCTTGGCTGGGATGGCTGGCGAGGGCGATGAGCTGGCCGGTGACCGTCGCACCGACGAGGTTGCCGACCCAGGCCAGGGCCCAGAACCGCAGCACCGACCGCCATCGGTCGCGCCGGCCGAGCACGACGGCCGGCAGCACGACGTTGGCCTCGGTGAACAGCACGGCGCCCGAGAGGATGACGAAGAAGAACCCGGCACTGAACCCGAGGCCCTGGAGCAGCCGAGCGGGGCCTTCCGAAGCGACACCGGTGGAGAGCAGGACCGAGAGGAAGGCTCCCGTCGTGATGAACGCCCCCGCCAGCACGCCGAGCGCCAGGACGCGCATGGCGGTGAGTCGGCGGAGCCGCTCGTGTCCGTGGTCGGCGAGGAAGCCCATCACCTGCTCGGAGCCGATGTATACCTGCGGTGGGATGTCCGCCTCCGTGGCCGTCATGTCGTCGCGCCCCCGCCGTCGACGGTCCCGTCACGCCCTGATCGGAATGCGGTGCGCAGCGCCGCCCGCAGGTCCAGGACCGTCGGTGCTCCTCGCAGCCGCCCACCATGCCCGGGGTAGAGCCGGCAGACCATCGACGGCGGACCGTCGGTTGGGAACAGGTCGCGGCCATCGACGTGGACGGAGGGAGAGCCGGTGAACCCGAGGCGGTCGGCGAGATCCTCATCCTCGACCACGATGGTGGCGAAGGGGACCCCCTGAAGACCCTCGAGGGCGAGCGCCTCACGCAGGCTCTCGGCGGCCACCTTCTCGTTGGGGCAGTCCGGCACGACGAGGAGGGTGATGCACGGCTCGGCCGATGACGTCGTCATGGGCTGGGAACCCGGCCGCTGCGCGACACATTCCGGGCCACGCTGTGCGAGCGTGTGCGAGGCCGGCCGGAATGCGGCAGCCAGGTGACCGGGTTGCCACGCCACGAGCGCTGCCCAGCGCTCGGACACGCACAAGGAGAATGCCGCGCATGAAGACAGTCGATATCGCCGTCATCGGGATGGGACCGGGAGGCGAGCACGTCGCCGGGTCGCTGGCCGAGCGCGGCCTGTCGGTCCTCGGGATCGAACGCGAGCTCGTCGGTGGGGAGTGCCCCTACTGGGGGTGCGTGCCCACCAAGATGATGGTCCGCGCCGCAGACGCCCTGGCCGAGGCGCGCCGGGTCGACCGGCTGGGCGGGCGGGTCGGCGACGTGGTCCCGGACTGGGGCCCGGTCGCAGCCCGCATCCGGGCCGAGGCCACGGACAACTGGGACGACCGCGTCGCCGTCGACCGCTTCACCGACAAGGGTGGGAGCTTCGTGCGCGGGGCGGGCCGGGTCGTCTCCCCGACCGAGGTGAGCGTCGACGACACGACGTATGCGGTGCGACGGGGAATCGTCGTGGCAACCGGAACCACAGCCGCCATCCCGCCGATCCCGGGCCTGTCCGAGGTGGACTACTGGACCAACCGGCAGGCGGTCGCCGCCACCGAGCTGCCCGGGTCCATCGTGGTCCTGGGCGGCGGCGCCATCGGCTGCGAGCTGAGCCAGGTGCTCGCCCGCTTCGGAGTGAAGGTGACGATCGTCGAGGCCGCTCCCCGGCTGCTCGCCGTGGAGGAGCCCGAGGCAGGTGACATCCTCGCCGATGTCCTGCGACGTGAAGGGGTGACCGTCCACACCGGTGTCGCGGCCGAGCGGGTGCGGGCTGACGGCGACGGCGTGGTCGTCCATCTCGCCGACGGCTCCACCGTCCACGGCGAGCGGCTGCTCGTCGCGACCGGCCGGCGTGCGGATCCCACCGCGGTCGGGCTCACCGCCGTCGGCGTCGCCGAGGACGCCCGGGTGGCCCCGGTCGACGATCGGTGCCGGGTGGCACCCGGCGTGTGGGCCGTCGGCGACGTCACCGGCAAGGGCGCGTTCACGCACGTCGCGATGTACCAGGCAGGGATCGTCATCCGGGACATCCTGGGGGAGGATGGCCCGCCGGCGTCGTATGCGGCCCTTCCACGGGTCACGTTCACCGACCCCGAGGTGGGTGCGGTCGGTCTGACCGAGGCCCAGGCCCGCGAGCAGCTCGCGCATGTCCGAGTCGGCTCCGCATCGGTGCCGGGCACCGCGCGCGGGTGGATCCACAAGGAGGGCAACGAGGGCATCATCAAGGTCGTCGAGGACCCGGAGCGGGGCGTCCTCGTGGGAGCCACCGCCATGGGTCCCGCCGGAGGCGAGGTGCTGGGTGCCCTGGCAGTCGCCGTCCACGCTCAGGTGCCGGTCGAGCAGTTGAGGTCGATGATCTACGCCTACCCCACCTTCCACCGAGGCATCGAGGACGCCCTCGGCGCGCTTGCCTGAGGGCGGGGGCGGCGCATACGGCGCTTCGTCCTCGGCAGACCGTCGCCGGCGGTCGTCCTATCCGGCGTTCGTTGCGGTCACTTCGTGGAGTCGTCCCGTGGCGACGTCGAAGACGAAGCCGCGAACGGAGTCCTTGTGGGGGATGAAGGGGCTGGTGTGGATGCGGGCCAGGGACTGGCGCACATCATCGTCCACGTCGGGGAACGCCTCGGCCGCCCACGGCGGGCGCAGCCCGGTCTCGGCGCGGATCGACTCTTTGAACTGGTCGTCGGTGAAGGTGAGCATCCCGCACTCGGTGTGGTGGATGAGAATGATCTCGGTAGTCCCGAGAAGCCGTTGGCTGATGGCCAGGGAGCGGATCTCGTCCTCGGTGACAACGCCGCCGGCATTGCGGATGACGTGCGCTTCGCCCTCGTTCAACCCCAGGGCGCGGTAGACGTCGAGACGGGCGTCCATGCAGGCGAGGACGGCCACGTGTTTGGACGGCGGCAGCGGTAGCGGACCACTGAACTGCGCGGCATACGCCTCGTTGTTGGCGATCAGGGTGTCGGTAACGGACATCGGTTCTCCTTCGGGATGTGTCGGTGCCGGGTGAGGCCAATGCATCTTTGCATTGCCATAAGTACAGGTTATGCCAAGGGAAGTGCCCACCGAGATGTCCGTCAGCCGAGACAACGGCCGTGGCATCCATTCAGGCCGTCGGGTCGTGCCAGTGGTGACCGGCGAGGACGGCGTCGGCCTGGGCCGGACCCCATCCGCCCGACTCGTAGCCGTGCAGGTCGCCGGGGTGGTCGATCGCCGGCTGCACGACGCGCCACGCCGCCTCGACCCCGTCCTCGCGCGCGAACCGGGCGGGGTTGCCCTCGATCACGTCCCCAAGCAGCCTCTCGTAGGGCTCCTGGACCAGACCGAGAGCGGTCTCGAAGTCGACATCGAGGTCCACCGTCTGCGAGATGAGGCCCTGGCCCGGCCGTTTGGCCTGCACGCTGAGCGTCACGCCGGCATCCCGGCCGAGGCGGAACCGCAGCACGTTGACGTGGGGTGCCGGCTCGCCGTCGCCCATGAACAGCAGTCGAGGGACCTCGCGGAGCTCGACGACCGCCTCGAGCGCCGTCGAGTGCAGACGCTTGCCGGCACGGACGAAGAACGGCACCCCCGCCCAGCGCCAGGAGTCGATCTCCAGGCGCGCGGCGACGGAGGTCTCGGTGCGAGAGCCGGGTGCGACACCGTCCTCGTCGAGGTACCCGAAGTACTGGCCCCGAACCATGCGCGTGCAGTCCAACGGTCGCATGGCGCGCAGGACCTTGACCTTCTCGTCCCGCAGCGCGTCGGCGTCCGAGCTCATCGGTGGCTCCATGGCGAGCAGCGCGACGACCTGGAGCAGGTGGTTCTGCAGCACGTCGCGCACGGCACCGACCTCGTCGTAGAAGCGTCCGCGTCCCTCCACGCCGAAGTCCTCCGCCATGGTGACCTGCACGCTGGCGACATGGTTCCGGTTCCAGATCGGGTCGAGGAAGGCATTGGCGAAGCGGAAGATGAGCAGGTCCTCCACCGACTCCTTGCCCAGATAGTGGTCGATCCGGTAGATGGAGCCTTCGTCGACATGCCGGTGGAGGACCTCGTTGAGGTGGCGGGCCGAGTCCAGGTCCCGCCCGAACGGCTTCTCGACGACGATGCGCCCGGTGCCGGCGAGGCCGACCGTGGCAAGACCCTCGATGACGGTGGGGATCATCGCGGGCGGGATCGCAAGGTAGAAGACCGGGTGCTCCACCCCCGCCCGCCGCAGCCGCCGTGCGAGCGACTCGAATGTGGCGTGGTCGGCGTAGTCGCCGCCGATGAGGCTGAGCCGGTCCGTGAGGCGGTCGAGCACGTCGGCGACAGGGGACTCCACGGTGGCCTCCGCGGCAGCTCGGACGTGGTCGCGGAACCGCTCGTCGTCCCAGTCGGTGAGCGCCACGCCGACCAACGGCAGGTCGAGTCGGCCGGCCTGCTCGAGCCGGTACAGCGCGGGGATCAGCTTCTTGCGGGCGAGGTCGCCCGTGGCGCCGAACAGCACCAGCGCGTCTCCTTGACGGTTCGCCGTCATCTCATCCTCAGGATCTCTCGGTCTGTGACGCCCGCGCGCCCAGGTGCGGCCCCCGTCCACCGGGGCCCGATCGACGGCGACCTGGGAACCCGGCGGAGCGCTCGGGGACTTCCACACGTTCGCTTGCGGGCGGGAAGCACACCTGGTCCCCGCCGGGTTCCGTCACTGCCCGGCACCCCGATGGAAGCGAGCCGACCATGCACATCCCGATCCCTCATCGGCACCTTCTCGTCGTCGGTGGGACCGTTTGCATCACGTCGGGAGGGTCGCGATGAGCCGCCCGATCGAGGACTACGCCCTCCTCTCGGACTGCCACTCTTCGGCGCTGGTGTCGACCGACGGCTCGGTCGAGTGGCTCATGTTTCCGCGCTTCGACTCACCCTCGGTCCTCGGCCGCATCCTCGACGAGCGCGCCGGTCACTTCCGGGTGAGCCCCCGCGACGTCGCGGAGGTCGGGCGACGTTACCTGCCGGGCACCCTGGTCCTCGTCACCACGTTCACGACGGCCGACGGAACGCTCGAGCTGACGGACGCACTCGCCCTCGGTGAGGGCCGCAGAGACCACGCGCTGGGTGAGGGCGTGCCGCATACGCTCCTGCGGCATGCGGTCTGCGTCGCCGGCCGGGTCCAGCTGCAGGTCGAGTTCGCCCCCCGGCCGGAGTACGGGTTCACCCAGCCGCTCCTGCGCCGAACCGCTGACGGCGTGGCCGTCGCCGGCGGCCCCGACGGCCTGTCGCTGTCCACCGACGTGCCGTTGACCATCGACGGTGGCACCGCTCGTGGCACCGTGGAGCTGGCGTCAGGGGCCGATGCACGCTTCGCCCTCCAGTGGTCCCGCCCCTGGGAGCGCTCCACCAGCCGTTGGAGTAGCACGCTCGTGGAACACCGGCTGGCGGACACGGTGGCCGGGTGGCAGTCCTGGTCCGCACTGCACCAGGCCTACGACGGGCCGTGGCAGGACCTGGTGCGGTTCAGCGGCGTCGTCCTCCAGGGGCTGACCTTCCAACCCACCGGGGCGATCGTGGCTGCACCGACGACGTCACTGCCCGAGACTCCCGGCGGGTCCCGCAACTGGGACTACCGCTACTCCTGGCTGCGGGACGCGAGCATGACTCTCGACGCGCTCTGGGTGGCCGCCTGCCCGGACGAGGCTCGCTCGTTCGTCTCGTGGCTCGTCGAGGCGGCCGCCTCCGACGTCGGCGCCGGTGCCCGCATCCAGGTCATGTACGGCATCGCCGGAGAGCACGATCTCGCGGAGCGGCCGCTCGAGCACCTGTCGGGGTGGCGTGACAGCCGACCGGTCCGGATCGGCAACGGCGCCTTCGACCAGCGACAGCTGGACGTGTACGGCGAGGTTCTGGACGCCGTGCTCCGCCTCCGCGACCAGCTCACCCCCTTCGACGAGCCCACCCGGGTCCTGCTGCGTGGCATCGCCGATGCGGCGGCCGACGAGTGGGGCGATCCGGACCAGGGCATCTGGGAGGTCCGCAGCGGGCCCCAGCACTTCCTGCACTCCAAGCTCATGTGCTGGGTCGCGCTCGACCGGGCGCTTGACCTGGCGGACGACCTGCAGTGCCCGGAGGAGCAGGTGGCGCGCTGGGCTCGCGAGCGCGACGCGATCAGGGAGGCGATCCTCACGCGAGGCTTCGTCTCCGGGGCCTTCACCCAGGCCTTCGGATCCACCGCGCTCGACGCGAGTGCTCTCCGCATTCCGATCGTCGGCTTCCTCCCCGGCGACGACCCCAGAGTGCGGTCGACCATCGCGGCCATCGAGGACCGGCTCACCGACCGGGACGGGATGGTCCACCGCTATCTGGCCGACGACGGGCTCGAGGGCGAGGAGGGCACGTTCCTGCTGTGCACCTTCTGGCTCGCC
>JBHEPF010000028.1:0-10772 GCA_046260445.1 Dermatophilaceae bacterium | reverse complement strand
GTGGCCGCGCTGCGTCGCTTCCTCGTGCGGGAGTGATCGGGAGCGGACGCGGGAGTTCGAGGCCGGAGTTGCCGAGACCCCGGCAGCGTTGGCTGCCGGGGTCCTGTGCGTCTTGGTGCGTCGGGTGCGTCAGTAGACCCGGCGCGTGCTGCCGCCGATCGGCAGGAGGTTAAGGATCAGGCCGACGACGATGAGGACGATGCCGATCCAGGTGAGGATGCTCAGGTCGGCGACGAGCAGGCCGACGATGAGGAGGATGACTCCGAGGACGATCATGTTTTCTCTTTTCTTGTGGGTGCGCAGCCGGTGACAAAAAGGCCGCTGACGTGCGTTAACGGATCTCCCACCTTAACGCGAAGGTGGGCGGCTGAGGGAAATCGGACGCGGTGGCTGAGGGAGACAAAGGTCGTGCCGCTGCGCGGAAGGTGTCCGATGTGAGCGTATATGTCTATGGACAACTGTGGACAAAGCAGCTAGCGTGAGATGGTGCGGAAAGGGGACGTGACAGATGGCGCGAGTGGCCGTGGTCGGGAGCTATGGAGTGGGCCTGACGATGCGTGTGCCGCGTCTGCCCGTGGCCGGTGAGACCTTGAGCGGTGGCGAGTTCATGAGCGGGCATGGCGGCAAGGGCTCGAACCAGGCCGTTCAGGCCGCTCGACTCGGAGCCCAGGTCGACTTCCTCACCGCGATCGGCGCCGACGCCATGGGCGAGAGCGCCCAGCGGCTGTGGGTCGACGAGGGCATCTCGGCGCATCCGGTCATCGTCGAGGACGTGGCGACGATGGCCGGGATGATCATCGTCGAGCCGAGTGGTGAGAACCGCATCGTCATCGCCGCCGGTGCCCTGGACCATCTCGCCCCACATCACGTGGACGAGTTCCGGGACGAGCTGGCCGACGCGGACATCGTCGTCGTATCGCTCGAGATCCCCGTCGCGGTGGCGGTGCACGCGCTGCGGCTCGCCCACGGGGCTGGGACCCGCACGCTGCTCAACCCCGCACCGGCGAGCGCCCTGCCGGACGAGACCTGGGGTTCGGTCGACCTGCTCACGCCCAACGCCACCGAGGCGGCCATTCTCCTCGGCCTCGACCCGGCCGACGGTGCGGGCGCCGGAGCCGAGGATCTCGCCCGCCGGCTCCATGACCGGACCGGTGCGACCGTGCTCCTCACCTGCGGTGCAGAAGGGGTCGTCGTCTGCCAGGGAGACGAGATCACCACGGTCCCGGCCGCACCCGTGACGACCGTGGTGGACACGACCGGCGCCGGCGACGCGTTCACCGCGGCCGCGGCCGTCGCCATCGCCGAGGGTGCCGACCCCATCGAGGCCGCCCGCTTCGCGGCCCGGGTGGGCGCCCACGTCGTCGGCCACCGAGAGGTCGTCCCCGCCCTGCCGACCCGCTCCCAGATCGAAGGAACGTCATCGCCATGACCGCACCCGACCTCACCGCCCGCCAGCTGGCGGCGCGCATCCAGCACACCAGGATCGCGGTCGGAACGACGCGCGACCAGATGCTCACCCACCTGCAGGAGGCGGTCGAGCACGGCTTCGACGCCGCGATGGTCGCGGGCTCCTGGGTTCCGCTCGCCGCGGACGTCCTCTCCGGCACCGACGTCACCGTCGCCTCCGCGCTCGACTTCCCCACGGTCGGCGTCATGACGAGCGCCGGCAAGGCCGCCGAGGCGGCCGAGCTCGTGCGGCTGGGCGCCCGGGAGATCGACATGGGCGTGCAGATCGGGTGGCTCAAGAGCGGCGACTACGACGGGTTCCGCGACGACATCGCCGGAGTGGTCCGGGCCGCCGGGGTGCCCGTCAAGGTCATGCTCGAGCTGCCGCTCCTCACCGTGACCGAGAAGGAGGCGGCGGTGGAGCTGGCGTGTGAGGCGGGCGCCGCATACCTCAAGAACGCGAGCAGTGGCGCCATCGAGACCGCGAACCCGGCGAGCATCCGCTACCTCGTCGAGCGTGCGCCGGCGGGGGTGCTCGTCAAGGCCTCCGGTGGCATCACGACGAGAGCCCAGGTCGTCGAGCTGCTCGCTGCGGGCGCGGCCAAGGTCGGCACGAGCGCCGGGATCGCGATCATCGCGGACAGCATCGACGAGACCGCTACGAGCTACTAGAGCGACGCCATCGAGATCCCGGGACCCGGACCCATGCCCCAGACCGAACCGCCTGACACCGACCTGCACCTCGACCCCGGCGCGCCGAGCACGCTGCACTCGCAGATCTCGGCGTGGATGCGCTCGCGTATCGGCTCCGGTGACTGGCCCGAGCACTTCCGGCTGCCCGCCGAGCCCGACCTGGCCAGGGAGCTCGGGGTCAGTCGCGGCACCCTTCGCCGGGCGGTCCACACGCTGGTGGCCGACGGACTCCTCGTCCAGACCCGGGGCCGAGGGACGTTCGTCACGACCACGATGGTGGAGCCTCCGCTGGCCCAACGACTCACGACGCTGAGCGAGGCGTTCATCGATGCCGGGCATCCACTCGTGACGACCGTGATCGCTCAGGAGGTCATCCAGCCGCCCGCGCCGGTGGCCGCCCTCCTCGAGACCCCCGCCCGGAGCGAGGTGCTCCGCCTCGAGCGGGTCCGCCATCTCGACGGCACCCCGGTCGCCCGCCTCGTCAACTACGTGCGTCTCGACCTCGCTCCCGGCCTGGACCAGGTCGACTTCGCGACGCATACCCTCTTCGACGCCCTCGAGCAGGTATGCGGTGTGCCGGTCACCAGCGCCCGTCGCCGTTTCGACGCGGTCCTGGCCGGCGAGGAGAACGCATCCCTGCTCGCCATCCCGGCCACCGACCCGCTGCTCCACCTCGAGCAGCTGACGGCCACCTCCGACGACACCCCGCTGGAGCTCTCCGACGTCTGGCTGCGCGCCGACCGGCTCCGAGTCACCTCCCACCTCACCCGCACCTGACTGGAGCCTCTGTGACCATTCCGCTCATCATCGACACCGACACCGCCCAGGACGACTGCGTCGCGATCATCGCGGCGATGATGGACGAGTCGGCCGACCTGCGCGCGATCACGATGGTCGCCGGCAACGTCGGCTTCGACCAGCAGGTGCGTAACGCGCACCTCACCCTCAACGCGCTCGGCCGGCTCGGCGAGGTGCCGATCCATCTCGGCTGCCGACGGCCGATGGTCGTGCCGTGGGTTTCCGCGGAGAACGTCCACGGCGACGGCAGCGGCGGCCTGCGGATCGACGACGAGGACCTCACCACCGAGACCGAGCATGCCGTCGATGCCCTCCTGCGGCTGACCGCGGAGTCGCCCGGGGAGCTGTCGATCGTCGCCATCGGCCCACTGACCAACATTGCGCTCGCGGCGGTCATGGACCCGACGTTCCCGGCGCGCGTGAAGCGGCTCGTCGTCATGGGTGGGTCGAACAACGGCCGGGGAAACATCACTGCCGCAGGCGAGTTCAACTTCTATGTCGACCCGCACGCGGCCCGGGTCGTCTTCGAGGCCGGCTTCGACGTCACCCTTGTTCCGTGGGCGCCGCTCACCCTCAACGACGCGGTCTTCAACCGCGACCGGTTGGGTGCGATTGCCGCGTTCGGCACCCCCTTGGCCGAGTTCTTCGGGAGGGTATGCGAGACGACCCTGGCCTTCGACGAGTCTGTCGGCATCCCCGGGACCACGCACCCGGACTCGCTCTCGGTGGCCGTGCTGCTCCACCCTGACCTCGTGACGAGGTCGTCGCACTGCCACGTCGCCGTCGAGTCGGAGTCTGCGCTCACGCGTGGGTACTCGGCCGTCTCGTGGGGCGTCCACGGACTCGAGCCCAACACCGAGGTCGTCGAGGCGGTGGATGCCGAGGGCTTCTATGGCTACCTCAGCGGCATTCTCGCCACCACGACCACCCCGGACCGGCCGTTCCGCAACGTCGCCACCTAGGCCGTCGGCCTCCCGCACAGACTTCGCGACATTCGACGAACCCTCCCGTGACGTGGCGGCCCGTGCTGGCTCTAAGTTGGACGTCATGAGTGCTGAGCGGTTCACAGTGGCAGTGGTCGGTGCCGGCGCGGTCGGCGCGACGATGGCCTACGCGATGCTCGTGCGCGGGTCCGCTCGCCGGGTGGTCCTGCACGACATCAACAAGGCCAAGGTGCGCGCAGAGGTGCTCGACCTCGGCCATGGCGCGATGTTCATGCCCCAGTCGCAGATCGACGGGTCGGACGACGTCGAGGTATGCCGTGGGGCCGACGTCGTCGTCGTCACGGCCGGCGCGAAGCAGAAGCCCGGACAGTCCCGGATGGAGCTCGCCGGAACGACCGTCGAGCTGATGAAGAAGATCCTGCCGGCCGTGCAGAACGTCGCTCCGGATGCGGTCTATGTCATGGTCACCAACCCGGTCGATGTCGTGACGTATGCGTCGCTCAAGATCACCGACCTGCCGCCGGACCGGATCTTCGGCTCGGGCACGGTGCTCGACTCCTCGCGGCTGCGATGGCTGGTGTCCGAGGCCTGCGACGTGGCGGTGGGCAACGTGCACGCCTACATGGCCGGCGAGCACGGTGACACCGAGGTGCCGATCTGGTCCTCGGCCGCGATCGGCAACGTGCCGCTCCTGGAGTGGGAGAAGCAGACCGGTCGGCTCGGTGCGGCCCGGCGGGACGCGATCGCCGACCAGGTCGTCAACGCGGCCTACGAGGTCATCTCCGGGAAGGGTGCGACGAACTACGCCGTCGGGCTCGCCGGCGCCCGGATCGTGGAGTCGATCCGTGGCGACGAGAACCGCATTCTGCCGATCTCGACGCTGCTGCAGGACTGGCACGGCATCACCGACGTGTGCATGTCGGTGCCGACGATCGTCAACGGCAGTGGTGCCGGGCAGCGGCTGCTCATCCCGGTCGACGACGATGAGCTGTCGCGGCTGCGGGTCAGTGCCGACGCGATCCGGGCGCAGGCGCACCGCCTCGGCTTCTGAGTGGGGGAGCTCTTCACGCCGCTGCTTGCGGTCTTCGCCCTCATCGGGTTCATCATCGGCTTCAGCAAGACCTCCGTCGGAGGGTTGGCGGCGATCGCGGTCGCCGTCGCTGCACTAGCGATGCCGGCGAAGGAGTCCACGGCCGCGATCCTTGCCGTCCTCATCGCGGGTGATGTCGTCGCCGTGTCTCTCTTCGGCCGGCACGTGGACTGGTCCTTGTTGCGTCGTCTCATCCCGGCCGTCCTGCCCGGGCTCATCCTCGGGACCATGTTTCTCGCCGTCGTCAGTGACGAGGTGCTGCGACGGTCGATCGGTGTCATGCTGCTGGTCCTCGGGGGGATGCAGCTGTGGTTGGGGCAGCGGCGACGGACGCGGCCGCGCATGGCAGGTGCGCCGAGTCGGGCCGATCATCCGGTGATGTCGTGGGTCACCGGTGGTGCTGCGGGCTTCACGACGATGACGGCGAATGCGGCGGGGGCGGTGATGACGCTGTACTTCGTGGCCAAGGGGGTCGAGAAGTCCCGCTTCATCGGATCGATCGCGTGGTTCTTCCTCGGGGTGAACCTCGCCAAGGTGCCCTTCAGCGTCGGGCTCGGGCTGATGGCCTGGGACGACATCGGGCGAGCGGTGCTGGTCTTCCCGCTCGTCGTCCTCGGGGGGTTCGCCGGGCGCGCTCTTGTGCGGCGGCTCGACCAGCACCAGTTCGACATCGCCGTACTGCTGGGGTCGGCACTCGCCGCGGTCGTGCTCATCGTGAGCTGAACACCGCTCGATCTCGGGTCAGTGCCAGGACGCCAGTCGTCGGGATGCCTTGGGGTGGTCGATCCGGCTCGCGCGACACCAATGACGAGAGGCAATGTCGTGAATGTTACTGTTCCACATGCTTATTCACACTTGTGGACAACTCGCGTTCTTGACACTCGAGTGTCAGAGGCGCCTGCCACAATGCCCTGCTGGGCGTACAGGTGGACCAGTGCCACCGCATACGAGGGAATGGACCGCGCCCAGCTGCGAGCCCGGCCGGGTGCTTCACCAGGGCTGCACGGTCCCGTATGACGGGCCCACCGGAGCGCCAAAGCCTCCGCTGCGGAACAATCACCTGACATGAGACGCGTCGCGGTCGCCGCTACCGGTCCGGTGGCGGTGGACGCTGCCCTCGGTGCGGTCCGGGCGGGGGGCAACGCGGTCGATGCCGCCCTTGCGGCGATGGCCACCGCGATGGTGACGGAGCCGGGCATCGTCTCCCCCATGGGCGGCGCATACGTCACGGTCTGGCCGGCCGACGGGGAGCCGGAGGTCATCGACGGCAACGTCGATATGCCTGGGCGGGGGTTGGCGCCGGACCGGTTCGGGGGCGGGCTGAAGGAGTTCGCGCTCACCTACGGCGGCGGGATCACGGTGTATGCGGGGCCCGGCTCGGTCGCGACGCCCGGCACGTTCGCGGCGATGGGTCTCGCGCACGAGCGGCATGGCGCGGGCGAGTGGTCGCGGGTCATGTGCGACGCGACCAAGGCAGCGGGCGAGGGGTTCCACCTCGGGCGGGCCGCAGCGTCCTACCTCGCACTGACGACGGACAACATCTTCGGCTGGGACGAGGAGACCCGGGAGGCGATGACGCGCGACGACTACTCGGCCTTCATCGCCGGCGACCGCATCGTGAGTCCCGACCTGGCACAGAGCCTTGCCCTCATCGGAGAACGAGGGTGGCGCGAGGTCTACACCGGCGAGATCGGGCGGGCCCTCGCGGCCGACCAGGCAGCGCGCGGTGGGCTCATCACCGAAGCCGACCTAGCCGGATACGAAGCCGTCGTCCGGACCCCGCTCCGCCTGCACGCCGGCGAGTGGGACATCGCCACGAACCCCCCGCCGAGCGTCGGCGGTCCGATGCTCGCGGTCATGCTCGGTGAGCTCGTGGCCAGGGGCGGGACCGCGTGGCGCGACGTCATCGAGGTGCAGAAGCACGTACTGACGTACCGCACCGACGTTCACGACTTCTCCCCGAACCTCGAGGACGACGGCTATCGGATGCTCGAGGAGGTCCGACGCAAGGGGCTCGCCGGGCTGACGACCTCCGCGTCGACGGCGAGCGTGTCGGCGGTCGACTCCGACGGGACGGCGTGCGCGGTCACCGCCTCCAGCGGTTACGGCTCCGGCGCGACCGTCCCGGGGACCGGGCTCATGCTCAACAACTGCCTCGGGGAGCCGGAGCTCAACCGGCTCGGACTGCACGTCCTCACCCCGGGCACCCGGTTGGCCTCGAACATGGCCCCCTCCGTGGGCCGTGCGTCCGACGGGCGCGTCATGGCGATCGGGACACCCGGCGCGGACCGCATCACGACGGCTCTCATGCAGGTGCTCGCCCGGCACTGCATCCTCGGGATCGACCTCGGGGAGGCCATCGGTCGCTCCCGCGCCCACGTGCGTGTCGTGCGGGGCGAGGCCACCCGGGTGGACTTCGAGCGGGATGCGGAGATCGCGGACGCTGTCACGTCGTTGGGCCTGCCAGGCCTCGAGCACGATCCGCACGCAATGTACTTCGGCGGCGTCGGGGCCGCAGCACTTTCGGCCAGCGGGGTCCTCTCGGCCGCCGGTGACCCCCGTCGCGAGGCTGCGACCGGCGTGGCCTGACCCCCTGCCCCAACCCCGCCTCGCCGCCCCACCCTCCGCGTTTGGTTCGTTCCTCGTGTTCGGGTCGTTCTCTTCAGTTTGGGTCGCTAAAACGAACCGATGTGATCAGAACGAACCGGCTGGGTGACAACGCTCCGTGCCCAGCGCGTGCTCAACTCGAAAATTCACCGCCAACCGATCGCGAGTCTCAGCGCGGAGCGCCGGTGACCATCCAGCGGTCGGTCTGCACGCGCATACCGAGCAGCACGGCACGGATCGCCATGAAGCCGGTGAAGGCCAGCCAGAGCCAGAGCATCGCGTGTCGCATCCCGCGCAGGGGAGGCTCGGTGGAGAGGAGCCAGGGGCCCAGCGCATACACGGCGAAGATGATCGGGAGGTAGAGCACGAAGTTGACGGCCATCGCCTTGGCCAGCCACCGGGCATCGCCCGCGCCGATGAGGACGCCGTCGATGACGAAGACATATCCGGACAGCGGTTGCGAGAGCGCGACGATGAGAAGTGCACTCGCGAGGACGCGGCGCACGTCCTGGTCGCTCGTGAACAACGCAGGCAGCCAGCGCATGGAGACCAGGAGGACGAGTCCCGCAACGACGCCGCTCATGATGCCCCACCGGATCATCAGGCGGGTCGACCGCCGCGTCGCGCCCGTGTCACCGGCGCCGAGCGACTTGCCGGTGAGCGCCTGAGCCGCGATGGCGATGGCATCGAGCGCGAAGACGAAGAAGCTCCAGATCGTCGCCGCGATCTGGTGAGCCGCCAGTGGGACGTCGCCGAGACTGGCGGCGGTCCACATGGTCACGAGCAGGATCGCGCGCAGGGCGAGGGTCCGGACGAGCAGCGGTATGCCGTCCCTGGCTGCCGTGAGCACGCGGGCCGGGTGCGCCCTGAGTGAGGTGTCGAGGCGTCGGGCTTCACGCAGCAGCATGAAGATCAGCCCGCTCGCCATGAGGAACTGCGAGATGACGGTGCCCCAGGCCGCTCCGGCGATGCCCCAGCCGAGGCCGTAGACGAACCAGACGTTGAGGACGATGTTGAGCCCGAACCCGAAGACGCTGGCGATGAGTGGGGTCTTGGTGTCCTGCAGTCCGCGGAGCACGCCGGTCACGGCGAGGACGACGAGCATGAACGGTATGCCGATCGCCGAGACCCGCAGGTAGGTCACCGCATGCCCGATCGCCTCCGGTGAGGCGCCGAAGCTCCGGCAGAGCGGATCCGCCGTCAGGGCGACGAGTAGGCCGGTCGCGGATCCGAGGCCGATGGCCAGCCAGGCGCCGTCGATGCCGGCGGCGACCGCCTTGGGGCGTGAGCCGGCACCGAGATGTCGGGCGACGGTCGCGGTCGTGCCGTAGGCGAGGAAGACGAAGATGTTCGCCGCGGTGAGCAGGATGGCGCTCGCGATCCCGAGGCCCGCGAGCTGGGGGGTGCCGAGGTGGCCGATGATGGCGGAGTCGGCGAGGAGGAACAGCGGCTCGGCAACCAGCGCGAGGAACGCGGGGAGCGCGAGGCGAAGGACCTCCCGGCTCTCCGCGCGAGTCTGCTCTCGCTCCTCGGGGTCGCGCGTGCGTCGCAGTCGGGCGCGACGCATACCCTCACTCACCCGGCCACCTTAGACCGGCGAGGGCGGGACTCCGTCGATGCAGCCGTCCCACCCTCTCGTTGATTCATGGAGACACGCTGACGATCGGGGCGGATCATCAGCGTGTCTCCATGAATCAACTCGCTGTGCAAAACTTCTGACGTCATCGCCGGAACTGTCGGAGCATCGTGGGGTGGCGCAGGGCAGTGACGACAACCGGTCGGTCAGCATCTTCCGGGTCAGGGATGCCCGGGCGAGAGGCGTGCCGGCGTGGAAGCTCCGATCCCCGCATCTGGAGATGCCGACGCAGTCGGTGCGGGCCACCTCCCCCCCTCGAAGGCTGGCGAGCGCATGCGGACGCGTATGCGTTGGTGCTGCCGGGCGACTCCGCCTTCTCGCACGTGACGGCGGCACTCGCTCTCGGCCTTCCGCTGCCGCGGAGGGTCGAGAAGGATGTGGCACTCCACGTCATGCGGACGACCGGCCGGCCACCTCTCGTGAGGCGAGGCCTTCGCGCACACAGCGGGCTGGAGCACCGGCGCGTCGTGACCCACACCGAGCTCCGGGTCACCTCCGTCGCCGACACGTGGTGTGATCTCGGGGCCCCATGGCTCGGCCTCACCGTGGACGAGCTCATTATCGCCGGCGATGCCGCGTGTGAGCTGCTCGCCCCGACACGGTGGGACAACGAGGAGCTGCAGCCGTCATGTCGGCCAGGCGAGCGAGGCTGGCAGGGGGATCCGGCACTGCGCGGCATCGTCGAGCTCTGGCGTTCACTCGAGCGACGTCGACGGCACAAGGGCAAGAGCCGGCTTCTCGAAGCGCTGCCCGAGGTGCGCCCGCGGGTCTGGTCGCCGATGGAGACGCGATCTCGGCTGGTCCTCACCCGGTCGGGCCTGCCGGAGCCGCGCCTCAACACATGGGTGCGGGGGCACGACGGCGAGCTGATCCTGCGCGGTGATCTCGTGTGGCAGGCAGAGCGGACCGTGGGCGAGTATCAAGGAGCGCCTCATGAGGGGCTCGAGGCCCGGGGTGTCGATGCTGCCAAGCGAGGAGCGGCCGAAGCGGCACAGTGGCGGGTCGTGGAGATCTTCAAGGGGGACATCTTCGAGGACTGGCGTCGGACCGAGCTCATCCGTCGGTTCGCGATCCACCTCGGGGTGCCGCTCGACCGCGTCGACCCGTTTGTGCGGTGGTGACGCCCCCAATGTGATTCATGGCAACACGCTGATGGTTCGCGGTTCTCGTCAGCGTGTTGCCATGAATCAACTGGGGAGACGGTGAGTCGGAGGACCGGGCTGGGAGTCAGCCCTCGCCAGTGACGAGGCGGGCGCGGGACTCCATCACGGTGAGCGTGGTGTCGGTGCCGGTGATCGTGGCCGTGCCGGGGATGTCGGACCAGTCGCCGCCGTTGACGCGGAACTGGCCGCCGTAGGTGATGTCGGCCCGGACCTGGAAGCTGCCCTTGCTCGAGTACTCGTGGACGATGCCACCGCTGGGGTGCGGCCCGCCGAGGTCCTTCGTGGGGCCGGCGGTCGCGCCGTCGCCGAAGTGGTAGGTGATCGCGTCGAGGCGTGGGCGGATGTCGACGGAGAAGCCGAGGAGGGTGACGGTGTCGATCTCCGTCGGCTCGTAC
>JBHEPF010000004.1:0-37798 GCA_046260445.1 Dermatophilaceae bacterium | reverse complement strand
CCGGTAGGCGTTGAACTGACGGACCAGGTGCACAGGAGATCGCACGAGGACACCATAGGCCCGCCCACCGACGTTGGTCAGGAGGGCGGGCCGTGGCGTGCCGATGGGTGCCCGATCTCTCGGGCCGGAACCAGGGTCAGGCGCCGCGGAACCGGTTGATCGCGGACTCGTGCCGTGAGCGCTTCTCCGCGTCGGAGACGCCAAGACCGGGCTCCGGAGCGAGCGTCAGGACGCCGACCTTCCCCTGGTGGAGGTTGTGGTGCACGTCGAGGGCCGCCTGGCCGACGTCCTCGAGCGTGTAGGTCTTGGAGAGGGTGGGGTGGATGAGGCCTCGGTCGATGAGCTCGTTGGCCTCCCATGCCTCGCGGTAGTTCGCGAAGTGGCTCGAGATGATCCGCTTGAGGTTCATCCACAGATAGCGGTTGTCGTACTCGTGCATGTAGCCGCTGGTCGAGGCGCAGGTGGTGATGGTGCCGCCCTTGCGAGTCACATACACACTGGCGCCGAAGGTCTCACGACCCGGGTGCTCGAAGACGATGTCGACGTCGTGGCCACCGGTGAGCTCCCGGATGCGCTTGCCCAGGCGCTGCCACTCCTTGGGGTTCTGCTTCGTGTCCTCGTCGTTCCAGAACCGGTAGCCCTCCTCGCGGCGGTCGATGATGAGCTCGGCCCCCATCTTGCGCACGATCTCCGCCTTGTCGGGGGAGGACACCACACAGACCGGGGTGGCGCCGCCCGCGAGGGCCATCTGGGTGGCGTACGAGCCGAGGCCGCCGGATGCTCCCCAGATGAGAACCCGGTCGCCCAGCTTCATGCCGGCGCCGTTCTTCGAGATGAGCTGACGATAGGCGGTGCTGTTGACGAGGCCGGGGGAGGCGGCCTCCTCCCAGGTGAGATGCGCGGGCTTCGGCATGAGCTGGTTGGCCTTGACGATCGCGAGCTCGGCGAGCCCGCCGAAGTTCGTCTCGTAGCCCCAGATCCGCTGCTCCGGGTCCATCATCGTGTCGTTGTGACCGTCATGGTTCTCGAGCTCGACGGAGAGGCAGTGTGCGACGACCTCCTGTCCGGCTTTCCAGAGGTGCACCCCGGGCCCGGTCCGCAGGATGACGCCGGCAAGGTCGGAGCCGACGGCGTGATAAGGCAGGTCGTGTCGCTTGGCGTACTCGTTGGTCCGTCCGTAGCGTTCCAGGAAGCCGAAGGTCGAGACGGGTTCGAAGATGCTCGTCCACACCGTGTTGTAGTTGATGGCGCTCGCCATGACGGCGACAAGGGCCTCGCCGGGGGCGAGCTCGGGGACGGGGACGTCCTCGATGTGGAGGGACTGCCGAGGGTCCCTGTCCCAGCTCGACACACCCTCGAACATCCCCTCCTCGTCCTTGTGCACGGTCGCCGCGCGATAGGACTCGGGCACGGGTATCGACGCGTAGGTCTCGGGGGTGCGGTCACCGGCCAGAATGGCATCGCGAATGTTCTCCATGAACAAAGAACCTACCGAGACAGACCGGTCCACGGGTAGGTCTGAGACGGGGCTCATGCGTGGTGTTGCTCACCCGAGGAGTGCCTCCGTGAGGCGTGCGTCACATCGCAGCCGAGTAGTCCGCCGGTCGACGTGTCATCCTGGCTGCGTGAGTCCGTACCTCCCGGGTCACCCTCCCAGGCCGCCACTGTCGCTCGTGCCCCCGCTGCTCCAGCTGGGCTTGGGCATCGGACTGCTCGGACTGGCCTGGTGGGCGTACGAGCACGCTCAGGTGGCCCGCGCGACCGATATCTGGGCGTTCAACGGACTCTCCGCGATCAGTGCCCTGGCCGGAGTCCTCTGGCTGCCGTTCGCCGTCTCCGCGTTGGCCGTCGTCCTACGCAACCGTCGCCGGAAGCGCACCGGGGTGCTGTAGCGGAGCCGGCCTCAGCACGACTGCGGGTGCGCAGGGCTGCTCACCCGCACGTCAGTGCGCCTCGTCGCTCGCCGGCTCGACGAGCTCGACGAGGATGCCACCGGCGTCCTTGGGGTGGATGAAGTTGACACGGCTGTTGCTCGTGCCGCGCTTGGGCGCGTCGTACAGGAGGCGCAGACCGCGCTCGCGCAACGACGCGCAGACGGCGTCGATGTCATCCACCCGGTAGGCGAGCTGCTGGATGCCGGGACCCGAGCGGTCGAGGAACTTCGCGATCGTCGACTCGGGGGAGAGGGGGGCGAGAAGCTGGATGCAGCTGCCGGAGTCCCCGACAGCCATCATCGCCTCCCGGACGCCCTGCTCCTCGTTGGTCTCCTCGTGGAGCATCCGCATGCCGAAGGCCTCGGTGTAGAAGGCGATCGCGGCGTCGAGGTCGGGGACGGCGACGCCGACGTGGTCGATGGCGGAGAAGAGGTCGGTCGAGAGGGTGTCGCTGCTCATGGTCCCCACGGTAGTGACCGACGGCCGTCCAGGACAGTCCGGTCGTCGTGGTGTTGCCAGGGTCACGGCTGCGGGGGTGGGACGGGCGGTGCCACCTCGCTAGAGTCGAGAGAGGCATGCAGCGCTCGCGCGAGCAATCACGTTCGCGTCCATGGGCGTGACCTTGCACGCGCACTCCGTCTCACGAAAGGCACACCATGTCCGCCGATCCCACCGTCATCGTCGCCGGCGCCCGAACCCCCATGGGCCGGATGAGTGGCTCGCTCAAGAGCTTCTCCGGATCCGACCTAGGAGGCTTCGCCATCAAGGGCGCGCTGGAGAAGTCCGGCGTGGCCCCGGAGCAGGTCGACTACGTCATCATGGGTCAGGTGCTCACCGCGGGTGAGGGACAGATCCCGGCGCGGCAGGCCGCGTCGAAGGGCGGCATTCCGATGAACGTGCCGGCATTGACCGTCAACAAGGTGTGCCTCTCCGGCATCGACGCGATCGCGCTCGCCGACCAGCTCATCCGAGCGGGTGAGTTCGAGGTGGTCGTGGCCGGTGGCCAGGAGTCCATGACGAACGCCCCGCACCTCCTCGAGAAGTCTCGGGACGGCTTCAAGTACGGCGACGTGACGATGCACGACCACATGGCCTTCGATGGTCTGTGGGACGCCTTCACCGACCAGCCGATGGGCCTGCTCACCGAGGAGGCCAACACCGGTGACGTGGAGTTCACGCGGGCCGAGCAGGACGAGTTCTCGGCGCGCAGCCACCAGCTGGCCGCGCGCGCATGGAAGGACGGGTACCTCGACGACGAGGTCGTCACCGTCTCCATCCCGCAGCGCAGGGGTGAGCCGATCGAGTTCAAGACCGACGAAGGTGTCCGGGTCGAGACCACCACGGAGTCCCTCGGGGCCCTACGGCCGGCGTTCCGCAAGGACGGGACGATCACGGCCGGCTCTGCGTCGCAGATCTCCGACGGTGCCTGCGCCGTCGTCGTGATGAAGAAGTCGAAGGCTGAGGAGCTCGGACTGGAGTGGCTCGCCGAGATCGGTGCGCACGGAGTCGTGGCCGGGCCGGACTCGACGTTGCAGAGCCAGCCGGCAAGAGCCATCGCGGCGGCGTGCGCCAAGGAGGGCATCAGCCCCGCCGACCTCGACCTTCTCGAGATCAACGAGGCCTTCGCCGCGGTCGGGCTCGCATCCGCCAAGGAGCTCGGGGTCGATGTCGACAAGGTCAACGTCAACGGTGGAGCCATCGCCTTCGGGCATCCCATCGGCGTCTCCGGTGCCCGCATCACCCTCCACCTCGCCCGTGAGCTCAAGCGCCGCGGCGGAGGGGTCGGAGCTGCCGCACTCTGCGGTGGTGGTGGCCAGGGCGACGCGCTCATCGTCAAGGTGCCCGCGGAGGGCTGAGACCTGTCCGCATCCGCCGCTCGTCGGCTCGTCGACGTCCCGGCCCTGGTCGAACAGGCCAGGGCCGGGCGTCCCCGTGCGGTCGCCCGGCTCATCTCCCTCGTCGAGGACGCCCACCCGGCACTCCGGGAGATCATGGCTGCGCTCGTCCCGCATACCGGATCGGCGCATGTCATTGGAATCACCGGCTCGCCCGGGGTGGGCAAGTCGACCTCGACGAACGCCCTCGTCGGTGCACTCCGTCGGCGCGGGCAACGCGTCGGGGTGCTGGCGGTCGACCCGAGCTCGCCGTTCTCGGGGGGCGCGCTTCTCGGCGACCGGATTCGGATGTCGGACCACGCCCTCGACCCTGACGTGTATATCCGCTCCATGGCCAGCCGCGGGCACCTCGGCGGGGTCGCCTGGGCCACACCTCAGGCACTGCGGGTCCTCGACGCCGCCGGCTGCGACGTCATCATCGTCGAGACGGTCGGTGTGGGCCAGAGCGAGATCGACATCGCCGGTCTCGCCGACACCTCGATCGTCCTGCTCGCGCCGGGCATGGGCGATGGGATCCAGGCGGCCAAGGCCGGGATCCTCGAGATCGGCGACATCTTCGTCGTCAACAAGGCCGACCGTGACGGGGCAGACGCCACCGTGCGCGATCTCCGTCACATGGTCAGCCTCGGCGACCGCACCGAGCCGGGTCTCTGGCGCCCACCGGTGCTCAAGACCGTCGCGTCCTCCGGTGGGGGCGTCGACGAGCTGCTCGAGGCCATCGACAAGCACGTGTCATGGATGCGCGACAACGGCGCGCTCCACGAACGCCGCGTGCGCCGCGCGGCAGACGAGGTCGAGGCCATCGCCGTGCAGGCGATCCGCCGCCGGATGGGCGACCTGAGATCGGGCCGCCGCCTCGGCGATCTCGCCGAAGGAGTCGTGTCCGGGCGGCTCGACCCGTACGCCGCAGCGGACGATCTCGTCGCCTCGTTGACCGGTGATGAGGCGCTGTCCTCGGGAACCCGCCGCTGACTCCAGCCGCTCCCCCAACCGTTGCCGATTTGTGACCTGGCGCGGTTCTTTGTCATCGTGGAGGGTAGTAGCGCCCTTTCGCCCCGCCGGGTCAGGGCGGACCGCCCCCCTGGGCGGTGGCCGTACGGCCCCTCATCCTCTCCCCACAAAGGAACTCGAACCGACGTGACCACGATTCTGCGACGTCTCCTCGGCGTCGCCCTCATCCTGACCGGGCTCGCCGCGCTCGTCGTCGGTGGCTGGTTCGTCCGTGCCCTGGGGACCGACGGCACCGCCGGCTTCACAACCCGGCCGTCCGCTGACCTGCCACTGGTCATCGGCCCAGACACCAACGCGCGCACCGACATCCCGCTGACCATCACCGCCACCTCGGGCGCGGACGTCCCGATCACGGTGTCGATCGCCCCGCCGTCGGACGCCGAGGCGTTCCTCGACGAGACGCGGCATACGCGCGTCACGGGCGTCGACGTTCGGGACTGGGCCGTCACGACCGCACGGAGCGGTTCCGCGGACCCGATCACTCCCACCACCGCGGATCTGTGGCGCAGCCAGACGACGACCGACGGCAGCGCCCAGATCGTCGCCGACCTCGAGAACGCCCCGGAGACGATGATCATCACCACCCCGGAGGGAAGCCCCCTCACCGAGCTCGAGATGACCTGGACCAACCCGGCGTGGTTCTACCAGTCGCTGTCCATGCTCTTCGGCGGGCTGCTCCTCCTCCTCGTCGGACTGGCCCTGATCCTGCGGCGAGCGTCCCTACCCACGTCGCCGGAGGTGTCGCGATGACCCGCGCCCGCAGAGCGCTTGCCGTCATGGTCGCCACGGGCGCACTCACCCTGACGGGATGCGGCATCGAGGAGCGGATCGTGCACCTTCAGCCCGCGCCCACCGAGAACGCCGACGTCGGGGCGCCGTTGCGCGTCGAGGCGGCTGAGCGGATCGCCGCGCGGGTGCTGTCCCAGGCCGCGGCCGCAGACGGGGAAGAGGCCCGTGCGGCCATTCACGTCGGCCCGGCCCTGCGCGTTGCGAACGTGCGGGCGGAACGCGACGTGCAGAGCGCGGATGCCGCTGACGTCATGATCTCCGACGCGCCCACGGTGCTCGCGATGTCGAGAGGGCAGGAGTGGCCGCGCGCCATCCTCGTTGCGACACTGGACAGCGCCACCGAGACCCAGCACCTGCATGTCCTCGTCTCAACCGGCCCGACCGACCAGTTCAAGATCTTCGGCACGGCGCCACTTCTCCCGGCAGCCTCCGTTCCCGGCCTCGGCGAGCTCGCCGCCGGCACGAGCTTCGAGGCGGCCACGGCGGAGGCTCCGATCGACGCGTCGGCCGACGTCGACGAGTACGCGAAGGGACTGGCCTTCCCCGAACCGGGGGAGACCAGTGTGGTCGGCCTGGACGATCCGTACGCCGAGAGCCTGAAGCGCAACGCGGCGGAGCAGGCCGAGGCGTTCGACGACCTCGCCGACCTCGCCCAGTCGCACGCGCCCATCGCCGACTCGATCCTGAGCTTCGAGACGGTCGACGGAGGTCGCATCGTCTTCGCCCAGATGGTCCGGACGGCCACCATCACCCTTACCGAGGAGGCCAAGGAGCTCAAGATCGAGGATTCGGGGCTCCAGGAGCTGTCGGGCAAGGAGGTCGTCACGGAGAGTTTCACCACCGAGTACCTCGAGAACGTCCTCTTCGTCGCGCCCGCGTCAGGGCTGGCCCAGCTCATCGGTGCCGAAGAGCTCGTGTTGCGCGCTGAGGGGTCCTGACAGTGGGGAAGAATGGCTGACATGTCCTCGACCCCCTTCTCCGCAGCCGCACTTCGTGGTGCCATCGACCTCTCCGGGCTCAAGAGCCGCCCCTCGCGGGCCGCTGGAGGCCCGTCCGGCGCGGCTCGGCCCGGTGCCGTGCCGGTGCTCGAGGTCACCGATGCGACCTTCCAGCAGGCCGTCGCGACGACGACGTCCGTGGCGGCGGTGCTCGTGCTCTACTCGGGCGCCATCGCGGAGTCGGCCGACTTCGTCGACGTCGTCGTGCAGGCCGCGGGGGAGTCCGGCGGCCGTCTTCAGGTGATGACGGCCGACATCGACAGCGCCCTCGCCATCCGCCAGGCCTTCCAGGTGCAGAGCGTTCCGATGGTCTTCGGGCTGGTCCAGGCCCGTCCGGTCCCCCTCTTCGGCGGGGTCTACTCGCGCGAGGAGGTCGCCGCGGTCCTCGGTCAGCTCATCGAGCTCGCCACACAGGAGGGCGTCACCGGCACCGTCGCAGCCGCCGAGCCCGATGGCGAGCACCCGGCCATCTCCGAGGAGCAGCTCTCGCCGCACCATGAGACAGCCTTCGCCGCGATCGAGTCCGGCGACTTCGAGGCGGCGCGCGCCGCATACGAACGGGCTTTGGCGGACGACCCTGACGACGAGGAGGCCCGGCTCGGCATCGCTCAGGTCGGCCTGCTCCAGCGCACGACGGGCATCGAGCTCCGTGCGGCGCGCGAGGCGGCGGCGGAGCGGCCGAATGATGTCGACGCGCAGCTGCTCGTCGCGGACCTCGACGTCCTCGGCGGCCATATCGAGGACGCCTTCGTCCGACTCGTCGAGCTCGTCCGCAGGACCGCGGGCCCTGAGCGGGACCGGGTGCGCACCCATCTCATCGGACTCTTCGAGGTCGTCGGGCCGGCGGACGAGCGGGTTCGCAAGGGCCGCACCGCCCTGATGAGCGCCTTGTTCTGACGCAGGCGTCGCCACCGTGGCCCCCTGGGTCGACTCCCGCGGACTGCACCTGAGGCTGGCGCACTCACCCGGAGTCCGCGCCGTGCGCTCGACTGCGACCGGGCCATGACCGGACCGCGCTCGTTCGTCAGGGACGCGACGGGTGACTGGCGGCTCACTCTCCGGTACCGGTCGTGCGGCGGCCGACCTATGCGCCACCCGACTGGGCCGTCGGACGCGTGGGGGCCGATACGAGCCCATGACCGTTCCTCGACCGCCTACCCATCCGGTATGCGGTCGCGTCACCGGTCGCTGGCATGGGGGCCTCGCTCGGGGGTGGCGGCGTCCCTCGGTCGGCTGGGGCATGCGGTCACCTACCGCGAGGTTCTCCCCGGGAGTGGTGCCGACCACTAGGGTTTCACCATGCACTTCCAGGGACGCGTGACGCAGCGGCGGATGACGGTGCCGGGCGGGCCTCGCGACCTGCAGGTGATCCGCTACGGCCACTTCGGTCGTCCCCTGTTGATGTTCCCCTCGGAGGCCGGGCAGTCCTGGCAACCGGCGGATTTCGGACTGATCGATGCGATCGCTCCGCTCATCGACGCCGGCCGCGTCACGGTGTTCACCGTCGACACCCTGGACGACTGGACCTGGTCCGCCTATGACGTACCGACCGAGGAGCGGGCGCACCGCCACGGTGTCTACCACCGGTGGCTCACCGAGTCCGTGGTCCCGTGGATCTATGACGAGCTCGCCGGGCCGACCGAGATCCTCACGACGGGGGTCTCGATGGGCGCGTACCACGCGGTCCAGGCGGCGCTGAGTCGGGCCGACCTGTTCCCGCTGGCGATCGCCATGTCCGGCAACTACGACCCGGCGAGCTTCCGCGGGTTCGGACAGCCCGGCGAGGCGACCTACTTCGCGAACCCGATGTCCTACGTCGCCAACCTGCACGGTGGCCATCTCGACTGGCTGCGTTCGCGGCTGTCACTGCTGCTCATCGTCGGGCAGGGACCCTTCGAGTGGGACCCCACCCGGGCGCTGCCCGGCACGCTCGCCTTCGCCGAGGTGCTGGCGGACAAGGGAATCACGCACGAGCTCGACGTCTGGGGATACGACAGCGCACACGACTGGCCCTGGTGGCACCGCCAGCTCGCTCACCACCTGCCCCGATTCGTCTGACCCCCTCCCGGGCAGAAGGAGAGATGACCCCATGACCGGATCCCCCGATCGCACCCACCTCGTCGGCCTTCTCCTCGGTGCGGAGGAGGACTGGCCGACCGCGTTCGAGACCCTGGCCCAGCGGCTCGGCGTCCTCCGGCGTCCGGACGGGACGACCCATGAGGTGCGCACCGAGCGCCTGTCGATCGAGCCGTTCAACCTGCGCGACACGCCCCGCCAGGACCTCGTCGTCGACCGTCTCGCCTACTGGTACTACCATCCCCGCGAGTGGCTCAAGAAAGCCTCGCTCATGGACGACGTCTACCTTCTCAACAGCCCGTTCACCTTCCAGTCGATGGAGAAGCACTCGGCCTACTGCGCACTCATCCGTCTCGGGATGAAGGTACCGGACACCGTGCTCGTGCCCTACAAGCACCCGGTCGACAACTCCCGGTGGGCCTATACCTCGGCGAAGTACAACCGGTCCTTCGAGCTGGAGGCGATCGCCGAGCAGATGGGTTACCCGCTCTTCATGAAGCCCTTCGACGGCGGTGGCTGGCGCGGGGTCTCGCGGGTCAAGGACGTCGACGCCCTGCACCGCGCCTACGACGAGTCGGGCGAGATGCTCATGCACCTCCAGGAGTCCATCGAGGACTTCGACGTCTTCGCCCGGGCGTTGACGATCGGACCGGAGTCGATGGTGATGAAGTTCCAGCCGGACGAGCCCATGCACGACCGGTATGCCGTCTCGCACGGCTTTCTCTCCGATGCCGCCGGCCAGGAGGCGATCACGACCAGTCAGACCGTCAATGCGTTCTTCCGCTGGGAGTTCAACAGCTGCGAGATGCTCGTCAAGGACGACGTGATCTTCCCGATCGACTATGCCAACGCCTGTCCCGATGTCGCCGTCACCTCACTTCACTACTACTTCCCGTGGGCGATGAAGGCACTGCTCCGGTGGTCGACGTACTGTCTCGTCACCGACCGCGTCGCCAAGACCCAGGTCGACAGTGCGCCCTGGTTCGAGATCGCCGATGACGATGCGCTGGACTACGGAGCCAAGCTCGGCGCCTACCAGGAGCTCTGCAACGAGCACTTCGAGACCGATCGCTACTGGGACTTCTGCTACACGACCATGCCGCATGTCGACGAGATGGTCCTCGACTGGGTCGCGTCCGACTCCTTCCGGGGACTGCTCACCACGACCATCCGCTCGACCTATCCGCCGTACGAGTGGGACCGGTTCGAGTCCCACTTCGGCGGCCTGATCGACCTGTGGATCAAGGACGAGACGAACCGCCTCGGCTGAGGCGGCTACGCCTCAGGCCATGGCGCCGCTGACAACCTCACGAGCTTCCGCCTGCACCTGCGCCAGGTGCTCCGGACCCTTGAATGACTCGGCGTAGATCTTGTAGACATCCTCGGTGCCCGAGGGGCGGGCCGCGAACCAGGCCGACTCGGTGACGACCTTGAGGCCGCCGATGGCCGCGCCGTTGCCCGGCGCCTCGGTCAGCTTGGCCGCGATGGGCTCTCCCGCCAGGGTGTCCGCACGGACGTCGTCGGGCGACAGGGCCGCGAGCCGCGCCTTCTCCTCCCGGCTGGCGGGAGCGTCGACCCGTGCATAGGCGGGCTCTCCGTGACGGGAGGTGAGCCCGGCATACAGCTCGCTCGGCGTCTGTCCGGTCGCCGCAAGGATCTCAGATGCGAGCAGAGCGAGGATGATGCCGTCCTTGTCGGTGGTCCACACCGAGCCGTCCATGCGAAGGAACGACGCGCCGGCGGACTCCTCGCCGCCGAACGGGCCGGAGCCGTCGAGCAGGCCGGGGACGAACCACTTGAAGCCCACCGGCACCTCGACGAGGCGGCGGCCGAGGTCGGCCGCGACCCGGTCAATCATCGAGGACGAGACCAGCGTCTTGCCGATGAACCCGTCCGGGCGCCACTGCGGCCTTGCACCACCGAAGAGGTACTCGATCGCGACCGCGAGGTAGTGGTTCGGGTTCATCAGGCCCGCATCCGGGGTGACGATGCCGTGCCGGTCGGCATCGGCGTCGTTGCCGGTGGCGATGTCGTAGGCGTCCCGCTGCGCGATGAGGCTCGCCATCGCCGAGGGGGAGGAACAGTCCATCCGGATCTTGCCGTCCCAGTCCAGGGTCATGAACCGCCACGTCGCGTCGACGAGCGGGTTGACCACGGTGAGGGCGAGGCGGTGGCGCTCGGCGATCGCGCCCCAGTAGTCGACCGCCGCGCCGCCCAGCGGGTCGGCTCCGATCCGGACGCCTGCCCCACGGATCCGGTCGAGGTCGATCACCTGCGGCAGGTCGTCGACGTAGGTGCCGAGGAAGTCATAGCTCTGCGCCGCGGCGCGGGCGCGCGTGAACGGGATGCGCTGCACGCCCTTGAGCCCGGCCTTGATGTATGCGTTGGCCGCCGCCGCGATCACCTTCGTCGCATCCGAGTCAGCGGGGCCGCCGTGCGGCGGGTTGTACTTGAAACCGCCGTCCTGCGGGGGGTTGTGCGAGGGAGTGACGACGATGCCGTCCGCAAGACCGCTCGCGGTGAGGTCGTCGACGCGAGTGACCTTGCCGCGGTTGGCGCGCAGGATCGCGTGGGAGATCGCGGGCGTCGGCGTGTAGCGATCATCAGCGTCGACGAGGACCGTGACGTCGTTCGCGACGAGCACCTCGAGGGCGGTGGCCCACGCGGGCTCGGAGAGACCGTGGGTATCGCGGCCGATGAAGAGGGGTCCGTTGAAACCCTGATCTCGACGATAGTCGACGATCGCCTGGGTCATCGCGAGGAGGTGGTCCTCGTTGAAGCTGGTCCTGAGACTCGAGCCACGGTGGCCGGAGGTGCCGAACGCGACCTGCTCGTCGATGTCGTCCGCGTCAGGACGCTCGGTGTAGTAGGCCGTGACGAGGTGGGCGACGTCGACCAGGTCGACGGCCTCGGCCGGTTGCCCTGCGCGGGTGCTGCTCATGCTCACTCCTTGCCGATGGCGGTGTCTGTGTCGGTGCCGAATTCGACGTCGGTGTCGACTTCGATGGCGGCGTGTGTGGTGTCGGTGCCGGTCGCGACGTCCTCGGTCTGCCCCGGCACGAGGAAGAGGGCGGAGAGCGCGGCCAGGCGCACCGTCACGCTGTGCGGCTGCCCGTGCCAGGGCTCGGGCTCGGTCTCCACGACCCGGCCGGCCTGGGACGGCGAACTGAACTCGTCGAAACCGGACGTGTCGAGCGCGACCCGCCAGGATCCGGCCCGCGGAACGCCGACCTTGATCCACTCCTTGGCGTCGCCGCTGAAGTTGACCACGGCGGCGACCACGTCGCCGGTCCGGTCGGCGTGGGCGAAGCGCAGGTACGAGATGGTGTTGCCGCCGTTGTCGTCCGCGTCGAGCCACTCGAACCCCGCGGCCGAGGAGTCGAGCCGCCACAAGGCGTCGTGCTCCTGGTAGAGCGCGTTGAGCTCCTTGACGAGGGCGTGGACCCGGTAGTGCGCGGCGTGGTCGAGCAGCCACCAGTCCAGTGACCGCCCGTCGGCCCACTCGCCCGGCTGAGCGAACTCCGAACCCATGAAGAGGAGCTGCTTGCCCGGGTGGGACCACATGTAGGCGAGGTAGGCACGCACGGTCGCGAGCTGCTCGTAGCGGCTGCCGGTGACCTTGTTGAGCAGCGAGCCCTTGCCGTGGACGACCTCGTCGTGACTGATCGGCAGCATGTAGTTCTCGCTGAATGCGTACATGAGGGCGAAGGTCAGCAGGTTGTGGTGGTACTGCCGATGGATCGGCTGCTGCCCCAGGTAGCTGAGCGAGTCGCTCATCCAACCCATGTTCCACTTGAGCCCGAAGCCGAGACCGCCCTCGTCGGTGGGCTTCGTGACCCCCGGCCACGAGGTCGACTCCTCGGCGATCATGACGATCCCCGGGTTGCGCTTGTAGGCGGTGGCGTTGGCCTCCTGGAGCAGGCCGATCGCCTCGAGGTACTCCCGGCCGCCGTGCTCGTTCGGCAGCCACTGGCCGTCATCGCGTGAGTAGTCGAGGTAGAGCATCGAGGCGACGGCGTCGACGCGCAGGCCGTCGGCGTGGAACTCCTCGAGCCAGTAGCACGCGTTGGCGACGAGGAAGTTGCGGACCTCGCGGCGACCGAAGTCGAAGACGTGCGTACCCCAGTCGGGCTGGTCGCCGCGGCGAGGGTCGGGGTGCTCATAGAGGGGAAGCCCGTCGAAGCGGGCGAGTGCGAAGGCGTCCTTGGGGAAGTGTCCGGGTACCCAGTCGAGGATGACCCCGACGCCGGCCTGGTGCAGACGGTCCACGAGGTAGCGGAAGTCGTCCGGTGTGCCGAGGCGCGAGGTCGGCGCGAAGTACCCGGTCACCTGGTAGCCCCATGACGGGCCGTAGGGGTGCTCCATGACCGGCAGGAGCTCGACGTGGGTGAATCCCAGGTCGACGACGTAGTTGACGAGATGCTCGGCCAGGTCGCGATAGGTCTGGCCTTGGCGCCACGAGGCAAGATGCACCTCGTAGACGCTCATCGGGCCCGTGTGGGCGTCGCGCTCGGCCCGCTGGGCCAACCAGTCGTCGTCGCCCCACTCGTAGTCGCTCTCGGTGACCACCGAGGCGGTGCGCGGGGGACACTCGGTGCGCCGGGCGAGCGGGTCGGCCTTGGCGCGCACCTGGTCGTCGGCACCGCGGATCTCGAACTTGTATGCGGCTCCCTCGCCGACTGCGGGGACGAACAGCTCCCAGACCCCGCTCGCGCCGAGCAGTCGCATCGCATGACCGGAGCCGTCCCAGTCGTTGAAGTCCCCGATGACCCGGACGGCGCGCGCCCGCGGTGCCCAGACGGCGAACGACGTCCCCACCACCTTGCCCAACGGTCCCTCATACCGATGGACATGGGCGCCGAGGACGGTCCACAGCTGCTCGTGCCGGCCCTCGCCGATGAGGTGCAGGTCGATCGGGCCGAGGGTGGGCGCGAAGCGGTAGGGGTCGTCCCCCTCGTGCTCGATCCCGTCCGCCCACGTCGTGAGGACCCGGTAGTCCATCGTTGTGCGCGCGTCTGCGTGCACCCCGCGCCAGACACCCTGCGCCTCGTGCTGGAGGTCGAGGACCTCGCCGTCCTCGAAGCGGACCCGGACTCGGCTCGCGAGCGGGCGGTAGACGCGGACGAGCAGCCCGTGCTCGACGAGATGCTGGCCGAGGAGGTCGTGCGGCTGCTGGTGTCGGCCCTGGACCAGGGCGGTGATGGCGCCGGGTACCTCATGGGTGGGAGTGGAGCTCACGCGGTCGGATCTCTCTCTTCGTCGTTCTCCTGGGACTGGCCCAGGAGGCGGGTGATGGCGGCCACAGGGATCGGGAGCCAGGTCGGTCGGTTGCGGGCCTCGTAGACGACCTCGTAGAGCGCCTTGTCGAGAAGGAACGCTCGCAGCAGCTCGTCGTGACCCCGCGGATCGGCAGCGGTGCCGGAGTAGCCGTCGAGGAACGCGGTGGCCCCATTGTCCACCCAGTCGCGGGCACTGACCTCAGGGCGCTCCTGCTCGGCCGATCCGCCGGCGTAGTCGAGGGAGCGCAGCATTCCGGCGATGTCGCGGAAGGTCGAGTCCGGGTGCGAGCGCTCGGCGAGCGGTCGCAGCGGCTCACCCTCGAAGTCGAGGAGCAGCCATCCGCGGGCGGGGGAGTGCAGCACCTGCCCGAGGTGGTAGTCGCCGTGGATGCGCTGCAGCGGTGGCCATGGCGCCGCCTCGGCGGCGGCGAAGACCGCCTCGATCCGAGCGGATCGCGACGCGAGGTCCGGGACGAGGGCACTCGCGGCGCGGAGCCGGCGGCGCATGACGGCGGTGATCCGGGTGATGTCCTGCGCCGTCGCCTCCTGCGTCGGAAGCGCCTCGGCGAGCGCGGTATGCACGGCGGCGGTCGCCTCGCCGAGCTCGCGGGCGGCAGAGGTGAAGTCCGAGCCCTCCTGCGCTGCCCGCAGGGCGACCCGCCACGCGTCCTCCGAGCCGGGGATGAACTCCTGGGCGAAGGCGAGGTCTCCGTGGAGCTCGGGCTGCTCCGCCATCCCCTCCTCCGGGCGGGCGGCAGGCCAGGAGCCGGAGACCGAGCCGACGACGGCCGGCACCCGCTCGCACCCCGCCTCCCGTAGAGCGCCCTGGAGTACGACGTCGGGGTTGGCGCCCGCAGCGAGGGTCCGGAAGATCTTGATGATGATCGGACAGCCGGTCCCGGTCTCGTCGACCGTGTCGAGGATGACCGAGGTGTTGGACTGCTCTCCGACGAGGACCCGGCTGCCACGCACGGTGAGCGCTCGGGTCCAGGAGGACGCCGGCTCGCCGGTGTAGCGCTCGTCGGGCGCGTCACTGTGCGAGCTCGACTCGGCCTGCACCTCTCCGCACGCGAGGGCCAGGAGCTGGGTCGCGTAGACCGGGTCGTGCGCCGCGTCATAGACCCAGCGCCGGCCCAGGACCCCGTGCTCCATCGTGCCGACGAGGGCGTGCTCGAGCTCCGGGGCCGGCTCGCCGCGGTAGGTGAGCGGCACCTGGTAGGTGACCGGCTCGAGACCGCCGGTGTCGAGGACGATGTGGGTCTCGATGCCGACCTCGCCGGCCGGGTCACCGAGACGCCAGGCCGCGAGGGCGGTGAGGACCGGTGAGGCGCCCTTGGCCGCATACCACCGCTGGCCACCCATCCACTGAGCGAGCAGCTCGAGCTTCGTCGGGCGGAGCCAGGTTCCTGTGTGCACGTCAGCCATCCGACTCCTCTCCAGACGTGTCCTGGGGCGGGGTGTCCTTGACGAGGAGGCCGAGCCAGAAGAAGTCACGCGACCCCAGGGTGATCGAAACCGTCCCGTCCGCGGCGACATCGGGGAACCCCGAACCACCGAAGAGATCGAAGGTGACGACACCCGCATACTCCTCGGGGAGGGTGATGGTCGTCGCCTGTGGTCGCGAGGAGAGGTTGTTGATGCACAGCACCGCAGGCGCGGACCGGTCCTCGGGCGGGAGCGGGTTCGGGTGGGCGCGCACGAACGCGAGGACGTGGTCGTTGCTGCTGTCGGCCACGGTGAAGTCACCGAGACCGAACACGGCGTGTGAACGCCGCACGGCCAGCATGCCCCGCATCCAGTGCAGCAGTGAGGAGCTGTGCGCCATCTGCGCCTCGACGTTGATCGAGTTGTAGTGGAACACGAGCGAGCTCACGACCGGCAGGAAGACTTTGCCGGGGTCGGCGCTGGAGAAGCCGGCATTGCGGTCCGGGGTCCACTGCATCGGCGTCCGTGAGGCGTCGCGGTCCTCGAGCCAGATGTTGTCGCCCATGCCGATCTCGTCGCCGTAGTAGAGGCACGGGGATCCGGGCAGGCTGAGCACCAAGGCATGGATCAGCTCGACCTCCGGACGAGAGTTGTCCAGCAGCGGCGCGAGTCGGCGACGGATGCCGACGTTGGCCCGCATCCGCGGGTCGGGGGCATACCAGCCGTACATCGCGGCGCGCTGCTCCGGGGTGACCATCTCGAGCGTGAGCTCGTCATGGTTGCGCAGGAAGGTGCCCCACTGCCCGTGGGCGGGAATCGGCGGGGTGTCTGCGAGGACGTCGACGATCGGCGCGGCCCGTTCCTCCCGAAGGGCGTAGTAGAGCATCGGCATGACCGGGAAGTGGAAGCACATCTGGCACTCGGGCCGTTCCTCGGTCCCGAAGTAGTCGACGACGTCACTCGGTGGCTGGTTGGCCTCGGCGATGAGGATCCGACCCGGGTACTCCTCGTCGACCATGGAGCGGAGGTCGGCGACCAGCTCGTGGGTGCGGGGGTGGTTCTCGCCGTTGTGCCCGTCCTCCTCGATGAGGTACGGGATGGCGTCGAGGCGGAAGCCGTCGATGCCCATGTCCATCCAGAAGCGGACGACCTCCTTCATCGCGTCCATGACGGCCGGGTTCTCGAAGTTCAGGTCGGGTTGGTGGGAGAAGAACCGGTGCCAGAAGAACTGCCTGCGGATCGGGTCGAAGGACCAGTTCGACTCCTCCGTGTCGACGAAGATGATGCGCGCGTCCTCGTACTTCTCGTCGGTGTCCGACCAGACGTAGAAGTCTCCGTAGGGGCCCTCCGGGTCGGAGCGGCTCGCCTGGAACCACGGATGCTGGTCACTCGTGTGGTTCATGACGAAGTCGGTGATGATCCGGATACCGCGGGCGTGGGCCTCGGCGACGAGCTGGCGGAAGTCCTCGATGGTCCCGAACTCCGGCAGCACCGCGGTGTAGTCGGCGATGTCGTAGCCGCCGTCGCGCAGTGGGCTCGCGTAGAACGGCGGGAGCCACAGGCAGTCGACCCCGAGCCACTGGATGTAGTCGAGCTTGCTCATGACCCCTTGGAAGTCGCCGGTCCCCGACCCCGTCGTGTCGGAGAAGGCGCGCACGAGCACCTCGTAGAAGACAGCCGTCTTATACCACTCGCTGTTGTGCTTCAGCCCGGGCTGGTTCAGGTTGAGGCCCTGCACCTCTACCTCCGGACCGACACGATGTGGACCGGCTCGTTCTCGGGGCCGAGGCGGACATAGTTCTGCTCGCCCCAGGACCACTCCGTCCCGGTGATCTCGTCACGGGCGACGAACCGGTCGTGGTGGTCCATCCCCAGCTCGGGCATCGCCAGCCGGATCTGGGTCTCGCGGGTGCTGTGCGGGTCGAGGTTCGCGACGACGATGACCACGTCATCGGTGCCGGCTGAATCCGACGTGGGTGGCACCACCCGCCGCTTGCTGAACACCATGACGTTCTCGTCGTCGGCGTGGTGGAAGACGATGTTGCGCAGCCAGCGCAGCGCCGGGTGTGCCGCGCGGATCTCGTTGATCCGGGTCAGGTATCCCGCGAGGGACCGGCCCGCACGATCGCCGCCGGGCTCATATCGGTACCACTCACGGTCCTTGTACTCGTACTTCTCGTTGTCGAGCTGCTCCTCGGCGCCCGGCCGGGCGATGTGCTCGTGGAGCTCGTAGCCGGCGTAGATGCCGTAGGTCGGGACCAGGGTGGCGGCCAGGGCCGCACGCAGCTTCCAGGCCGTCGGGCCGCCGAACTGCATGTACGGCGTGAGGATGTCGTGGGTCGTCGGCCAGAACGACGGACGCATGTAGGCCGCGGCCTCGCCGGCGAGCTCGAGGCAGTACTCCTCGAGATCCCACCGGCTGTTGCGCCAGGCGTAGTAGGTGTAGCTCTGCTGGAACCCGGCCTTGCCCAGGGTGTGCATCATGGCCGGCTTGGTGAAGGCCTCCGCGAGCCAGATGACCTCGGGATGGTCCTTGGCGACGTCGGCGATGAGCCACTGCCAGAACTGCACCGGCTTGGTGTGGGGGTTGTCCACCCGGAAGATCTTCACTCCATGGTCGATCCAGACCTGGACGACCCGCCGTACCTCCGCGTAGGCGCCGGCCGGGTCGTTGTCGAAGTTGAGCGGATAGATGTCCTGGTACTTCTTGGGGGGGTTCTCCGCATAGGCGATGGTGCCGTCGGCCCGCGTGGTGAACCACTCGGGGTGCTCGGTCACGTAGGGATGGTCGGGGGAGCACTGCAGCGCGATGTCCATCGCCACCTCGAGCCCGAGGTCCGCTGCGCTCGCGACGAAGTGGTCGAAGTCCTCGAAGGTCCCGAGATCGGGGTGGATGGCGTCGTGCCCGCCGTCGGGGGAGCCGATCGCATACGGGCTGCCGGGGTCGTCCGGTCCGGCGTTCAACGTGTTGTTTCGACCCTTGCGGGCCGATGCGCCGATGGGGTGGATCGGGGTGAGATAGACGACATCGAACCCCATCGAGGCGATGGCCGGGAGCCGCTGTGCCGCGGTGCGCAGGGTCCCGCTCTTCCAGTGGCCGGTCCTGGGGTCGCGGACGGCTCCCTCCGACCGGGGGAAGATCTCGTACCACGCACCCGCGAGGGCGAGCTCACGCTCCACGAGCAGGGGGTATGCGTCGCTCGGGCTGACCATCTCGCGCAGCGGGCGGACGGTCATCTCCGTGCGGGTCGGCTCGGCGGCCCCGGCATCGAGGCGGACCTGGGTGCCGTGCGAGGTGTCGCGGATCGTGGCGAGCGCGTCCTCGAGGACTGCCCGCTGATCGGAGGTGCGCTCGACGCTCGCGAGGGCGCGCTCGAAGACGAGGGCACCCTCCTCGAGCATGAGCTCGACGTCGACGTCGGCGGCGATCTTGATCATGGCGTCGTGCCGCCAGGTGCCGTAGGGGTCGGACCACCCCTCGACGCGGTAGTGCCACTGCCCAGTCCGGGGGGCCGAGACGGTGGCCTCCCAGAAGCTCAGGCCCTCGTTCGTGCACTCCATGGGCAGGACGGTCTCGGCCCCGTCGGGGTCGACGAGGACGACACTCGCGTTGACGGCGTCATGTCCCTCGCGGAACACGGTTGCGGTGACGACGAACTCCTCGTCCACGACCGACTTCGCCGGTCGCCGGCCCCCGTCCACCTTCGGGCCGACGTCGAGGACGGGGATGCGGCACAGGGGGGTCTGCGGGGGATCCGAGGTGGGCACCGCGGCGCGAGGGGCCGCAGGCGCGGAAGCAGGGGACGGGGCGTGAGGCTTCGACGGTGACGTCACCCGCCCAACGCTATCGAAGTGTGACGGCCACCGCAGTTCCCGCGCGCCGTCAGGTCGGATCGGCGACGCGATAGATGCGCAGGCTGGCCGCACCCATCGTGATCTCTGTGGCGGGTGGCGCGGGCTCGCTCTCCGGCCGCTGCTCGTGGGGCGTCTCCCACGTCGAGTCCCAGAGGAGCGAGTACCCTCGCAGCCCGGGCGCGGCCGGCAGTGTGACGGCCCCCTCGTCCGCTGCGCCGTGCAGGACGATGAGGACACTGTGGGTCCCGATCCACGCACCGTCGAGCAGCATGGAGAGGGTGTGCGTCGCGCCCGACTCCCACTCACCCTGGGTGAGCTCTCGGCCGTGTCCGCCGAACCACGCCACATCCACCGAGCCGTCCTCGTCGACCGTGTGGCCGGTGAAGAACGTCCGCTGCCGCAGAACCGGGTGCTCGCGGCGCAGCGCGACGAGGAAGCTCGTCGTGTCGAGCAGGTCCTGCTGCCAGTCGGCGAGGTCCCAGTCGAACCAGATGTCCTCGATGTCGAGGCAGTACGGGTTGTTGTTGCCCCATTGCGAGCGTCCGAACTCGTCGCCGGCGTTGATCATGGGCACCCCGGCTGAGACGAGCAGGGTGGCGAGCAGGTTCCGGATGGATCGGCGGCGAGCGGCGAGGGTCGCCTCGCTCGCGTCCGCCCAGCCCTCCTGGCCGTGGTTGTAGGAACGGTTGTCGTCCGTCCCGTCCCGGTTGCCCTCTCCGTTGGCCCCGTTGTGCTTGCGGTTGTAGGCGGTGAGGTCGGCCACCGTGAAACCGTCGTGAGCGGTGATGAAGTTGACCGACGCGAGCGGGCCGCGGTCGCTGGCGTGGAAGAGGTCCTGGCTTCCCGCCAGTCGGGTCGCGATATCGCGAACACCGTGCCCGGCGTGGCCGTGCCGGGCGGCCCGGACGTCGCTGAGCCAGAAGGTGCGTGCGGCGTCGCGGAACGTGTCGTTCCACTCGAGGAACGGCGGCGGGAACTGGCCGGTCCGCCAGCCGCCGGGCCCGACGTCCCACGGCTCGGCGATGAGCTTGACGCGGGAGAGCATGGGATCGGTGCGCACGGCGATGAGGAAGGGGTGGTCCGGGTCGTACTCGCTCGTGCGGCCCCGTCCGAGGGTGACCGCGAGGTCGAAGCGGAACCCATCGACGTGGCACTCCTCCACCCAGTACCGCATCGAGTCGAGGACCATCTGGGCCACGATCGGATGGCGCAGGTTGAGGCTGTTCCCGCACCCTGTCAGGTCGATGTGTCCGCCCCGGTCGTCGAGCCGGTAGTAGGCCTTGTTGTCGAGGCCTCGCCACGAGTAGGTCGGGCCGGTGGCCTCACCTTCGGCGGTGTGGTTGTAGACCACGTCGAGGATGACCTCGATCCCGGCCTCGTGGAGGAGGCGCACCATTCCCTTGAACTCCTCGAGGACGCCCAGCGGGTCCGTCGTCGAGGCGTAGGCGGCGTGCGGGGCGAAGAAGCCGAGGGTGTTGTAGCCCCAGTGGTTCGTCAGCCCGCGCTGGACCACGTGAGGCTCGTGCGTGAACGCGTGGACCGGGAGCAGCTCGACCGCGGTGACGCCGAGGCGGTGGAGATGATCGATCGCGGCCGGGTGGGCGAGGCCCGCATACGTCCCGCGCAGCTCCTCCGGGATACCGGGATGGCGCTTCGTGACGTTCTTCACGTGGACCTCATAGAGGACCGAGTCAGCCAGGGAGGTGTCCGGCGGCCGGACGCCGCCCCAGTCGAAGCCGTTGCCGAGCACGACACCGCGCGGCATGTGGGCGGCCGAGTCGAGGTCGGAGGGGATCTCTCCGTCTCCTCGCCAGTCGCTGCGCCGCACTTTGTGCGCATACGACTCCGGCCCCAGCCGCACGGTGCCCTCGAGGGCGCGCGCATACGGGTCGAGCAGGAGCTTGTGCTCGTTGTAGCGCATCCCCTCCTCGGGTGCCCACTGTCCCCTCGCGCGCAGCGCATAGCGCTGGCCGACTCCGACCCCCTCGACGAACCCCCACCACCAGCCGTGCGCCCGTTCCGGCAGGGGTATGCGTCGCTCGCTCTCCCCGCGCTCGTCCCCGGGCTCGAAGAGACAGAGGTCGACGCCGTCGGCGTGACCGGCGTAGACGGCGATGTCGGCCCCTCCAGAACGGAGGGTGACGCCGGCCCGAGGAGGAAGATCGCGGGTGGGGTGGGGGTGGCGCGATCGCGCGGGCACCGACATGGCGGTCATCCTAGGTGGCCCGGCCGTCACGTTCGTTACGGTGGTCTCATGAGTGATCCCACGGCCCTGCCGAACTTCCCACCGCCCGCCGACGAGCATCCCCTGCGCGGTCTCGTCATCGACGCCCTCCAGGATCTCGGGCTCGAGCCCAACGTCGACAGCGAGGGCGATGTCGCCTTCAAGGCCAATGACCAGCAGCTCTTCGTGCGCTGTCTGGAGTCGGAGGTCAAGATCATGCGCGTCTTCGGGCAGTGGCAGCTCGGGGAGCCGGTGCCGCAGGACAAGGTCATGCAGCTGTCGGTCTGCAACGACATCAACCTCTCGATGACGATGGTCAAGACGGGGATCGGCAACAACGCGCTCGTCGTGACCTCCGAGCACCTGGTCCTCGGCGACCAGTCGGTCAAGCAGCTCGTCTCGGTGAGCATCCAGATCACGCTGGCGACCGTCCAGGCCTTCCACGAGCGGATCGTCAAGCTCGCCGAGCGCATCGCCGCGCAGCGCGAGGAGCGGGCTCGCTCGGGTGAGCAGTCGGACAACGAGCCTGCTGAGGATGCCGAGAACACCGAGAACACCACCACAGAGGGGGAGAGCCGTGAGTGACCTCGTCCGCGTCGAGGTCGAGGGCGGTATCGCCACAATCCGTCTCGACCGGCCTCCGATGAACGCCCTCAACGCCGAGATCCAGAAGGCGCTGTCCCAGGCCTGTGCCCAGGTGAGCGCTGACAGGGATGTGGCGGCGGTGATCGTCTACGGCGGGGAGAAGGTGTTCGCCGCCGGCGCCGACATCAAGGAGATGGCCTCGATGTCGTATGCGGAGATGGCCGACCATTCGGTGCTCCTGCAGGACTTCACCCGCGCCCTGGCGCAGATCCCCAAGCCGACGGTCGCCGCGATCACCGGCTATGCGCTCGGCGGCGGCTGTGAGGTCGCGCTCGCCTGTGACTTCCGGGTCGCGGCGAAGAAGGCGCGGCTCGGCCAGCCCGAGATCCTCCTCGGCATCATCCCCGGGGCAGGGGGCACCCAGCGGCTGGCCCGGCTCGTCGGGCCGGCCAAGGCCAAGGACATCGTCTTCTCCGGACGGTTCGTCTCCGCTGATGAGGCGCTCGCGATCGGTCTCGTCGACGAGGTCGTCGACAGCGAGGAGCCGGACGCGGTCTATGCCGCGGCCCGGGCCCGCATGGCTCCCTACGTCGGCGGTCCGGCGCACGCCCTGCGCGCGGCCAAGGAAGCGATCGACCGCGGTCTCGAGGTCGACCTCGAGAGCGGCCTGCAGATCGAGCGGATGCTCTTCGCCGCCCTCTTCGCCACGAGCGACCAGAAGGCGGGTATGGAGTCGTTCGTGGAGAACGGCCCCGGCAAGGCGACGTTCACCGGCTCCTGACCCGTCCTTTCTCGCCCAGGGAAAGGAGGTTCACCTTCGGGAGACAACGGTGCTCTCCCGAAGATGAAGGTTCTATCCCAGGGAGGGAAAGGTGGGACGCGCCACACGTGTGCAGGGTCACGTGGGGTTCGCGAGGGCGCGCCCCGTCCGCGGTGCGAGACTAGGTATCGAATGCCGGCGGTCGCACCGCCGGCTGATTCTTGAAGCACCCACTCCGATCATCGACCAACCACGGGAAGGACGACCGAATGAACATCGTCGTCTGCGTCAAGCACGTCCCTGACGCACAGTCCGAGCGCGGGTTCGACGCCGCTGACAAGACCACTGACCGCGAGAGCGTCGACGGTCTGCTCAGCGAGCTCGACGAGTATGCCGTCGAAGAGGCCCTCAAGATCGTCGAGGCCGGCGAGGGTGAGGTCACCGTCCTCACCATCGGCCCGGAGCAGGCGGCGAACGCCGTGAAGAAGGCGCTGCAGATGGGCGCTCACAAGGGCGTTCACGTGAGCGACGAGGCGATCGGCGGCTCCGACGCGCCCGCGACCTCCCTCATCCTCGCAGAGGCGATCCGCAAGATCGGCGGCGCCGACCTCGTTCTCACCGGCATGGCCTCGACGGACGGCGTCATGAGCGTCGTTCCCGCGATGCTCGCCGAGCGCCTCGGTCTGCCCCAGGTCACCTTCGCGTCCGAGCTCACCGTCGACGGAGACAGCGTGACGATCCGCCGCGACGGCGACGTCGCGTCGGAGACGATCACCGCATCCATGCCGGCGCTGGTGTCGGTGACGGACCAGATCAACGAGCCGCGGTACCCCTCGTTCAAGGGAATCATGGCGGCCAAGAAGAAGCCGGTCGAACAGTGGAGCCTCGCCGACCTCGGCGTCGACCCGAGCCAGGTCGGACAGGCCGCCGCGTGGACCGCGGTGGAGGAGATCACGAAGCGCCCGCCGCGGGAGCAGGGCACGATCGTGGTCGACGAGGGTGACGGCGGCGGCAAGCTCGCCGAGTTCCTCTCCTCCCGCAAGTTCATCTGACGAGCTCGACACCTGACAGGAAGCGAAGTAGACATGGCTGAAGTTCTCGTTCTCGTCGACCACGCGAACGGCGACGTCCGCAAGACCACCGCCGAGCTCCTCACGATCGCCCGGCGCCTCGGCGAGCCCTCGGCGGTGTTCATCGGCGACGGTGCCGACTCGGCCCGGGAGGCCCTCGCGAAGTACGGCGCGGAGAAGGTCTACACCTTCTCCGGTGACGACGTCACCGGTTATCTCGTCGCGCCGCAGGCCGAGGTGCTCGCGGCACTCGTGGAGCAGACCTCGCCGGCGGCCGTCCTCATCCCGGCGAACCCGGCGGGCAAGGAGATCGCGGCACGTCTGTCGATCAAGACCGAGTCCGGGCTCATCACCGACGCCGTCGACGTCCAGCGCGCGCCCGATGGTGGCGTCCTCACCACCCAGTCGGTCTTCGCGGGGTCTTACTCGGTGACCTCGAAGGTGACCAAGGGAACGCCCATCATTGCCGTCAAGCCGAACTCCGCACCCCCGGAGGAGTCCGCCGGCGCCGCCACGGACGTCTCGGTCGACGTGACGATCTCGGAGGCCGCCAAGGCCGCCAGGATCGTGGAGTCGAACGAGAAGCAGGCCACCGGGCGTCCTGAGCTCACCGAGGCGGCCATTGTGGTCTCGGGCGGCCGTGGCACCAGCGGCGACTTCAGCAAGGTCGAGGACTTCGCCGACAGCCTCGGCGCAGCGGTCGGTGCCTCGCGGGCGGCGGTCGACGCAGGCTGGTACCCGCACTCGCAGCAGGTCGGTCAGACCGGCAAGCAGGTCTCCCCGCAGCTCTACGTCGCGTGCGGCATATCCGGTGCCATCCAGCACCGCGCCGGCATGCAGACCTCGAAGACGATCATCGCCGTCAACAAGGACGATGAGGCTCCGATCTTCGAGCTCGTCGACTTCGGCGTCGTCGGGGACCTCTTCACCGTCCTGCCCCAGGCGACCGACGCGGTCAAGTCCGCCAAGGGCTGAGCGGCGCTCGACCAGAGGTACCGCCGAGGGGCCGATCCGCACGGGTCGGCCCCTCGCGCGTGCCTGGCGGTGCTGAGACCGGACCTGCGCGGCAGCCGGCGGGTCGCTAGGGTCGTCCTCGACACGGTCGGCACCGGCGCAGGAACGGCCGACGGATTCACCGGACGGCATCGCCGGACGGATTCACTGGATGAAAGGGACCTCACGCCGCATGCTCCGCACCCAGCCTGAGACCCCGACGGCAGCGCGGCCCCGTTCCACCAGCGCCGACCTGGCTCTCATCGCCTCCTTCGCCGCCCTCATCGCCGTCCTCGGAATCGTGCCGCCCATCGCGGTCGGCCTGCCGGTCCCGATCACCCTGCAGACCATGGGGGTCATGCTGGCGGGCCTCGTCCTCGGCGCTCGCCGGGGGGCGCTCGCCGTCGTCGTCTTCCTCGCCCTCGTCGCGGTCGGACTGCCGCTGCTCTCCGGGGGCCGGGGCGGGCTCGGTGTCTTCGCCGGCCCGTCGGCGGGCTACCTGGTCGGCTTCGTCCTGGGGGCCTACGTCACCGGATGGATCCGGGAGCGCCTCGAAGGACGGCTGCCGATCGCCATGGCCTGTCTCACCGCCGCGGTCGTGGGGGGCATCGGGGCGGTCTACCTCGTCGGTGTGCCCGTCCTGCTATGGCGGACCGGCGCCGATCCGCTCGCATCGCTCGTCTTCGTCCCCGGCGATGTGTTCAAGGCCATCCTCGCCACGTTGGTCGCGGTCGGGGTCCGCCGGGCGCTGCCGGACCGGTGACCTGGTCCACGGTCCTCGCGGCCGCCGGGTACTGGGACGGTGGCGACCTGCTGCGGGTCCCGACGTCAGGCACCACTGGAGGTGCAGCGCGGACCGTACTGCGCACGGTCGGCTCCTGGACCGACTCCTTCGCCCCCTTCACCGAGGCGACGGGCACCACCGCTGACGATGTCATCGTCGCTGCCGGTCCGCCCACCTCGCTCTTCGTCTATGCCCGGGCTCACGCCGCAGCCCTCGGTGCGCGGACGGTCGACGCGCCGCGGTGGGACCCGCGGCTCCTCGCCGGGGCCACGGTCGCCCACCTCACGCCCACGATGCTGGGCGATGCCCTTGCCGACGGCGTCCGGGCTGAGTGGGAGAGCTCACTTCGGCTCGTTGTGGTCGCCGGCGCAGCGCTGTCTCCTCGCCTGCGAGACCGGGCACTCAAGCGCGGACTCGACGCAGTCGAGTACTACGGGGCCGCCGAGCTGTCTTTCGTCGCGCTCGGCCGCGGCCGGCTGACCCCCTTCTCGGGGGTCGAGGTCGAGTGTCGTGATGGCGAGATCTGGGTGCGGAGTCCGTGGACGGCCCTCGGCTACGCCGACGGAGCGAAAGGGCCACTTCGCGTAGCGGGAGAATGGTGCACGGTCGGCGACCGCGGCTCGCTCGTGGACGGAGCAGTTGTCGTGCACGGTAGAGATGGCGTGGTCCTGACCGGTGGCGCGTCCGTTCTCACCGCGGACGTCGAGACGGTGCTGCGGAGCGCACCCGGGGTGGTGGACTGCACCGTGCTCGGGCTGCCTCATCATCGACTGGGCGAGGTCATGGCCGCCGTCGTCGTCGGCGGGGTGCGCTCCGAGGTCGTGGCCCATTGTCGCGCGGCGCTCGCGCGCGAGCAGCGCCCCGTGCGCTGGTTCGCCGTCGACCGGATCCCGAGCACGACGGCGGGCAAGGTGAGCCTGCCCGAGCTGCGCCGGGCGATCACGGCCGGCGAGGTGCACCGATGGCTGTGACCCGTGACCCCCTCACCCCGGTCATCGTCGCCGCGCGCCGGACGCCGATCGGCAGCGCCGGCCACGGCCTGCGAGACGTCACCGTCGACGCACTGGCCGCGGCGGTCATCCGTGCCGTCGTGGATGACCTCCCAGGGGGGGCGTCCGCCGACGACGTGGTTCTCGCCAACTGTCTCGGGCCGGGTGGCAACATCGCGCGGGTCGCAGCGTTGGCGGCCGGGCTCGGTGTGAGGGTCCCGGCCCGCACGATCGACGTGCAATGTGGCGGCGGGCTGGCAGCCATCATGACGGCGGCGGACGCGGTCCGGGCCGGCCGCTGCGACCTCGTCCTCGCGGGCGGCGCCGAGAGCCCGTCGACCGCACCCTCTCGGGTCTGGCCCAACGGGGAGCCGTATGCGCGGGCGCCGTTCGCCCCGGCAGGTCACCCCGATCCGGACATGGGGGAGGCCGCGGACGAGCTCGCCCGGCAGGCCGGAGTCACGCGCGAGCGTGCCGATGTCTATGCGGCGCGGTCGCACGCCCGGGCCTGGGCTGCGCAGCAGTCCGGGGTCTTCGACGAGGAGATCGTCGCGGTCGGAGGGCTGGCACGCGACGAACGCGTCCGGGCAGGGCTCACCCCGGACCGACTGGCCCGGCTCCGGCCGACGTTCGGCGAGCAGGGGACCGTCACGCCCGGCAACGCCACCGGCGTGAACGACGGCGCGGCCGTCGTCGCCGTGGTGAGCGAGCAGGTCCGCGAGCAGTGGGGGGTGCCCGGTCTCGCGATCACCGGAGGCACCCAGCGTGGCGTCGATCCGGCGCTGCCCGGTCTCGGCCCCGTCCCTGCGGTGCGCGCACTGCTCGCATCCACCGGCGATGATGGGGAGGTGGACTGGACCGCGATCGACAGGGTGGAGGTCAATGAGGCCTTCGCGGCGCAGGTGTTGGCCTGTTGCGATGCCCTGGGTCTGCCTGAGGAGCGCGTCTGCGAGGACGGCGGCGCCCTCGCACTCGGGCATCCGTGGGCCGCCTCCGGGGCGGTGCTCGCGGTCCGGCTCTTCAGCGCCTTGGTCCGTCAGGGTTGTGGGACGACAGGGGTTGCGGCGATCGCGGTCGGCGGCGGCCAGGGTGTCGCGCTCGGTGTCGAGGTGGTCGCATGAGTGGGGCGCTCAGCGACCCGAGAGGCATCCCGCCGGTCATCGAGGTCGACGAGGTGAGCGTGGTCCTCGGGGGCCGCACGATCCTCGAGCGCATCTCGCTCACCGTGACCGAGCGGCGACTCGGCGTGATCGGCGCCAACGGCTCCGGCAAGTCCACCCTCGCCCGTGTCATCGGCGGCCTCACCCGCCCCACGGCGGGCCGGGCGCTGGTCACCGGTGTCGACCCGTCCCGGGATGGTCGGACCGCCCGGGCGCGGATCGGCTTCACCTTCGCCGACCCTGACGCGCAGATCGTCATGCCGACCGTGCGCGAGGACGTCGACTTCTCGCTGCGCCGCTCGGGACTCGACAAGACCGAGCGGGCGGAGCGGGTCGAGGCGGCGCTGGAGCGGTTCGGGCTGAGCGCCCTGAGCGACTCACCGGCCCATCGCCTCTCGAGTGGGGAGAAGCAGCTGCTCGCCCTCGCCTCCTCACTCGTCCGTCGGCCGCTGCTCCTCATCTGCGACGAGCCCACAACGCTGCTCGACCTGCGCAACGCCCGCGAGATGGCCGCACTGCTCGAGACACTGACCGTGAGTGTGGTCATCGTCTCCCACGACCTCGACCTCGTCGGCTCCTGCGAGCGCGTCATCCGGCTCGACGACGGGGTCCTCACCGACGACGGGCCCGCGACGGAGGTCATCGAGCGATACCGCCACGACATGGCCTCGCTGCGATGGTCGCGGTGACCCCGTGATCGGCGGGACACCTCGAACGAGGGGGAGCATGCCGGTCGGGATGCGCCTTGCACTCATGCTCATCGCCGAGGTCCTGCTCGTCGTCCTCGTGCGCTCGCTCTCCGCCGCCGGGGTCGCCATCCTTCTCGTCGGGTCCGCCTATGCCATCACCCGGATCCCGCTCCGGCAGGGCTGGTCGACGCTACGTGGAGTGGTCCTCATCGCCGTCCTCGTCGGGGGGCTTCAGGCGATCGTCCTGCCTTGGCAGCGCGCCGTCCTCATCGCCATCATCATGGTCCTTGCCGTCGCCATCGCCGCCCTCGTCACGCTCACGACGTCGACGAGCGACCTGCTCGACGCGATGGAGCGCGGCCTGCAGCCGTTCGCGCGGCTCGGCCTCGACCCCGAGCGGGTGGCGCTCACGCTCGCCCTCACGGCTCGCACCATCCCGGTCATCGCCGGGTTCGGCTCACGGCTCCGCGACTCCGGTCGGGCCCGAGGGGTCCGGATCGGGGTCGTGCCCTATTCCATCGGGCTCGTCGTCCTCACCGTGCAGCACGCCGAGCGCGTGGGGGAGGCCCTGCGAGCCCGGGGTGTCGACGACTGACGTGTCGGACGTCTGGGGGAGTCGGGGCTACTCCTCCGCGCCCTGGTGGATGAGACGTGAGCGCAGCTCGCGCCGGGCCGCCTGCTCGTCCGGGTCGGGCACCGGCACGGCCGCGAGCAGCCGCTTGGTGTAGGCCTGCTGCGGCGAGCGGAGGATCGCGTCACGGTCGCCCTGCTCGACGATGAGGCCGGTCTTCATCACGCAGATGCGGTCGGCGAGCGCGTCGACGACGGCGAGGTCGTGGGTGACGAAGAGACAGGCGAAGCCCATCTCGGCCTGCAGCTCGCGGAACAGGTCGAGAACGCGCGCCTGCACCGAGACGTCGAGCGCCGACGTCGGCTCGTCGGCGACGAGGAGAGAGGGCCGCAGGGCGAGTGACCGCGCGATGCCGACGCGTTGCTTCTGCCCACCGCTCAGCTCATGGGGGTAGCGGTTGCGATAGCTGCGAGGCAGCTCGACCTGGTCCAGCAGGGCCTCGATCCGGCGTTGCAGCTCCTGGCCCTTGGCCTCCCCCGCGAGGAACAGCGGCTCGCCGATCGACTCGCCGAGGGGCAGTCGCGGGTTGAGCGAGGACGACGGGTCCTGGAAGACCATCCCGACTTCCCTGCGCACCTTGTTGAGCGTCGATCGAGACGCCCCGCGCAGCTCGACGCCGTCCACCGTGAGGGAGCCCGCCGCGACGGGCAGCAGCCCTGTCGCTGCGCGTCCGATCGTCGTCTTGCCCGAGCCGGACTCACCGACGAGGCCCACGATCTCGCCCTTGCGGATGTGCAGGGTGGCACTCTCCACCGCGCGGAACGCCGGTTGCCGACCCTGCTTCGGGTAGTCGATGGCGACATCCTTGAGCTCGAGCACGATGTCCGCGTCCTTGGCCACCGTCCTCCGCCGGGCGACCATCCCGACGGCGTGAGCGTCACGAGCGCGCGCGGCCGCGCTGGACGCCGCAAGGGCCTTCTCGACCGACTCGTCGACGATGACCTCGCCACCCTCACGCTGCCCGAGGTGGGGGACCGCCTCGAGGAGTTCGATCGTGTAGGGGTGCTGTGGGCGCAGGAAGATCTCACGTGACGGGCCCTGCTCGACGATGCGGCCGCGGCGCATCACGGCGATCCGGTCGGAGAGGTCGGCGACGACGCCCATGTCGTGGGTGATGAGGATGATCGCGCTGTCGAGCTTGTCCTTGAGGTTGCGCATCAGCTCGAGGATCTCGGCCTGGACGGTGACGTCGAGCGCGGTCGTCGGCTCGTCGGCGATGAGGAGCTTGGGGTCGCAGGAGAGCGACTGGGCGATCATCGCGCGCTGCCGCTGACCGCCCGAGAGCTGGTGGGGGAAGGAGTGATAGGCCTTCTGCGGATCCGGCAGCTCGACGAGCTCGAGCATCCGCTTGGCCTCGATCGCCGCCTTGCTCGGCGAGATCGGCTTGTGCAGCCGCAGCGTCTCGACGATCTGCTGGCCCACTGTGTAGACCGGGTTCAGTGCCGTCATCGGCTCCTGGAAGATGACGGCCACCTCGGAGCCCCGGACCGAGCGAAGGGCGCCCGAGTGCAGCCCGAGGAGTTCCTGACCGGCCAGCCGCACGCTTCCGCGCACCCGCGAGTTGGAGGGCAGCAGGCCGAGGAGCGCCATCGAGCTCGCACTCTTGCCCGACCCGGACTCACCGACGATGGCCAGCACCTCGCCCGCATCGACGTGGTAGGACAGGTCGATCGCGGCCGGCACCCACTCCTTGTTGACGCCGAAGTCGACGGAGAGGTGCTCGACGTCGAGGACGCGGTCACCGCGCTTGACTGGCTCACCCGTCGAGATTCCCCCGACCGCGGCCTCGGGAGTGGACTCGAGACTCCTCCACTTCTGGAGCAGGTCCTTGATCATCGGGGACTCCTTGGGGTCTGGCAGTCGTGCGGTTTGCGAGGATGGTGGCCATGGCGAGTCGATGGTTGTCCGGGGGGCCGGTTGTCGCCCGCCCACGGACCGGGTGGGTCTTCGTGTTCTTCACCATGCTCGTCACGGTGCCGATCTTCGCCTCGGCCTTCATGCCGGTCCGGTCGTCGTCCGCGGCGATCGCAACGACGGCCATGGCCATCACGGTCATCGCGTACATCTACTTCGTCGCTCCGCGGGTCGTCGTCGACGAGGAGGCGGTCCGCGTGGAGAACTCGTGGCGATCGCACGTCGTGCCCTGGGGAGCGATCATCGAGGTGGAGACCCGGTTCAACCTCACCCTGGTCACTCCACAGGGAGCGGTGCATGCCCAGGCGGCGCCGAGTCCCGGGGGCCTGAGCGCGATGCGCAGCCGGCCGGACCCCGACCGGGCGACAACCCGAGTCCAGGCCCAGCGAGGCGGCGCGGTACGCCCCGGCGACCTCCCGTCGAGCCTCTCGGGGTCGCTCGCCCTCGTGATCCGAGGGCACTGGCAGGACCTGGTCGAGGCCGGCTCCCTCGACACCGCCGCCCGCCTGACGACCACCCCGCGCCTGACGCATCTGGCCCTCACGCTGGGCGGACTGGCTCTGTCCGCCGTGCTCTGGCTGCTCGCGTAGCGAGAGGACAGCAGCACGACGCCGCAGGGGCACGATCAACAGGGCCATGGTCGACGTCATCACGCCGGCTTGGTCGGCCCGGGCGCGTTGCCGTCGGTGTCGCTGCGAGCGACATCCTGGTCCACGGCGTCGGTCTCGTCGAGCATGTGCTCGCTCGTCTCCTTCGCCTTCTTCGCGTTGAACTTCTTCTGGCGCGGGTCGAAGGCGTCGCGAAGACCGTCGCCGATGAAGTTGATCGAGAGGCAGATGAGGATGATGAACAGGCCGGGGAACCAGAACAGCCAGGGCCGGGTGGTGAACGCCTGCTGGTTGGCGCTGATGAGCCGCCCGAGCGACCAGTCGGGCGGCTGGACGCCGAAACCGAGGTAGCTGAGCGCGGTCTCGAGCAGGACGACGGCCGCGAGCAGCAGGGTGAGGTTGACGGTGATGACGCCGATGCTGTTCGGCAGGATGTGTTTGAAGATGATCCGGGTGTCTTTCGCACCGGCGAGCCGTGCGGCGTCGACGAACTCCCGTTCTCGCAGGGAGAGGATCTCGGCTCGGACGAGGCGGGCGAGCGCGGTCCAGGCGAAGATCCCGATGAGGACTCCGAGCACAGCCACCTGAAGAGTGCCCCGTCCGATGTACGTCATGGCCATGCGGCCGAGGACGGCGGCGAGGATGAGGAGCGGGATGATGATGATGATGTCGGTGAGGCGCATGAGAATCGCCTCGGTCCAGCCGCGGAAGTACCCCGAGGTCGCGCCGATGACGACGCCGATGATGCCGGCGAGCAGACCGGTCACCGTCATGACGAGCAAGGTCATCTGGGTGCCGCGCATCGTCATGGCGAAGAGGTCACGGCCGAGGTTGTCCTGACCGAACGGGTGGTCGCCGATGCCGGTGAGACCGAGCGTGGGCCGCCCGCCGTCGACGACCGGCGGCTGCTGGGTGTAGCTCCACTGCCACCACCCCGGCACCGGGCCGAACCCGATCGAGGTGAGCGCGAGCAGGATGACGGCGACGAGGACGACGACGGAGACGACCGCGGCGGTGTTGTGCCTGAACCGCTTGCGGACGATCTGCCCCTGGGAGAGCCCCTCGGTCTCGCGCGCCAGGCCGTCGACACCCTCGTCGGCGACCTTGGCGACGGCCTCGTCGTGCCGATCGGGACTGGTGGTCATGCCTTCACCCGCACTCTCGGGTCGAGGACGGAGTACAACAGGTCGGCGACGAGGTTGAAGACCATGGCGAGGAGTCCGGTGATGAGGAAGACACCCATGAGCGGGTTGAGGTCGACGATGCCGAGGGCCTGGATGAAGAGCTGGCCCATGCCGGTGAAGGCGAAGACGTTCTCGGTGATGACGGCGCCGCCGATGAGGCCGCCGATGTCGAAGGCGATGAGCGTGGCGAGCGGGATGAGCGCGTTGCGGAAGGCGTGCTTCATGACGACCGAGCGCTCACTGGCGCCCTTGGCCCGGGCGGTCCGGATGTAGTCCATGTTCATGATCTCGAGCATCGAGGCCCTGGAGTAGCGGCTGTAGCCGGCGAGGGCGACGAGCATGAGGGCCGCCGTCGGGAGGATGAGGTGGGTCATCGTGTCGAGGCCGGTCAGCCAGAACCCTTCGTTGTTGAAGCCAGGGGTGGACGAGCCGACGGTCGAGATGGGTCTGCCTCGGATCCGTCCGTGGCCGACGTACTGGGGCCAGGACTGCATGAAGCGGTCCAGCAGCACCAGACCACCGGCGAAGAACGCTGAAGCGGCGCCGACCCGCATGCTCTGGGCCCGGTCATAGCCACCGTAGGCATAGCCGATGGCCGCCCCGACGACGATGGTGACGAGCCCCAGGCCGAACACCAGCAGCCAGCTGATGTCGTCACCGAGGACGGGCTGAATCGGGAAGTAGGCGATCGCCGCGACGAGCACGGCGGTGAGCCCGGAGTACAGGGCGCGTCGGTTGCGCAGTCCTGACATGAGGAAGGTGAGAGCCACGGCGATGAGGCCGCCGACGACGAGGATGCCAGGTATGCCGAGGAACGGCGCGACGAGCCAGCCGGTGGCGCTGAGGCCGAGCATGAGGCCCATGACGACGGCGGCGGCGCCCACAGCGACGAACACCTTGGTCCGGGTCGCGCCATAGGCCGTGCCATAGGCCGCCAGGGCGACAACGATCCCCACGAACAGAACCACCGTGGGGGAGAAGGTCGGATCCCGGAGAAAGTCGTTGAAGCGGATAGCGCCGAACTCCTTGAGCAGGACTGCGACCCAGAAGACCGGCAGAGAGAAGAAGAGGAACGCCATGAAGGTGATCCCGTAGTCGAGACCGGAGTACTGGCGCAGCGCGGAGACGATGCCGAGGGCGATGCCGATGACGATCGAAAGAATGGTGGCCGCGGTGACGAGCAGGATGGTCTGGGCGATGGCCCGGGCGAGCAGGTCGGTCACCTGGAAGCCCTGCAGGTTGGTGCCGAGGTCGCACGTCGCGATGAAGGGCGCGGCACACCCGATCGCACCCCGGATCCACAGGAAGTAGCGAAGGGGGGGCGGGATGTCGAGGTTGAGGGCGGCGGTGCGCTGCGCGATGAGCGCATCGCGGTTCGCGTCACGGCTCTGCCGCAGGTCCTCGAGGGGGTCGCCGGCGAAGGCGGCGAGGTTGTAGACCAGGTAGGACGAGGCGAACAGGATGACCACGGCCATCGCCAGGCGTCTGATCACATATCCCAGCATGCGCGTCTCACTCTCTGTCCCCGGATGAGGGTGTGTTCACGATAAGGCCCGAGCAAGGCTCGTGGTGGCTCGGACTCGAAGGTGGGTAGAGACAGAGGTGGGGTATGCGCGCACGCAGTGCGCGCATACCCCACCGTCAGTGGGTCAGGAAGCGAGCGACCACTCCCAGAAGTTCCACCAGACACCGGTCTGGTTGGACATGTACTCGACGCCTTCGACGTCGTTGGAGTGCACGATGAGGCCGGGACCCTGGAAGAGGGTGACGCCGTAGGCGTCGCTCCAGAGCAGCGTGTCGATCTGTCGCTTGATCGACTCTGCCTCGTCAGAGTCGGACGTCACCAAGAGCTCGGTGGCCAGCGCGTCGACCTCGGGGTTGGAGTAGCCGCTGTAGTTGCCGCCACCGGTGGTCGAGAAGATCTGCGGGATGCCGGCGCTGCCGACACCGCTGCTGATCCAGCCGAAGATGGAGGCGTCGTAGCCGCCGCCGCCGAGCTCGGACCCCCAGTCGGCCGAGCCGCCGTCCTCGATGTTGAAGCCGGCCTCGGTGGCGGACTCCTGGATGATCGAGAAGGTGTCGACCCGGATCGGGTTGTTGGAGTTGTAGAGAATCCGGACCGTCGGGGTCGCACCGGCGAGGAGCTCGCGAGCGCCCTCGATGTCGACCTCGGCGTAGGCGTCGGAGCCGTTCTCCGAGACGGCCTGGGTGTAGAGGTCACCCTCGGACGGCAGGTAGAGCTGGCTGTTGACGACCTCGGCGTTCTCGTTGATCGGCCGGATGAGCCGATCGACGATGACGTCGCGGGGGATGGTCTTGAGGAAGGCCTCCCGGACGTTCTGGTCGGCGAAGACCTCGCTGTCGAAGCTGAGGTCGAGGTGGTCGTAGACCAGCTGCGGGCCCTGGAGAACCGTGACGTCTTCGATGCTCTGGACCTCCTGCACCGCGTCCACGGTGGGCTGCGGGGCGATGATGTCGACCTCGCCGTTGCGCAGCGCCGCGATCGCGGCGGCCGCGTCACCGATGAAGCGGACGGTGATCTCGTCGACCTGCGCCGGGAGGTCACCGCCGTAGGCGTCGTTGACGGCGAGGGTCACCGACTGCTCGGGCACCATGTCGGTGACGATCATCGGGCCGCTGGAGAGCAGCAGGCTCTCGTCGGACGGCATGGTGTTCGTGACGTAGCCGGTGTTCCAGAAGTCGGCGACGGCCTGGAGCTCCTCGTTCGCCTCACCCGGGGTCGCGGTCTCGAGGAGCTCCACGAGAGCCGCCTCGTCGGCGAGACCGGCCTGCTCGGCCACAACGTGGGCGGGCATGGCGCTGCCGAGGTCGTAGCTGATCTCCCAGTCGACGTAGGGCTCGGAGTAGGTGAGCGTCATCGTCCGGTCGTCCTCGAACTCCGGCATGTCTGTGAGGCTGAGACCCTCGGTCGAGCCGGCGTACGAGAAGAAGGCGGGCTCAGCAGCGCCCTCGGCGTTCGGCTCGCCGTCGAAGTGGCCGGACAGGATGGCCCACTGCAGAAGCATGTCGCCCTTGTCGATGGCATTGCCATCGGACCAGACGGAGCTCTCGTTGACGGTGTACTTCACCGCGAGCGGGTCGTCGGAGACCTTCTCATAGGTCCCGAACGACTCGTCCGGGACGATGTTGAGCTCGTTGTCCAGGTAGATGAAGTCGCTGCGCATCGTGCCCAGGACCTTGCTGTTGATGTCCAGGTTGTTGGCACTGACATTGTTGTTGAACGACGTGAAGGCGTTCGTCTCCGCGACGCGGAGCGTCCCGCCGCTGCGCTCTGCAGCGGCTGTATCTGTGTCGGTGCCGGTGTCGGTGGACTCAGTACCGGTGTCCTGACTAGCACACGCCGTGAGCATGAGTGCGCCGACGGCGACCATGCTCAGGATGCGAGTACGTCTCGTCATCGGGTAGCTCCTTTGATGAGGAATGATGAGTCCCTCGCGGATGTGCGAGGGGTAGCGGCCGCGTGGGTACGCGGCCGACATGTTCTCGCACCGTAGGAGACGATGCGGCCCTGAAGACCCGGAACGGGGGGTGCAGGCCCATTCGTTATCGTCTCGATATCAACTCGTGAGAGTGAGCTATCCCGGTGGCCGCTAAACCACCGCGGGCCTGCATTGACGGCTATTATTCGCCCAGCCGCGGAGGCGGCAGGCCGTGGATCAGCGCACCCCGGTGTCCGAGCTGGGAGGTCACGGACTACGCGCAGCGGGTCCGTACCATGAATGGGTGTCCGACCCCCTCGCCTCCGGCGTCTATCTCGACCACGCCGCGACCACGCCGATGGTCCCCGCGGCGCTGGAGGCCCTCACCGATGCTGCGGGTCTGGTCGGCAACGCGTCGTCCCTGCACACCTCCGGCCGCCGCGTCCGGGCCCTCGTCGAGGAGTCACGCGAGCGGATCGCCGCGGACCTGGGCGCGCACCCCACCGAGATCATCTTCACGAGCGGCGGCACCGAGGCCGACAACCTCGCCGTGACCGGGTCGTATGCGGCCCGCACCTCCGCAGACCCGCGCACCCGCGGCGTGGTCACGAGTGCGATCGAGCACCACGCGGTCCTCGAGCCGGTCGAGGCGCTGGGCAAGCGGGGTGGCGTGGTGCGACTCGTCACTCCCACCGAGTCGGGCGTCGTCACGGCCGCTGCCGTCACCGCAGCCTTGGACGACCTCGAGGAGGCGGGGGCTCCGGCGGCCCTGGTCAGCCTGATGTGGGCGAACAACGAGATCGGCACGGTCCAGCCCGTCCGCGAGGTCGCAGAGCTCGCGCGAGAGCGGGGGGTCACCGTCCACTCCGACGCCGTCCAGGCGGCCGGACCGTGTGCGATCTCCTTCCGCGACACCGGTCTCGACCTCATGTCCGTCTCCGCGCACAAGCTCGGGGGTCCGATGGGGATCGGAGTCCTGCTCGCGTCCCGCCACGCAGGCGTCGAGCCGATCGTCCGTGGTGGTCGCCACGAGCGCGGCCTGCGCGGCGGGACCCTGCCCGTCGCTCTCATCGCCGCGTTCGCCGCCGCGATCGAGGTCCTCTCCCAGCGCCGCGAGCGGGAGGTCGCCCGACTCCTCACTCTCAGGGACCGTCTCATCGGGGGCGCCCTCGCCCTCGACCTCGGGGTCGCTGTCGGCGGCGCGTGGACACCGGGCTCGGCAGAGGACCGGCTGCCCGCCTTCGCCCACCTCGTCGTCCCCGGGTGTGAGCCCGACGCCCTGCTCTACCTCCTCGACGCCGCGGGAATCGAGGCCTCGACGGGGTCGGCCTGCCAGGCCGGTGTCCCTGGGCGCAGTCACGTCCTCGAGGCGATCGGGTACACCGGTCCTGAGCCGGTCGGCGTGGTGCGCCTCACTCTCGGCCACACGAGCACCGACACCGATGTCGACCGGGCCCTCGCGGCGCTGGCGACGTGCATCCCGCGCGCGCGCATCGCATACGAGG
>JBHEPF010000176.1:0-3754 GCA_046260445.1 Dermatophilaceae bacterium | reverse complement strand
CGATGCTCCTTGTGTATGCCGTGGTCGGGGGCGAGGTCGGTGCGCTGAAGTCTAGATGGGGGTGCATCGCGGCCGGTCGGCGGAGTGACCCGACGACCGGCCGTGACGACCCGCGAGGTTACTCCAGCGAGAAGCCCTCGACGTCCACGTCGCGCCAGCCGCCGGAGCCGTTGACCGTGCGGTCGACCGCGGTGCCACGCAGTACGTAGCCGCAGGCCGGCATCCCCGACGTGTCGAACTCCCACGTGCCCGAGGTGCCGCTCGTCGCCGCCGCCGGGTACGCCGTGGCGCCGGAGAGTGTCCACCGTGGTGAGCCGCCCGGAGTCGTCGCGGCGAACGCGGTGCCCTCGACGGCGAGCCCGATGCTGTCGAAGTGTTCGTCGGTGGCCGAGAAGATTCCCGCCAGGATCGCACCGACCGGGAACTTCATGCACGAGCCGGCGGGGATCGCCGGCTGGCCCGGCATCCGGTAGCTCGTGATCTCGACGTCGGCGTCAGGCGCCGCCTGGTCGAGGTGGAGTCGCACCTGCTGGCGGGTCGTGGAGTCGGTGCAGGTGATGACCTGCGCCGCGTACACCGTGCCGCCTGCGTCCTTGGCGCGAAGCTCGACCTCCCACAAGCCGGTTCGCGGCATCGACTGCCACGGGTAGAGCAGGTTGCCGACGACACGGCGCCATCCGGTGCCGGAGGGGTCGGTGTCGTCGAGGTAGTCGAACCACCCGTCGGCATCGGCCACCTGGTTCACGACGTGCTGGGTCGGGGCGCCACCACCGACCGACTCGGTGACCCACACACTGAAGTTCGTGCGCAGTGTCTCGGTCGCGAGGACTGCTCCGCCTGAGTCGATCTGGCGTGCCACCAGGCGGTACTTCATCGGCGGCGAGGACCTGTCGGGTGCTCCGGGGATGAACCCGGCGATCGAGACGCGGGCGCCGAACGGGCGCTGGTGGACGATCGTGCGTCCGGTCGACGGGTCGATCTGGCAGACGGCGTGCCCGCTGACGCTCTCCAGCACCGGGGAGAGGGGCGTCACGGCGCCCGCCGGCAGCTCGATGGTCGTCTCCTCGCGGTTACCCCACGTTGGACGCCAGTGAGGGTCTCCGGGAGGAGGCGCCTGCTGCCACGACAGCACGGCGCGGATCCGGGGCTGCACAGGGCCGTCGGAGCACGACCTGCGGTGGGCGTATGAGCCGAGCGGGTGGTAGACGGCGAAGTGCAGGCCTTCGTCGGGCACATCCTCGTCGTGGACAGTCGTGGCGGTGGTGCCGACGTGCTCCCAGCCGCTGCCCCAGTCGACCCAGAAGGCGACGTGCTCGGTGGACCCGGCCGTGCAGGGCCCCCCGCTGTAACCCGAGCTGCGCTTGACCGTGAACACCCCGACGAGGGCGTCCTCGACGGGGTCATAGCCGATGCAGCCCAGTTCTTCGTAGGAGGTGTCCCCGTCGGTCTTGAACAGGCCGGAGAGGAAGTCCTTGCCGGTGAGGTTGATCTCGGTCAGTACCGCGCCGAAGGCTCCACCGGAAACCTTGACGTCACTGGCGGCACCGACGGCCGGGGTCGGGAGGCCGCTCTGGGTCGCCGCGAGGTATGCCGGGAGCGCGAACCGGTGCGCCGGCACCTTCGCCTCGGCGTAGGTCTTGGCCAGCTCGGGCACGCCCGGGCTCGGAGCCTGGGTGAGGGTGACCGGGCTGTCGAGCACGAGGGTCGCCGCCAGGTCCTTCGGGATCTTGATCGCGCCGACCTCGATAAGGTCGGACAGCCTCGGGAAGCGACGGCCGCGCGGCCGCACCCGCACGTCGACGACGTTGCCCCAGGGTGGCGTCCAATGGGGGTTACCGGCCGGCGGGGTGACGTTCCAAGACAGAATCGCGCGCACGATGGGGTGGTTCTCGATCCAGCACAGCGTGTGTCGCATCGGGGCCACGACATTCACTGCGTGGTCGAGCGGACGTGGGCCGGTGGTGTCGTGGACGGCGAAGGAGTCGGTGCCGGCGTCGGTCCACGTGGAGCCATCGTCCGTGGAGACGAAGAAGCGCACGTGCTCGGTCGACCCGGCGGCGCACAACGGCCCGGAGTAGCCGGATCCGGCGTGGATACGGACGACAGCGGTGAGCTGGTCCATCGACGGGGTGAGGCCGACGCAGGTGATCTGCTCGAACGTCGTGCTGCCCGAGATCGGCTCGGCGTCGATGAGGTCGACTGGCAGGGTGCCGTCGATGTCGATGAACGCCGCGAGGGCGAGGGTGCGGTGCCGCAGGCTTACGAGTTGCTCTGACACCTCGGCCCTGATGGGACGGTCTCCGAGCGGTCGTCGTGGCTTGTTGGTCATGGCTGTGCCTCCCCTGCAGGGGGAACCCTGGTGGTTCCCCTGCTCCAGAGGAGGCGGGAGACCGTGCTGGTGATACCGGCGGGCCTCAGTGGCTATCGGCCACCTGAGGCGACTACCTCTGCTCGCGGAAGGCGTCCACCGCCCAGAGGACGGCGAGGGCGAGACCCTGGTCCACGCCGTCGGCGATGTCGATCGTGTATGCGTCGCGGACGGTGAGGAACTTCTGCGAGATGGCCGCGACCACCGTGTCGCCCGACCGGATCGTGTAGTCCTTCTCGATGAGGTTGCCCTCGAGCACCCACTCCCCACCGCCGGTCAAGGTGATGATCATCTTGCTCTTGAGCGGAGAGATCTTGGCCCGGATCGATGCGATCTCCCCACCGGCTGCGTCGGAGACCACGATCTGCTTCGGGATGCCGAAGAGTCGGCCCTTCAGCCGGTGCGTCACCGTGCCCGCGGCGTCCTGGACCTCGGCGGCCGGGCGCGGGCCGAACTTCCCGTCGACGAACCAGGCGCGCCGGTCGTCGGGTCCGAGCGCCTCGAAGTCTCGGTCGATGCCGATCTTGCTCTTGACGACGAGCCGGGTCATGCCGGCTGGTGCTGTGCTCATGCGGTGCCCCTCCAACTGGGGTTGTTCCTTCTGTCGTGGTCTGTTCTGCCGGTTGTGGCGATGAGCCGGTGGTCACCCTCGCAGCGTGGTGGCGAAGGGCCGGCGGTGTGTTGCTGTCGTCGACCCTTCTCGATGCTCATGGGAGGTCCCGGGCGCCGGCATCCCCCAGAGTGGGTACACAGGCAGAGGCGGGGACGTTCCACGAGCCTTGCGGACTGAGCCGTCCGAGAGGACCATCGAGAGGATCCAGGCGCAACGGAGTCAGGAGCCTCCTCGGGCGACCTGGTCGCGAAAGGGACCGCCATGAACATCAGCCGCAGCTGTGCCAGCGTCGCCTTGTCCGGGGTCGTCGTTGTCGTCGGCGCCAGCGCCGCCCAGGCCGACCACACGCACGTCAGAGTCCTCGGCAACGGCGCGTGTGTTGTGCTGGCCGCGAACGGTGGCGAGAAGTACGTCCAGCTGCCGCACGCCGACGAGTTCCCGGAGAACCGCCGGCACCCACTCCACGTCAACGTCCATCTCGGGCAGGCGGGCACCCGGCAGGGCGAGGCGGTCATCTTCGTCCGGGGCACAGCAGGCGACCTCGCGAACTGCGACTCCTATGTGAACGACTGACCGGTCGTTGCCGGGATCGGCGAGGGCCCCGACGCATACGCATCGGGGCCCTCGACCACTGGAGCCGGTGACGGGAATCGAACCCGCGTGTCCAGCTTGGGAAGCTGGCGCTCTACCATTGAGCTACACCGGCGCGGCACTTTGCGGCCGAGGCCCGATCAGTGACAGCCACGGCAGTCTAACCCACCTCGTGAGCGTGC
>JBHEPF010000166.1:0-40433 GCA_046260445.1 Dermatophilaceae bacterium | reverse complement strand
ACTCTAGTCGGCTCCGCCGACGACGACGGGGTGCCGTGGCTCATCGTCCCGGGCTCCCCGGCGAGGCATGCCACACCTTCCGGGAGACGCCCGCCGGACCTGTTTCTCGCCCGGCACTCGCAGGTGAGGTGGGCCAGCTCGATCGGCCGGGTCCCGCCGGGCCTACGTCCGCATACGGGGACTGACGGAATCCGGAGGCGTGCAGGAGGATCCGCCGAGGACCCGGGGCCTGCGCCGGAACGAGGTCGGCCTCGCTGACGTCCGTCTCGGCGATGCAGTGCTCCACCGCGGGCATCCCCCCGGCCCGCCACGCCTCCTCGAGCGCGGAGAGCTCCCACGCGCCGGTGGCGCGGACCGAGACCCCCCGGTCGCCGGTGCGGCGGACCACACCGCGCACGAGGATCATCCAGGAGTGGAAGACGACCTCGGCATACGGGCCCTGGACGTCCTCGAAGAAGGTCGCATCGGCCGGTCCGGTGCCGTCGTCGACCGTGAGGAACACGACCCGCCGGCCGGAGCGGACCGGCGGGGTCTGGGTCGCGACCTTGGTGCCGGCGAGCCAGACGACCGACCCGCTGCGGCAGGAGAGCAGGTCGGCGGCCGGGGTCACGCCCAGCGCTCGGGTGAGGGGCCGGTAGAAGTCCATGACGTGCGCGCTCGCGTCGAGACCGAGGATCTCGAGCTCGGCCCGGACCCGCTCGACCCCGGTGAGCTCGGGAAGTCCGTGAGCGAGCAGCCGCGGAGCGTCGCCGAGGTCGAGGCTGAGCTGGGTTCGCTCCCCCGCCCCGGGCCCACGCGGCGATGCCGACACTCGCGAGCGGGTGTGCCGGTCGAGGGCCGCGACATGGAGGAGCAGGTCTCGTCGAGTCACCTGACCTCGACGCGGCACGGCGCCGGCACCGATCCCGTGGAGCCGGTCGAAGGCGCCGACGAGGACGAGCCGCTCGACGACCGGCCGACTCACCCCCGCCCGGTGCCAGAAGTCGTCGAGGTCGAGGAATGGAGCAGCGGCGACGATCCGCTCGACCTCAGCGGCGCTCATCCCCTTGACGTCCGCGAGGCTGAGCCGGATCGCGAACCGGCTCACCTCCTCTCCCTCGGTGGCCCCGGTGCCGGGCTCGACGCTGTAGTGCTGCCGGGAGGAGTTGACGTCGACGGGCAGTACCTCGATCCCGAGAATGCGGGCATCGTCGAGGATGAGCCGCTTGGGGTACATGCCCGGGTCATGGGTGAGGACGCCGGAGAGGAACGCGGCCGGGTGATGGGTCTTGAGCCACGCCGAGTGGTAGGTGGGGAGGGCGAAGGCCGCGGCGTGTGCCTTGCAGAACCCGAAGGAGGCGAAGGAGCGCAGCACCTCCCAGATCTCGTCGGTCTCATCGGGGGTGTAGCCGCGGGCTGAGGCAGCCGGGCGCCACCAGGCCTCGATCTCCTGCTGTCCCGACGGGGTGCCCATGGCGCGGCGGACCTCGTCGGCCTGGGCCAGGCTCACCCCGGTCGTCACGGCCACGATGTGGAGCACCTGCTCGTGGAAGACGACGACGCCCTCGGTCTCCTCCAGGGCCGGAACGAGAGAGGGGTGGAGATAACGCGTCCGGCGCCACCCGTGCCGGCTCTCGAGGTAGGGCCTGATCATGTCGGACTTGACCGGCCCCGGACGGAAGAGCGAGATGTCGACGATGAGGTCCTCGAAGCGGGTCGGACCGAGCTTGCCGATGAGCTCGCGCTGGCCGGGGCTCTCGATCTGGAAGCAGCCGAGGGTGCGGGTGGTGCGGATCATCGCGAAGGTCGCCTCGTCGTCGAGAGGGACGTGGCTCTGGTCGTCGAGGTCGATCCGCTCCCCTGTCGTCCGCGTGACCTCGGCGACGGCGTGTGCCATCGCCGACTGCATCCGGATGCCGAGGACGTCGAGCTTGAGCAGCCCGAGCGCCTCCACGTCGTCCTTGTCGAACTGGCTCATGGGGAACCCGAGCAGGCTCGGCTCGACCGGGGTGCGGTCGAGCAGGCCGGCTCCGGACAGGACGATCCCGCACGGATGGAGGGCGATATGGCGCGGCAGGCCGTCGAGGCTCTCGACGAGGTCGAAGAAGGTCTGCAGGTGGGCGGCGCCGAAGCCGCGGGTGCGCAGCTCGGGCAGGTCGCCGATGGCCGAGCGGGCATCACGGGCGCGGATGTGCGGGAAGGACTTCGCGATCTCGTCGATGTCGCGCGGCGCCATGCCGAGGGCGGCGCCGACGTCCCGGATCGCGTGCCGCACCCGGTAGGTGTCCATCATCGAGACGCACGTGACCCTCTCGGGGCCGAAGCGCTCGATGACCGCACCATAGATCTCGGTGCGGCGCGCGGACTCGACATCGATGTCGATGTCCGGCAGCTCGGCCCGCAGCGGGGAGCAGAAGCGCTCCATGAGGAGGTCGTAGCGGATCGGGTCCACCCCGCTGATCTGAAGCAGGTAGTTCACCAGCGACCCGGCTCCGGACCCCCGGGCCGCCACCCGCACCCCGCGCTCCCGGATGAGGTCGGTCACCTCGGCCACGGTGAGGAAGTACGTGGCGTAGCCGAGCTGAGCGATGACGTCGAGCTCGTCGGCGAGGCGACGCTGGACCCGGTCCACCAGCGCCGGGCTCACTCCGGGGAAGCGACCTGCGACAGCCCCCCGGCAGCGTGCCTGCAGGACCGCCTGCGGATCGGTGCCGGCGGGGATGCCGAGGACACTCCCCTCGGGGAGGTGGACCGAGCCGATGCCGAGATCGCGGCGTGGGTCGAGGGCGCACTCGGCTGCGAGGAGGACCGTGTCGTGCAGCAGCTGCGCCGCGCGCACCGGGTTGCCGGTGACGACCTCGGCGACCTCGACCATCGTCTCGGTCGCTGCGAGATAGCCGGCGTCGGTCGTCCGGTCGAGATGGCGTGGGTCGAGGGCGACGAGCCGGCGGCTCGCGTCGAGGACGTCGACGACGCGGGCCTGCTCCCGGTCCCGGTGCCGGACGGCGGCGCTGAGGATCGCCGGGGTGCCGGTCGCGTCGGCGAGGGCGAGCATCCGGCGGGCATGCTCACGACACCCGGGCGTGCCGGGTGGACCGTCGTGACAGACGACCTCGACGACGACCGCCCCGGGAAGGCTCCGCCGCCACCGGGCCAGTCGCTCCTGCGCTTCCCGGTCCCGGCGGGCGAGGACGGCCCGGCCGACGTCGCTGTCCGCCCCGAGGAGGACGACGAGCGCGTCCGACTCACGCCCCCACGACGCGATCCGCTCCCGGGAGGTGACCGGTCTGCCTCGTCCTTGTGCCCCTCCGCCCCACGCCCCACCCTGTCCTTGTGCCCCTCCGCCCCACGCCCCACCCTGCTCATCCCGGGCCAGCGCGTCATGCGCCTCGCTCACGACCCGGCACAGCGCACGCCAGCCCGCGCTGTGCGGCACGCCCGAGGCGACTCCCCGCGCGAGGAGTGTGACCCGGGGCAGGCGAGCATCCACATACGCACCACCGCGGACCGGGGTGCGGGTGGGCGGCGCACTGCGATCGACCGTCTCGGGAGCACAGGCCAGGTCGACTCCCAGCACTGGCGCGATGCCCGCCTTCACCGCGGCGGTGGTGAAGCGGACCGCGCCGTAGAGTCCGTCGCGATCGGTGAGGGCCAGGGTGTGCTGGCCGAGCTGGGCGGCCCGCTCGACGAGGTCGCCCGGCATCGAGGCGCCGTAGCGCATCGAGAAACCGGAGGCCACGTGGAGGTGTGCGAAGTCGAGGCTCATGACATCAGGGGCGGCGACAGAGTGCTCACCGGGTGAGAGCGTGGGCGACGAGCTCGAGGAAGCGCTCGGCGTCGCGGACCAGGTCGTCGGCCTCCCGGGCGCTCACCCGGTCCTCGCGGCGGGAGGCGCACCGGGCGAAGACGCCGGACCACTCCGACAGCTCCGGCGCGAGCGTCGGGATGAGGTCCCAGACCGTCACCATGCCCCGCACCCGCCGCGCCGGACGCGAGCGTGCCGCGAGGACGGCCGCGCCCGCACGCAGCGCCGCAAGGTGGGCGATCCGGTAGCGGCGGTCGACCGCCGGCTCGTGGCGGGCGTCGATGAGGCTCTCCCGAGAGCGGTCGAGCAGATCGAGGACAGCGCTGGCGGACATGTCGTGCTCCTTCAGTCGTGAACGGATCAGTCGTGCAGTCGTGAACGGATCAGTCGAGAACGGCCAGCAGGTGCCACGTGCCGTCGGCGTCGCAGGCGAGGTCGACGACCGAGGAACCGCCCGCCATCCCCGCACTCGCCTCCACCCGCCAGCAGCGGCGCACCGTCTGGGAGGCGCCCCGCCACCACGGGGCATGGTCGAGCCAGGTCGCGACGACTGCGCGGACGGCGTAGTGCCGGCCGCGCCAGAGGAAGGCGCGCGGCGGGCCCTCGGGCGGCCTGCCGTCGCCGTGCGCAGCGTCACTGCCGTGAAGGGAGAGGGCGGTGTGGTGGTGCAGCGCCGGATCCGGGTGAGCGATGATGGGTTCGGCATAGGAACGCATGGCGAGTCAGCCCCTGTCGTTATGGTGACGGTCGAAGCACAGCCCGGTTCTCCTCGTGGAGAACCGGCGGTGTCCGACCGACTCGACCCATGATCGAACACCTGTTCGAACACTCTAGGACATGCCCATGCACAGCCGTCAAGAGGACGACCGTCCTCTCCTCGACAACCCTCTGCGCGACAACCCACTGCGCGACAACCCACTGCGCGACAACCCACTGCGCGACCACCCCGGGGTCGCCGCGGTGCGCCGGGCGCTCACGGCGCATGCAGAGCGGACCGGAGCCTCAGTGCCGGCCGTCACCACCCTCCCCGACGCTGTGCGGACAGCAGCGGCTGCCGCCACGGCCCTCGGCATCACCCCGGCCCAGATCGCGAACTCGCTCATCTTCGTCGCGGTGAGCATGGACGGGCTGCGCACCCCCCTGCTCGTCATGGCCTCGGGCGGCGCGCGGGTCGACACCGACGTGCTCGCCGACTCGGCCGGGCTCGCGGGCGTGGAGAGCGCCGACGCGGTCTACGTCCGCCAGGAGACCGGCTTCGTCATCGGCGGCGTCGCACCGGTCGGCCACCGCACCCCCTCCGGCGCTCCCCTGCGGACGGTCGTCGACGTCGACCTCGCGCAGTTCGAGGAGGTCTGGGCCGCCGCCGGACACAGCCACACGGTCTTTCCGACGACCTACGCCGACCTCGTCACGATGACCGACGGTGAGGCCCTGCGGGTCCGCTGAAGGGCGCGCGGACCGGCGGGGACATGAGCCGTTCGGGCAGCGTCAGAGATCGAGGTGGCGATAGACCTCGAGCGTCGCTGTCGAGCGGTTCATCGTGATGAAGTGGATGCCCGGCGCTCCCTCCTCGAGCATCCGCTGCCCGAGCTCGGTCGCGATCTCGACCCCCACCGCGCGGACCGCGGCCGAGTCCCCCTCGACCGCCGCGAGACGGGAGACGACCGCCTCCGGCAGGGGCATGCCCATGAGCTCGCTCATCCGGGCGATCTGCTTGAGGTTGGTCACCGGCATCAGGCCCGGGGTGATGGGCAGGTCCCGTCGCGCGGCGACCCGGTCGCGCAGGCGCAGGTAGGTGTCGGCGTCGAACACCATCTGGGTCACCGCGAAGGTCGCCCCGGCGTCGGCCTTGCGGACGAGCACATCGACGTCGTGGCCGAGGTCGGGGCTCTCCGGATGGACGTCAGGGAAGGCGGCGACCCCGACGGTGAAGTCGCCGAGCGAGCGCACGAGCCGGACGAGCTGGTCGGCGTGGTCGAGTCCACCCGGGTGGGGCACCCAGGGACCGCGGACGTCGCCTGGCGGATCCCCGCGCAGGGCGAGGACGTTGCGGACGCCGGCCGACGCATACTGTCCGACCACGTGGCGCAGCTGGCTGACGGTGGCACCCACGCATGTGAGGTGGGCGAGCGGGGTGAGGGTGGTCTCCCGCGAGATCCGCTCGGTGACCCGCACGGTGCGGTCCTGGGTCGAGCCGCCAGCACCGTAGGTGACCGAGACGAAGGCCGGCCGCACCGCCTCCAGCCGGCGGATCGCCTGCCAGAGGGCGGCCTCGGAGGCGTCATCCTTCGGTGGGAAGAGCTCGAAGGAGATGGAGGCCGCGGGCGCGGCGAGGCGCGCGGGGATCGAGGCCGTGACATGCGTCGGACGCTCCAGTCGCGAGGGAAGACCAGTGGCCATGCTCGTCAACGTAGCCCACGTGCCGTCCCGTAGGCTGCCACCATCCACGATGAGGAAGGACACATGAGCACCGTCATCAGCCGGGTGCAGACCTGCGTCGATGCCGAGATCGAACGGCAGCGCCAGGTGCTCACCGACCTCGGCCCCGACGTCACCGAGCTGCTCGACGTCTGCTCGGACCTGCTGGCCGGCGGCAAGCGACTGAGGGCCTCCTTCCTCGCCTGGGGCTACGCTACCGTGGCCGGGATCCCCGCCGAGGACGTGCCTGACGACATCATCGGCATGGCCACGGCGATGGAGTTCTTCCAGGCCGGCGCGCTCCTCCACGACGACGTCATGGACGGCTCCGACACCCGCCGCGGCGCCCCCGCCGCCCACGTCGCCCTGGCCTCCAGGCACGCCCGGCGCGGCTGGGAGGGGCCGCCCGAGCGTTTCGGCCTCGCCGGCGCCGTCCTCGCGGGCAACCTCTGCCTCACCGCCGCCGATGACCTCGTCGCCCGCGCGGACCTGCCGGACCTCGGGGCGGCCCGCGACCTCTTCTCGGTCATGCGGACCCAGCTCATGGCCGGGCAGTTCCTCGACGTCGTGGAGTCGGTCCGCCCCTGGGCCTTGCTCTCGACCGAGGAGCGCCTCGCCCGCGCCGACCGCGTCATCCGCTTCAAGAGCGCGAAGTACTCCGTCGAGCATCCTCTCCTCATCGGCGCCCTCGCGGCGCACGCCTCCCAGGAGCAAGTCGCGGCCCTCTCCCGCTACGGCCTCGACGTCGGTCGCGCCTTCCAGCTCCGCGACGACCTGCTCGGGGTCTTCGGCGACCCCACCGTGACCGGCAAACCGGCCGGTGACGACCTGCGGGAGGGCAAGCGCACGGTGCTCATCGCCGCCACCCTCGACCGGCTCGGCACCCCGGACGCTGAGCGGCTGCTCACCGGGCTCGGCCGGGACGATGCCGACGTCGTCGCCGACCTCCAGGGGCTCATCGCCGGCTCAGGGAGTGTCGACTGGGTCGAGGCCCGCATCACCGCGCTGCTGGCGGACGCCCTCTCGGCCCTTGCCGACGCACGCCTCACCCGGCAGGGGTATGCGTCGCTCGCCGACCTCGCCCGGCAGGCCACCCAGCGGGCGGCCTGATCCGCTCGTCCAGCGAGGACTCGTGCAGAAGTTCTAGAGCGCAAGCTCCATGGCGCGGCGTCGGATCTCGGTCTTGAAGCCGCCCCGCAGGTTGTCGATGGGAGCACCCGGCAGCGGAAGCGTCTCGTCGGGGGTGAACAGCCACTCGAGGATCTCGGCATCGCTCCATCCACCGTCCCCGAGGACCGTGAACGTCCCCTTGAGCGCCGGGAGCGGCCCCTCCTCGTCGAAGAAGGACTCGGGCACTGCGAGCGCCTTGTTCTCCCCCACCCGTGCCGCGAGGACCTCCCGGTCGTCGAGGATGTGGCGGACCCGCGAGAGAGGAACTGCCATCCGCTCCGCGATGTCGGGGACGGTGAGCCAGGAGCCGACGCGCTCGAGCAGGGCGGGGCTGGCGAGGGGGGTACCGGACGTCGTCACGATTCGAGACTACGCGGTTGGGCGTCTCTTCCACAGAGGAAAGCATGAGTGCGGTAGGTTCTTCCCAACCGTCACACTCGCCACACATGTCACAGGAGTGCACATGGCGCCGCTCGTCGTCTCGACCCCACCGCCCACTCTCACACCGATCGCGTCAATCCGGCCGGCCGTCTCCGCGAGCGCGGACTGGGGCACCTATGTCGTGAGGCAGGGCGACAGCCTCTACACGATCGCCCAGCGGCACCACACGACCGTGCGGGCGCTGGTCAGCCGCAACGCTCTCCCCGATGGCGGGCGACTGATCCATCCCGGCCAGCGGTTGCAGGTGCCCGGGGGCTCGGGCCCGGCCGCGACAGGCGCCGCTGTGCCCGCCGCGGCGAGCACGGCGACGAGCACCTACACGGTGCGTTCCGGGGACACCCTCATCGGCATCGCGCAGCGACACAGGACCACCGCGCGCGCCTTGGCCGCGCTCAACAAGATCAGTCTCACCAAGCACATCAACCCCGGCCAGAAGCTGCGCGTCCCAGAGTCCGGAGCCACCGCCGCCAAGGCCGCCAGCTCCTCCAAGCCCGCGAAGCCCTCGGGCACGTCCCAGCCGGAGATGAGCACACCCTTCAACTCGGGCGGCTACTCGGCGAAACACTTCCCCTCGACGACGGTGTCCGCCGCGAAGAAGAACCACGAGCTCCTCTCGACGATGCCGGTGCCGACACGTGAGCAGACCAAGGCGATGATCATCGCCACGGCGACCAGGCACGGCGTGGACCCGGCCCTCGCACTGGCGATCGGCTACCAGGAGTCGGGCTGGAACCAGCGCCAGGTCTCGGTGGCCAACGCCATCGGCGTCATGCAGGTCATCCCGGCGTCAGGTGACTGGGCCGGCTCGATGATCGGCCGCGAGCTCAACCTCCTCGACGCCCAGGACAACGTGACGGCGGGCGTCGTCATCATCCGGGCGCTCCAGCGCGCGACCTCGGACGAGGAGACCGCCATCGCCAGCTACTACCAGGGCCTGACCTCGGTCCGCACCAAGGGCATGTACAGCGACACCCGGTCCTACGTCCGCAACATCCAGGCTCTGCGCGCCAAGTTCGGGTGAGTCGATCCTCGTGGCGACAGCCGGCTTCCGTAGGATCTCGAGCGTGTCCGTCTTCGCGCCCGGCGATCTCATCGACGGTCGCTACCGGATCGTCGAGCGCATCGCTCGCGGCGGGATGGCGACGGTTTTCGAGGCCCTGGACACCCGGCTCGACCGGCACGTCGCCCTCAAGGTCATGCACCCGGCGCTCGCCGCGGACGAGACCTATGTCTCACGCTTCGGCCGTGAGGCCCGCGCCTCGGCGCGGCTCTCCCACCACAACATCGTGGGCGTGCACGACCAGGGCGAGGACGACGGGCGACTCTTCCTCGTCATGGAGCTGGTCCGCGGGCGCACCCTGCGCCAGGTCCTCAACGAGGACGGCGCGCTCTCGCCGCGCGCCGCGCTCGACATCGCCGAGCCGCTCGCGGACGCCCTCGCTGCGGCCCACCATGCGGGCCTGATCCACCGCGACATCAAGCCCGAGAACGTCATCATTCGCGACGACGGGGTCGTCAAGGTCACCGACTTCGGCCTGGCCCGTGCTGTGACCTCGGAGACGGCCACCTCAGCGACCGACGCCTTGTTCGGCACCGTCTCCTATCTCTCCCCCGAGCAGGTCGAGCAGGGCCGGGCCACCGCCCGCAGTGACGTGTACGCCGCCGGCCTGGTCATCTTCGAGATGCTCACCGGCAGCAAGGCCTTCACCGGGGACAACCCGATGTACGTCGCCTACCAGCACGTCCACGGTGGCGTCCCGGCCCCGTCATCGCGCGTGAGCAGCGTCCCGGAGCCCCTCGACGACCTCGTCGACATGACGACCTCTCGCGACCCGATGGAGCGACCGGCGGACGGCACGGCCCTCGCCCATGTCGTTCGCGCGACGCGGGCCCGGCTCACCTCCGACGAGCTCGACGACCGTCCGGCGAGCCCGGCCGCAGCGGACGCCTATGCGCACGCCCCGACCCAGGCCCTCACCCACGGGGTGAGCCGACCCGCCGGTGCGCCTGGCGAGACCCCCGTCGCACCCCTCGTCGTCCGCCCGAGCGGGGACATCGTGCCATCCGACGAGCTGCCGGATGACGTGCCCCGCAGCCGCCGCCGCGGGCGGGGACTTCTCATCGCTCTCGTCGCCGTGCTCCTCCTCGGCGGGATCGGCCTGGGCTCGTGGTGGTTCCTCCTGGGACCGGGCTCCCCCACGACCGTTCCGACGATCGGTCAGGTCGCCTACGAGGACGCGGTCACGGCGCTGGAGGCGGTCGAGCTCGTCGCCGTCCGCCAGGACGTCTACGACGAGACCATCCCGGCCGGTTACGTCGTCTCGACCGACCCGCTCGCCGGTGCGGAGATGCGCCGCGGCGGCGACGTCGCGGTGCGCGTCTCCCGGGGCCCGGAGCGGTATGCGGTGCCCGCCCTCGTCGGGACGCCCGCCGACGCCGCCGAGGCGGCTCTCGAGGACACCAGACTCACTCTGGGCGAGGTGACGGACGCTTTCTCGGAGGACGTCGCCGAGGGTGTCATCCTCTCCATCGAGCCGGCGGAGGGCGTCGACCTGCGGCGTGGCGACCCCGTCTCGATCGTCGTGAGCAGGGGACGCGAGCCGATCGCGGTGCCCGCGGTCGCCGGTGAGACGGTCGAGGACGCGAGAGTGGCGATCGAGGACCTCGGCCTCGTCGCGACGGTGGCCGAGTCCCAGTACAGCTCCTCGGTGGCGAACGGCCGGGTCATCTCGCAGAGTCCTGCGGACGGCACACTCTTCCGCGGCGACACGGTGACGATCACGCCGTCCAAGGGTCCGGAGACGGTGACGATGCCGGACCTCATCGGAGACCAGCTCGGGCCGGCGCGCAGCGAGCTCGAGGCCCTGGGCCTCAAGGTCGAGGTCGAGCGTGCCCTGGGCGGGTTCTTCAACACCGTGCGCTCGCAGAGCGCCGAGCCGGGCAGCCAGGTCCGCGTGGGGAGCACCATCACGCTGACGATCGTCTAGGACCTATCGTCTAGCGCATGCCCGCCGCGCTCGCCGCCTCCTCTCGCACCAGGCTCGCCACCCTCCTGCTCATCGCGGTCACCGCGATCTGGGGCTCGACGTTCTTCCTCATCAAGGACCTCGTCGCGACGGTCCCCCCGACCGACTTCCTCGCCCTCCGGTTCACCATCGCGGCGGTGGCGATGTCACTGGTGTTCCAGCGCCAGCTGCGCGCCCTCTCGCGTCGCGACGTGGGGCTCGGGCTGGGGCTCGGCTCGTTGTACGGCCTGGCCCAGATTCTCCAGACCGTCGGGCTCGCGCATACCGATGCGTCAGTCTCGGGCTTCATCACCGGCACCTATGTCGTCCTCACGCCCCTCCTCGGGGCGGCGATCTTCCGCGACCGCATCCCGCCCCGCGTCTGGGCCGCCGCTGCCCTCGCCATGGCCGGCATCGGGGTGCTGTCGCTGCGGGGCATCGCGATCGGGTTCGGTGAGACCCTCACCCTCATCGCCGCCGCGATCTATGCGCTCCACATCATCGGCCTGGGCCGGTATGCGCGGGCCGAGTCCGCGGTCGGCCTCGCCACCGTGCAGGCTATCGCCGTCGCTTTCATCTGCGTCGTCGCGTCGATCCCCGGCGGCGTGACCCTCCCCGCGACGACCGGCGGTTGGGTGTCGGTCGTCTACATGGCCCTCGTCGCCGGAGCCTTCGCGCTGTGGGCGCAGACCTGGGCCCAGGCCCACCTGACGGCCGCCCGGGCCGCCATCGTCATGTCACTCGAGCCCGTCTTCGCCGCGCTGTTCGCCGTGCTGTTCGGCGGCGAGTCTTTCACCGCGCGGATGCTTCTGGGCGGCTCGCTCGTCGTCGCCGCGATGTACCTCGTGGAGCTCGCGCCGCGACGCCGCCCCGCCGCGACCGCGCTGGAGGATCCCCCGGTGGAGGTCCTCCATCACGAGGTGCCCTAGCCGCTGCCGTCAGCGCCCGAGGACCTCCCGCGCGGCTGCGATGGCGAGGTCGGTCGCGGCGTCGTCGACGCCGAGGTGCCACACGCAGCGGACCTTGCGGGCATCGACGGCGTAGGCACGCACGGATCGCTCGCCCATGGCGGCGACGACGTCCCCCGCCCGCAGGCCCGCCGCCCCGACATCGAGCATGACGATGTTGGTCTCCACGGTGTCCGGATCCACGACCATGGGCGCCGCCTCGGCGACGGCCGTCGCGAAGCGCGCAGCCCGGTCGTGGTCGTCGGCGAGCCGCTCGAGGTGGTGATCGAGCGCATACCGTCCGGCGGCGGCGAGGATCCCCACCTGGCGCATCCCGCCGCCGTAGCGCTTGCGCCACACCCGGGCCTCGGCCATCCGTGCCGCGCTGCCGACGAGGAGCGAGCCCACCGGTGCGCCGAGTCCCTTGGAGAGGCACACGCTCACGGTGTCGAACTCCAGGCCGTAGCCGGCCAGCGGGACGCCGGTCGCGATGTGGGCGTTCCACAGCCGCGCGCCATCGAGGTGCATCGCCACACCGAGCGGCGAGGCGGCGGTCCGCAGCGCGCGGATCGCCTCGAGGGACTGGACCGTCCCACCCCCGAAGTTGTGCGTGTTCTCGACGACGACCAGGGCCGTCTCGACCTGGTAGGGACCACAGCCGACCTTGACGAGGTCGAGCGCCGCTCGGGGGTCGAGGCGTCCGCGCTCGCTGCGCCACGTGCGCGAGGTGATCCCGGAGAAGGCCGCCGCCGCGCCCAGCTCGGCCCGCACGACGTGGGCGTCGCTGTCGGCGAGCAGCTCCTGGCCCGGACCGGCGTGCAGGCGCAGCCCGAGCTGGTTGGCCATACTCCCGGACGGGGTGAAGAGCGCCCCCTCGTGGCCGAGCAGCCCGGCGACGTGGTCCTCGAGCTCCCGCACCGTCGGGTCCTCGCCGAACACGTCGTCACCGACGGGCGCGGCGGCCATCGCCGCGCGCATCCCGTCGGTGGGGGCGGTGAGGGTGTCGGACAGCAGGTCGGCCCGGTAGGCGGTCACCGGTTCACGCCGCCGGCGGGTTGCTGAGCATCTCCGAGACGAGGAAGGCCAGCTCGAGGCTCTGCTGGTGGTTGAGGCGCGGGTCGCAGACCGACTCGTAGCGCTTGTTCAGGTCGGTGTCGAGGATCTTCTCCGAGCCGCCGAGGCACTCGGTGACGTCGTTGCCGGTGAGCTCGACGTGCAGCCCCCCGGGCACGGTGCCGAGCGCCGCATGGACCTCGAAGAACCCCCGGACCTCCTCGACGACGTCCTCGAAGTCGCGGGTCTTGTAGCCCGAGGCCGACTCGAAGGTGTTGCCGTGCATGGGGTCGCAGATCCACGTGACCGTCGCGCCGGAGTCGGTCACCTTCTCGACGATGGACGGCAGCGCCTCACGGACGCGGCCGGCTCCCATCCGGGTGATGAAGGTGAGCCGACCGGGCTCACGCTCGGGGTCGACGAGGTCGATGATCTTGAGGATGTCGTCGATCTGCGCGTTCTGGGACAGCTTGACGCCGATCGGGTTGTGGATCCGGGAGACGAAGTCGAGATGGGCGCCGTCGAGCTGGCGGGTCCGCTCGCCGATCCAGATGAAGTGGCCCGAGGTGTCGTAGAGGTTGCCGGTGCGGCTGTCGACCCGGCTGAGCGGCCGCTCGTAGTCCAGGACGAGGGCCTCGTGCGCGGAGAAGAACTCGGTCGTGCGCATCGCGTCGAACTCGGCGCCACAGGCCGCCATGAACTTCATCGCCTTGTCGATGTCCCGGGCGAGGCGCTCGTAGCGGGCGTTTGCGGAGTTGGTGACGAAGCCCCGGTTCCACTCGTGGACGTAGCGCAGGTCGGCGAAGCCGCCCTGGGTGAAGGCCCGGACGAGGTTGAGGGTGGCGCTGCTCGCGTGGTAGGACCGCACGAGTCGCTGCGGGTCGGGAGTGCGCGCCGCCTCGGTGAACTCGAAGTCGTTGACCATGTCGCCGCGGTAGGCGGGCAGTGTGACGCCCTCGCGGGTCTCGCTCGTGCTGGATCGCGGCTTGGCGTACTGGCCGGCGAGCCGACCGACCTTGACGACGGGGACCGAGGCGCCGTAGGTGAGGACGGCCGCCATCTGCAGGATCGTCTTGATCCGGTCCCGGATGTTGTCCGCCGTCGCGGAGGCGAAGGTCTCGGCGCAGTCGCCGCCCTGGAGGACGAAGGCCTCCCCCTGCGCGGCCGATGCCATCCGGGTCCGGAGCACGTCGCACTCCCCGGCGAACACGAGCGGCGGGTAGGTCGCGAGCGTCGCCACCGCCTCGGCCAGGGCGGCCGGGTCGGGCCACTCCGGCTGCTGGGCGGCCGGCAGGGTGGAGGTGACGGACGAGGCCGTCAGCGACGGGATGGTCGGGATGCTCACCCGATCAAGGATAGTTCCCGTCCTGCGTGGTCCGGGCCACGTTCAGGTGGCGGTCAGACCGGCGGTATGCGCAACGCACCTGCTCGTTCACTCCCGCCGGTCGGGGGGAGCCTCGAGCCCGCGGGCGAGGGCGAAGCGCACGAGCTCCACCCGGTTGTGCATGTGGAGCTTTCCGAGCGTGTTCTGGACGTGGTTCTGGACGGTGCGGTGGGAGATGACCAGCTCGACGGCGATCTCCTTGTACGACATGCCGGTCGCGACGAGCCGCAGCACCTCGATCTCCCGCTCGGTCAGCTCCGGGATGCGACCCCGTTCGTCGGAGCCGGCCTCGGGCGAGCCGGTCGGCTTCTCGCGGGCCGCCAGCCGGGTGAACTCCCCCAGGACGAGCCCCGCGAGTCCGGGAGTGAAGACCGCCTCCCCCCGCGCGGTCGCGTGGACCGCTGCGACGATCTCCTCGGGGCGTGCCGACTTCACGAGATAGCCGGTGGCCCCGGCCTTGATCGCTGCGAGCACGTCCGTCTGCTCCCCGCTGGCGCTGAGGATGAGGATGCGGGTCGGGAGGTCACCGAGGGCCCGGCACACCTCGTCGCCGCGCAGGCCCGGCAGGTTGAGGTCCAGGACGAGAACGTCGGGTGTGGTGGCTCGGGCCCGACGGACCGTCGCAGGGCCGTCGGCGGCGGTCGCGACGACCTTCAGCCCGGCTGCGGCGAGATCCCGCTCGAGGGCTCCCAGCCAGAGCGGGTGGTCATCGGCCACGAGGACCGTGACAGCGCCGACCGGCTCCCCTGCCCCCGGCTCGGTCGCCGCCTGCTCGCTCACGGGCCCCACTCTGTCATGTGGTCGCCGACTCGGCGGGGCGGCGCTCAGAGCCGACCGGGATCTCGAGGACCACCGTGCACCCCGAACCGGGACGGGCGCTCCAGGTCGCCGTGCCGCCGAGATCCTCGATCCGACCGCGGATCGACGTGATCGCCCCGAGCCTGCCTTCCGAGGCGGCGTCCTCCAGTCGCGTCGGCTCCATCCCGAGCCCGTTGTCGCGGACAGTGACCCGAGTCGTCCCACGGGAGCCTTCGAGCAGGACCCATGCGGACGCGTCCTCGCCCGCGTGCCGCGCGACGTTGTCCAGCGCTGCCCCGACGGCGGCCAGGATCTCCTCGCCCGTGTGCCCTTCGACGATCACCGGCTCTGCCGGGGTCACGACGGTCACTCCCGGTCCCTCGAGGGCGCCGAGCCCGAGCCGGAGATCGGCATCGCCACGGGCGATCCGCGGCGTGTGCGAGCGCGCGACGAGGTCGCGCAGCGAGCGTTCCTGCTCCGCGGCGAGCCGTGCGAGCTCGGCGCTCTCGCCGCCGATCTCGCTCCCCCGCCGGTTGATGAAGGCGAGCGTCTGCAGCACGCCGTCATGGACGGCACGGGACAGTCGCTCGCGCTCCTTGAGACGTTCCTGTTCCACGAGCACCGCCTCGAGCCGTGACTGGCCCTCGCGCGCAAGGTCGACGGCCAGTCCGAACAGACCCCCGAGGAGGAGCAGCAGGACGATGTTGTGCACGGTCGTCGAGGTCGGCTCGAACATCACGGCGATGAGGTCGGCGAAGCCGATGACGACCGCTCCGACCAGGCCGCCGCGGACGCCGAGCAGGACCGCCGCCCCGAGGACGGTCCCGGCCGGCCAGATGCTCGCGAGGGTGGGAACTCCTGCTGCGATGTTCTCCGGGGTATCGACGAGCCGCGACGCGACGATGGCGGCCGTCGCGAGAGTGAGCTCGAGCACGGTCGTGGCCATGGTCCGCCTCCGGTACAGCAACATCCCGAGGCTCCAGGCCAGGAGCACACCGATGACGACGACGGCGAGCCAGGGACGGACCATCTCCTCCTGTCGGCGGTAGGCCAGCTGCGCCGCGTACAGGGCGGCGATGGGGCGGAAGATGTCGAGCCCGGCCCAGGACGCGACCGCGACGATCGGCTCGCGCCGGCCGCTGCGTCCGGTGCGGTCAGCTCGCAGCGCGGTCCACATCGGGGTTCCCTTCGCCCCCGCGGTCCCGCCCCCGGTGCCGACCACGGCCGAGCGCCTTGAGCTTGTCCTTCATCGTCGAGGCGTACTCGTCGACATACTCCTGATTGGACAGACGCATCAGCTCGTAGAGGATCTCGTCGGTCGCCGAGCGCAGCACGAAGCGGTCCTCCTCCATTCCCTCGTAGCGGGAGAAGTCCAGAGGCGTGCCGATCTTCACCCCGACGCGCGTGATCCTGGGCACGAGGCGGCCCGTGGGCTGGGCCTCGTCGGTGCCGACCATGACGACCGGCAGGACCGGGACCTTGGCCTCGAGCGCCAGCCGGGCGACCCCGGTCCGCCCCCGGAAGAGCCGTCCGTCCGGGGAGCGCGTCCCTTCGGGATAGATGCCGAGGAGCTCCCCGCGGCGCAGCACCTTGAGCCCGGCCTTGAGAGCGGCGTTGCTCGCCTTGCCCCCGGCCCGGTCGACGGGGAGCTGCCCCGCCGCGCGCATGAAGGTGGCGGTGAGCCAGCCCTTGAGCCCACTGCCGGTGAAGTAGTCGGACTTCGCGAGGAAGGTGACACGCCGCTCGAGGACGAGGGGGAGGAAGATCGAGTCGCTGAAGGACAGGTGGTTGCTCGCGAGGATCGCGGGACCCTCCCGCGGAACGTGCTCGAGTCCCTCGACCCACGGCCGGAAGAAGATCCGGAGCAGTGGCCCGAGGGCGAAGCGCTTGAGGAACCAATAGAGCACGTCCGCATGGTACGGCAGCAGGGACACCGGCGACCCTCCGTCGGGCCGGACGGTCCGTCCGCATGGTTCTCGGCCGGGCGTGGAATGATGCCCTGGTGAGCATCCCCGGCGCGACCCCCTATCTCCACGACGGCGACTCCGGCGTCGGCGTTCTTCTCAGCCACGGCTTCACCGGCAGCACGGTGAGCATGCGGCCCTGGGCCGAGGACCTCGCGGCGGCGGGACACTCCGTCGTCCTGCCGTTGTTACCCGGGCACGGCACCACGTGGCAGGAGATGAACGGCACGACGTGGCAGGACTGGTACGCCGAGCTCAGCCGCGGCTTCGCGCGCCTGACCGACCGCTGCGAGCACGTCGTGGTGGCCGGCCTGTCGATGGGTGGGGCACTGGTCACCCGGCTCGCCCAGGACCACCCGGACCGGATCAGCGGACTCGTCCTCGTCAACCCGGCGTTCAAGGTCGAGGATCCGAGGATGAAGGCCCTGCCGGTCCTGCAGCGGTTCCTCCCCTCCCTGCCGGGCATCGGCAACGACATCAAGAAACCCGGCCAGGACGAGGGCTGCTACGACCGCATCCCGCTCAAGGCGCTCTACTCCCAGACCCAGCTGTGGGCCGAGGTCGTCGCGGCCCTGCCGCAGGTCACCATGCCGGTGCTGCTGTTCCGCAGCCCGCAGGACCACATCGTTCCCGCGTCGAGCTCGGCCCTCTTCCTCGAGCGGGTGGGCAGCACCGACGTCCACGAGGAGCTGCTGCTCAACAGCTACCACGTCGCGACCATCGACAACGACGCCCCGACGATCTTCGCGATGACGAGGGACTTCGTCGACCGCGTCACTGACTGACGTCGGACTCGCCGATGACCCCGGAGCAGCCCGAGCGCGACCTCGACAAGGAGTTCGAGGACCTCATCGCGGGCTGGGACTCCCCCGAACCCGCTCCGGCGCCGGCCGAGCCGCCGGCACCGCGTCCCGGCGTCAACATCTGGCGGGGTCCGACGACCTGGCGACCACCCGAGGACGCGTTCGACACCCCACCGACGGAGCCGACGGTCCGGGCCGCACCCGAGGAGGACGACGAGGACGAGTTCCGGCCCCGGCCCGTCACTCTCCCTCCGCAGGAGGACCTGCACTTCTGGGGGATCGTCGTCGGACTCGTGGGAGGCGGTCTGCTCCTGCTCTACGTCGCGCTCACCGGCGCTTCGACCTCCTCGTGGTGGTTCCTCACCGCCGTGGCCCTCTTCGTGGGCGGCTTCGCACTCCTCATCCTGCGCCAGCCGAGGGAGCGCGACACGACCGACGACGGCACCCGCCTGTAGGCGCGCCCGGGATCGGCAGCCTCAGATGCGGTCGACGAGGACGAGCGAGTTGCGCGCCGGGCTGGCGGTCTGCCGCCGGGACTGCGGAAGGTCCGACGTCGAGCCACGCACGAACCCGTGCTCGATGAACCAGTGCGGTGTCTGGGTCGTCAGCGCAAAGATCCGCGACAGGCCGAGCCCGCGCGCCTGACTGCGGGCCCGTCGCAGCAGGACGGCGGCGAGGTCGCGCCCTCGGTAGTCGGGATGGACCGCGACGCAGGCGAGCTCCGCGGAACGCTCCTGCAGGTGTGGGACCAGGGCGTTGCACGCGATGACCGTGCCGTCGCGGACGATGACGGAGAAGGTGTCGATGTCGAGCTCGAGCTGCTCGCGGCTGCGAGGTACGAGGGCGCCGGCCCGCTCGAGCGGGGCGATGAGCGCCATGATGCCGGCGACGTCCTCGATCGTGGCCTGCCGGGTCGACTCGTAGTCGTCGTCGGCGGAGATCATCAGGCCGCACCCGTCCCGGGAGTACAGCTCCCGCAGCAGCGGACTGGCGCCCTCGGCGCCGATGAGGTGCACCCGACGGACCCCGTCGCGACAGGCCGAGAGCGCGGCGCGCACGCAGTTGCGGTCCTCCGCGGAGAGCGTCCGCTCCCGCAGCTCGGTGTCGAGCACCTGCTCGGCCTGGCTCAGCGCGAGCTGACCCGAGTCACCGGCGTCGAGAGCCATCCGCCACGTCCCCGGCTCGGACTCGATGACGAAGATGAGCTTGTCCGCTCCGAGCCCCGTCGCGACCGCCTCGGCGACATCGGCGTTGCGTAGGTTGAAGGTCTCCCCCGTCGGTGAGTACCCGATCGGTGAGACCAGAACGATCCGGTCGGTCGAGAGCTGGTCGCGGATCTCGGCGACGCCCACGCTGCGGACCAGCCCGGTGAGCAGATGGTCGACACCGTCGCGGACCCCGACCGGGCGGGCGGTGACCCAGTTGCCGCCGACGACCTTGATCCGCGAGCCCGCCATCGGCGTGTTCCCGAGGCTCGCGCTCAACCTGGCCTCGATGTCCATGCGCAGCGACCCGACGGCGGCTTTGACCGCCTCCATCGTCTCGAAGTCGGTGACGCGCAGGTCCCCGGCGAAGACCGACGGGATGCCACGCACCTGCAGCTCGGACTCGATCTGGGGGCGCACCCCGTGCACGAGGACGATGCGCACGCCGAGGCTGGAGAGGAGCGCGATGTCGGCGAGGAGGCGGTCGGTGTCGTCCCGCAGACAGATCTCGCCCGGGAAGGCGATGACGAAGGTCTTGCCGTGGTGCGTGTGGATGTAGGGCGCCGCGCTGCGGATGGCCCGCACGAAAACCTCACCCTCGAGGGACTGGGGAGGCTGGACGTCGCTCACGGCAGCCAAGCGTAGTCAGGCTCGGCCGATGGGGGCCAGCGGTCCTCAGACGAGCACGTCGGCCCATACCGGGCGGTGGTCACTTGCAGCGCGAACGTCGTCCTCACCGAGGTCGACCTCGGCGTGCGGCAGGACGGTGACATCCGCGGAGGCGAAGATCACGTCGAGCAGCGTCCTGGGCCGGCGGGTCGGGAAGGTCGGCGCGGTCGGCGAGACCAGCCGCAGCCGTGAGTCGATGAGCCCCCAGGCGCTTCCCGAGTCGAGCTCGTTGAGGTCCCCCGCGATGATCGTCCGCCCCGCACCATCGGCTGCCGTGGTGACCCCCCGCAGGATCTGGACCGTATGCGCGCGCCGCTCCCCTGCCACGAGACTGAGATGGACGCTCGCCACGACGATCGGGAGACCGTTGACGACGAGGCGGGCCAGCGCATACCCACGCGTGCGCATGTGGAGCGCGACGCTGAGCCGATGGTGCCACGCGACCTCCACGGCCACCCGAGAGCCGGTGAGGATCGTCGTGCCGCCGCTGCCCCGGTGGCCCCCCGGCCAGGAGAGGCCGCACTCGGCGGCGAAGCGCCGCACTCGCAGGCCGCTGAACAGGCGGCGCGGCACCTCCTGGAGGCAGAGGATGTCGGGGTCGACGCGGCGCACGACCCGGGCGGCCGCATGCCGGTCGTCGCGGAAGTCCCGGGTGTTGTAGCTCGCGATGCGCAGCCGGGTGCCGCCTCCCGAACCGGTCTCGGTCGGGTGGCTCACGGGGCGGTGACGCTCGACCGCGCGAGGTCCGCGGCCCCGATGAGCCCGGCGTCGTTGCCGAGCTGAGCGGTGACGATCTTCGCCTCGGGACGGTGACCACGACCGGTGAGGGTGCGGGAGAAGGCCTCCCTCGCCGGCTTGAGGAGCAGGTCTCCGGCCGCGCTCACACCGCCCCCGACGACGAACATCCCCGGGTCGAGGGCAGCCGCGAGGTTCGCCATCCCGACTCCGAGCCACGTCCCGATCTCGGTGAGCAGCTCGACGGCCATGCGGTCCCCGGCCCGGGCCGCTTCGGTGATGAGCGGTCCGGTGAGGTTGGCCGGGTCCCCGTCGATGCGGGCGATCATGTCCATGGCGATGGGACTGCGGGCGGCGACGAGCGCACGCGCCTCGCGGACCAAGGCGTTTCCCGACGCGTACTGCTCCCAGCAGCCCCGGTTGCCGCACTCGCAGCGGTGACCGTCCGGGACGACCTGCATGTGGCCGTACTCCCCGGCGATGCCGTACTTGCCCCGGATCACGTGGCCGTCCAAGAGGATCCCGCCACCGATCCCCGTGCCGAGGGTGATCATGACGAGGTGGGTCTCGCCGCGGGCGGCACCGAAGCGCCACTCGGCCCACGCGGCGGCATTGGCGTCGTTGTCGATGAAGACGGGCTTGGTGAGCCGCTCCGCGAGTCGGTCCCGCAGCGGTTCGTCTCGCCACGAGAGGTGCGGAGCGAAGGCCACAGTGGCCCGGTCCGCGGCGACGAAGCCGGCGGCGCCGATCCCGACGGCCGCGACGCTCTCCGGATCGAGGTCGGCGAGAAGCGTCTCCACGACCCCGACGATGACGTTCTCGACGATCGACGGTGCGGTCGAGCGGTGCGGGGTGTCGCGTCGCAGCCGCGTCGTGATCCTGCCGCTTTCATCGACGACGCCGCCGGCCACCTTGGTCCCGCCGATGTCGATGCCGATGCTCAACCGCTCGGTGCGGGTGGTGTCGGCGCGGGCGGGGTCGGTGCGGCTCGTCGTCCCTGTCACGACACCAGAGCGTAACGAGTTTGACGTCACTCGTCGCCGACGTCGTCGCCGAGGTCGTCGACGGGGATGTCCTCGCGGGCCGGCGCGGAGGTGCCCTCCTCGCGCATTCGCAGGTCGCTCGCGAGCGCGCGGAGGGTGACCTCGGCCTGGTGGGCGAGGTCGGCGAGCGAGGTCACCGCTGCCGGGCTGACCGTGTGCAGCGCAGCGATCGCCCGGCAGACCGGGCAGATCTCGCAGGCGTCGATGCCGGTCCCGGAATGCCGGTCATGGTCACGGTCATGGTCGTTGGTGTCACCGTGGCCATGGTCGTCGCCGTGGTCGCCCCCGGTGCCGGACGCACCGGCGGGCCCACCGTCGCCACCGCGGCTGCGAGCGCGCAGCGCCTCGGCGAGCGCGGCGATCTCTTCGGCCACCGAGCCGTAGGACCCGGAGGGAGGCGTCCCTGTCGTCGTCATGCGCTCACCCTCCCCCGGTCCCCAGCGAAGGTCACGACCAGGCGTCCGTCGCGGACGCCGGCCCCCGACACGGACAGCGGGGTCAGTGCAGCGGGAAGCGTCACGACTCGGTGGTGCTCGGCGACGTCGATGAGCAGGTCGTCCCCGCGCCGCCCCAGCCGCACGTCGGCCGCGGTGACGAAGGGAACGAGGAGCGAGAGCGCATACCCGGCAGCGGTCTCGGTCACTGACAGGGGTGGGGTCGTGGGACCGACCCGGTCGAGCCGGTCGGGGGTGAGGCGCACGTCTTCGCAGGAGAGCGCCAGCTCGGCGAGGGCATCGGGCCCGATGGGCTCTCGGGCGAGATAGGGCATCGACACGACCGGGATGCCGACGAAGGACTCGTGCACCTCGCGTAGGCCGTCGGCCTGGGCGGCGTTCCACCCCGCGAGCCAGTCCGACCCGGTCGGGAAGATCCGGTTGACGTGGACGGCGTCCACCTCGAACCCGAAGAGCGAGAGCGATGTCCAGGTCCGTCGCGCTTCAGCCGTGACGACCCGCTCCGGGGTGGTGATGAGCCTGATCGTCGAGCCTGGCGCACGCAGGACCTCCTTGAGGTCCGTCATCTGCTCATGCCAGCGGACCATGGCGCCGAGGACCTCCGGGCCCGGCAGCGGCACCCCGAAAGCGGCCGCGGCGGCGGGTCGCCAGGTCGAGCTCTGCGGCAGCCATCGGCGCAGGTGCCACGACAGCGAGTCGGGCAGCGCGAGCAGACGCAACGTCTCGGCGGTGGGTGCGCAGTCGACGATGACGACGTCCCACTCGTTCGCGCGCACCCGCTCCCGCAAGGTGACCAGAGCCGCGATCTCGTCCGCGCCGGGCAGGCTCGTCAGCTCCTCGGCGACAGCAGGGTCGATGCCGACGTCGTCGAGAAGACCGAGCAGGTAGTCCTGGACGAGCCGCCAGGAGTCCGACAGCCCATGGGCCGCGCTCACGTGCTCCGCGGTGAGTCCGGGCTCGACCTCGACCGGGCCGTCATGGAGGTCGACGGCGAGAGCGTCACCGAGCGAGTGGGCGCCGTCGGTCGACATCAGGAGGGTGCGTGAGCCCTGCCGGGCGGCATCGACGCCCAGGGCTGCAGCCGTCGTCGTCTTCCCGACCCCACCCTTGCCAGTGCAGACGAGGACCCGCGGTAGGCCCTGCCTGTTCCCCACCTCAGCCCTGTCCACGCACGTGGGTCCGCGCCTCGGCGTGTGTGGTGAGCTGGTCGAGGAACGAGGTGACGAGCGAGCGCTCGACTCGACGCTTGAGGAGACCGAGCATCGGCACGGTGACGTCGAGAGAGAGCCGGTAGGTCACCTCGGTCGCCTCGCCTCCGCGCCGCGCGCGCAGGATCAACGACCCGTCGAGTGCGCTGAGCAGACCCGAGTGGACCAGCGCGAAGGTGACCTCGCCGGTCCCGTCGTCCGCGACGTCCCAGTCGTAGTCGACGGTGTAGGTGTCTTTGAGCGGACCCCCCGTGACGGTGAACTCGACGTTGTCGGCCCAGCCGTCGCCCTCGAAGCCACGCACGTCGACCGCCGAGACCGTGCTGGTCCACCGTGGGTACTTCTCGACGTCCGCAATGATGTCGAGGACGACACCGGGCGGTGCCGCGATCTCGACCGTCACGCTCGTGCCGGGGGGTGTCGCCATGCGCCCAAGGCTAATCCACCCCGGGGCTAGTGTTGAGCGGTGCATGGTAGCCCCACCCGCGAGCGCACCATCGCGACGAGCACGGTCGTCTTCGCGCTCGTCTGGCTCGCCGCACTGACCGCGATGCAGTGGAGCGTCGTGCGCTACCGCAGCCTCATCGTCGCGGTGCTCCTCATCACGACGGTCGCGCTCTGGGTGTGGGTCACTCGCCGGGCCACAGTGCGCATCACCCCCTCGGTCGTCGCGGCGCTGGGCCTCGGCACCGCCTCGGTCACCCTCGTCGTCCCGGTCTTCACGTATGCGGTGGAGCCGGCTCGGACCTGGATCCTGGTCGTTCATGCCGTCGGCGTCCTCCTCGTCACAGCCATCCTGCTCACTGCGTCTCGACCCACCGGGCGGCGTGGACCGCTCGCCGCGATCGGAGTGGTCGCGCTGACCCACACCGCGATCGCAGCGTTCGCGATCCGGCACTCCCCCGCTCCGCGCATCGACGTCTGGGTCGTCCTCCAACAGGCGGCCGACGCCATGGCACTGGGCGAGAACATCTTCGGCCGCGCGTGGGTGGGCTCCCCGGGGGTCGATGACGCGTTCACCTATCTCCCGTGGACCGCCGTCCTGCTCGCCCCCGGTCGTCTCGTCGGCGGAGACGTCCGGTGGGCACTCCTCGGCTGGACCCTCCTCGGCCTGGTCGGGATCTGGCGGCTCGCTGGCCCGGCCCGGTGGGTGGCAGCCGCAATCGCGATGCTCGTCCTCCTCGCGCCGGGGACGCTCACGCAGGTCGACCAGGCGTGGACCGAGCCGCTGCTGCTCACCCTCGTCATCTGGTGGGCGGTCCTCGTGCAACGCGGCCACGCCTGGTGGGCCGTCCTCCCCCTCGCCCTGGCGTGCGCGAGCAAGCAGCACCTCGCGCTTCTGCTGCCCATCCTGCTCGTGTGGCGCGGCTTCGGGCCGGCGCGCACGGTCGCCACGGGCGCTCTCGCCGCCGCATTCATGACGCCCTGGATCGCGGCGAACCCGGGCGCCTTCCTGCACGACACGGTCATCCTGCTGGTGGAGTTCCACCCGATCCGGTTCGCCAACACGCTCTATCTGCTGGCCCTGAACGTCTTCGGCGTGACGCTGCCCTTCTGGCTCACCGGGCTGGTGGTCGCAGCCGCCCTCGGCACCGCGGTATGGCTGGCCCGCCGCCCCCAGGTCGACCTCGCGTCGGTGCTCCGGATCTGCGCCGCTGTCCTGCTCACCGCGAGCATGGTGAACAAGCAGGCGTTCTACAACCAGTTCTGGCTCGTGGCCGGTCTCGTCGCGGTCTCGCTCGCGGTCGAGGAAGGTCAGCGATTGCGTCCCAGCCGGTCGTGACTGGTTGTCCTTGCACTCCAGCGTGCCGGTGCGCTTCTCCGCCGATGACCACTCCGGCTACGGTGGCGCCAGATGACCAAGGTCGAGAGTGGGACCCAGGAGTACGTCGGTCCGATCTACGTGACCGACGACGGCGACTCGGCGGCGAGGAGTATGGCGGCGAGCGACCCGCTCCGCCGCAGAACGGCATTCCGACGGAGGGCGGGAGACGGAGGGTGAGACGGGTGGCGCGCCGTTCAGGACGTGCGCAGCACAAGCTCGGCGCGCCATCTCTCCTCCATCCACTGCCGGCTCACCCCGAGGGAGCCGAGGAACTGCTCGGTGCGCTCATCGCCCGTCAGCGCCGTAGCGACGTCGGCGAGGCTCGGCTCCCCCGCCTGTGGGGCCATCGCGTCGACCAGGCGGTCCCGGCCGAGCCGTTCGATGAGGACCTCGATGCCGAGCCACGCCGCGGAGTAGGCGTCGGACCGGTCCGCGGAGTCCTCGAACAGCGCCGAACCGGGAACCGTCCCCGTCCAGCTCTCGCTCTCCACCCGAGCCCTGAGGCGCTCCAGCTCGGGTCGGCGTTCTCGCCGGGGTCCGTCGACCGATGCGTACCCCAGGTGGATCGCGAGGCCTTCACTCGCCCAGAGCGGCAGAGGTGCGGTGCCGGTGCTGCGCATCGCGAGATGGGTGAGCTCGTGCCGGAGCACGACGTCGATCCCCGCCGGGCTCAGCTCCCCGGTGAGCCCGGGGGCGACGACGATGCGATCGTCTCGGGCCGGCTCGCCGTCGCGGGCGAACCCTACGACGTGGGCGGCGGTGCCTGCGTCGAGGGCCGTCGGCGACACCTCGATGTGAGCCGTTCCCGTCCAGCCGGGCCACACCTGCGTCACGACCGGCAGGGCACGCTCACACGCCGCGCGGAGCCGGTCGCGCTCGTCGCTCGGGTCCGCTCCCGGCTCTCCCCCCGTCCCGCCCGGCCCCGGCCCGATGACCTGGCACCGGCCGGTCGATGCGAGCGGGACGGCCGGTTCCGCGGTCACGGTGGCCGCTCTGTCGCACCCGGCCGCCGCGACCCCGGCGGTGAGCACCGTCACCGCGAGGACGACGCAGTGTCGCCATCTCGCTCTCCTCTGCACATGGCACAGCCTGTCAGCCGATCGCCTGCAACCGCGTGTCCTCCCCGCCGTCATCCCGGGCGGCGACCATCCAGTCCGGCAGGTCCGGCACCGCATACGCCGTCGCAGCCTCCTCAGCACTGACGAGGCCCCCGGTGAGGAGCGCGTCGACGGCCTGCTGCTCCACGGCGTCCAGACGCAGCCGCACCGGACCGAGCAAGGCGACCATGCACCCTGCACAGCCATGCCCCGCAACCGGACAGGTGTCGCAGTCGATGTGCGCCGACGAACCAGCGGGCGCTGGTCGGCCTCGTGCGCTCCGGGCCGGCGGGGCGTGCACCCTGGCCCGCTCGTGATGGTGAGCCATGAGCTGAACCTCCCTCTCTTGTGGATGTGCCACCAACGCTAGGAGGGAGCACTGACAGACCTTCCCTGCAGTGCGTGCGCGCGCGTCGGCCACCGCCGACCGCTCTCCGACAGGCCGGGTCAGGCGAGGGTCCCGGGGTCTGTCGGTGCCACTCCCTAGCGTGTCCGCCATGACGATCTTCTCCCGCTCGACGCCGTCCCAGGGGGTGCACGTCCAGAGCATGCTCGAGCTCGACGCAGGACGCGGGCCGGGCGCCTCGCTCGGGACCCCCCTCGCCGAGGTGACCTTCGTCGTCGTCGACCTCGAGACCACCGGCGGGACGCCGGCCGAGGCCGGCATCACCGAGATCGGTGCCGTCGCCGTGCGTGCCGGTCAGGTCGTCGGAGAGTTCCAGACCCTGGTCGACCCCGGCCAGGCCCTTCCGGCGTTCATCACGGCACTCACCGGGATCACGTCGAGCATGCTCGCCGGGGCCCCAAGGCTCAGGGCGGCTCTTCCGACCTTCTTCGACTTCGTGCGCAGCCAGGGGCCCACCGCCGCGTGGGTCGCCCACAACGCGTCCTATGACATGTCCTTCCTCCGGGCAGGTGCGCGCCTCCTCGAGGTGCCACTCCCCGACCTGCCCGTCCTCGACACGGTGCACCTGGCTCGCCAGCTCCTCGGCCGGGACGAGGTGCGCAACCACCGACTCGGCACCCTGGCCGCCCACTTCGGGGCCCACACAACTCCCGACCACCGGGCTCTCCATGACGCACGGGCCACGGTCGACGTCCTCCACGGCCTCATCGAGCGGGTGGGCAACCGCGGTGTCGACACCCTCGAGGAGCTGCGCGGATACAGCGCGAGAGTCCCGTCCGAGGTGCGGCGGAAGCGGAGCCTTGCGGCCACACTGCCGAGCGCGCCGGGTGTGTACGTCTTCAGGGACGCGCAGGGGTCGGCTCTTTACGTCGGCACCTCCGGTGACATCCGCCGGCGTGTGACGACCTACTTCACCGCCGGTGAGCGACGCGCCAGGATGGCGCTGATGGTCCGGCTCGCCGAGTCGGTCACCCCGGTCGTCTGCGCGACCGACCTCGAGGCCCGGGTGCGCGAGGTGCGCCTCATCGCCTCGGAGAGCCCACGCTTCAACCGACGCTCGACACGGCCGCACAAGCTCGTCTGGCTCAAGCTGACGCGGGAGCACTTCCCACGACTGTCCATCGTGGCGACGGTCCGCGAAGACGGCGCCCACTACGTCGGGCCGTTCCGCAGCCGGCGGCGTGCGACCGAGGCGATGACGGCGCTGCACTCCGTCTTCCCGCTACGGCAGTGCACCCAGTCCCTTCCTGCGACCCCCCGCCAGTCGGCGGGCTGCGTGCTGGCCGACCTGGGCTCGTGCGGCGCGCCGTGCACCGGCGCTCAGACCAAGAGCGAGTATGCCGGGGTCGCCGAAGCCGTGCGCCGCGCCATGCGGGAGGACCCGGGCGACGTCGTCGACGCGCTCCGTGCACGGATGCGTGACCTCGCGGGGGACGAGCGCTTCGAGGAGGCCGGCGAGGTGCGGGACCGGCTGACCTCGCTGCTCAAAGGGCTGGCCCGGCTTCAGCGGCTCGCGCCACTGGCCGCGAGTCCGCAGGTCGTGGCGGCGCGCCGCCACGACCTGGGCGGCTGGGAGCTCATGTGCATCCGTTTCGGACGGCTCGCCGGGTCGTCGGTGGCGCCGCGCGGAGCCGACCCGATGCCCTACGTCGAGGCGCTCCTCGCGAGCGCCGAGCACGTTCCCGTGCCACCGAGCCCGCTGCCCGCCGCCATCGTCGAGGAGACCGAGATCATCGCGCGCTGGCTCGAGACCCCCGGCGTGCGGCTCGTCGAGGTCGAGGGCGACTGGTCCTGGCCGGTGCGCGGCGCCGCCGCCTACGAAGAGCTCACCGCGGGCTAGGCTGGCTCTGTGATCAGCGCCATCGTCCTCATCCACGCCGACGCCGACCAGATCCCCGAGGTGGCCGCTGCTCTCGTGGAGATCGACGGCGTGAGCGAGGTCTACTCCGTCGCCGGCTCGGTCGACCTCATCGCGATGGTCAGGGTGCGCGAGCACGAGCAGCTCGCCGACGTCATCGCCGACCGGATCGGCAAGGTGCCCGGGGTCCGGGCGACCGATACGCACATCGCGTTCCGGACCTATTCCAAGGGTGACCTCGGCGCGGCGTTCAGCCTCGGCGTCGAGTAGCCGAGCCTCAGGCTCGACTGCGCGTTGCTGCGACCCACCGGTCGAGGGCCTGTGCTGCAGCTCCGCTGTCGATCGCGTCCGTGGCGGCGGCGATCCCGCGAGCGAGCGCCTCCTCCAGCGCGGTCCCCCCCGCGATGTCGGGGAGTGCGAGAGCCGCTCCGGCATTGATCCTGACGGCATCCCGCGGAGCGCCGGCGCCGCCGCTCATGACGTCCCGCACGACGGCGGCGTTGAAGGCCGCGTCGCCCCCGCGCAGGGACTCCAGCGGACTACGCGCGATGCCGTAGTCGGACGGGTCGATGGTGTGGGTCGTCACGACTCCCTCCCGCGTGAGCCACACCGAGGAGGTCGTCGAGAGCGTGACCTCGTCCAGTCCGTCGTCGCCGCGCACGACGATCGCGGTCCGACCCCGGTTCGCGAACACCCCGGCGATGAGGGGGGCCGCCGCCGGATCGGCCACGCCGAGGGCGGCATACGTCGGCTGGGCCGGGTTCGTGAGCGGACCGAGGATGTTGAAGGCGGTGCCGATGCCGAGCTCCCGGCGCGCGACGGCCGCGTGCCGCATGCTCGGGTGGAACGCGACCGCGAAGCAGAAGGTGATGCCGGCCTCACCCGCGACTGCGGCGACCTCTTCGGGCGCCAGGGTGAGGTCGACCCCCAGCTCCTCGAGCACATCCGCAGACCCGGTGGACGAGGAGGCCGCGCGGTTACCGTGCTTGACGACGGTGAGGCCCGCTCCAGCGGCGACGAGCGCAGCCATCGTGGAGATGTTGACCGAGTGGTGCCGGTCACCGCCAGTGCCGACGATGTCGACCGTGATGCCGGGCACCACGATGCGGTGGGCGTGGGAGAGCATCTCATCAGCCAGGCCGGTGAGCTCAGCGGTCGTCAGCCCCTTGGCCTTGAGCGCGACGAGGAATCCGGCGAGCTGTACGGGAGTGGCTTCACCCCGCATGACCTCACCCATCGCCCAGCGAGTGTCCGCTGCGCTGAGGTCCGTCCCCGCGAGCAGGGCGGTGAGGAGGTCCGGCCAGTTCGGCGCGGTGGGCGTCACCGGGGCCGGCGGGCGAGCTCGGCCACGGCCGAGGAGAGAGCGATCGGGTCGATGGGATGCGGCACCGCCGCTTCGGCCTGCGACCAGGCGGCGAGCCAGCCATCCTGAGGGCGCCCGGTGAGCACGAGGATCGGCGGGCAGTCGAAGATCTCGTTCTTCAGCTGTCGGGTCAGCCCCAGTCCACCCATGGGTGAGGTCTCGCCGTCGAGGATGAGCAGGTCGAAGCCGCCCTGCTCGACCTCGCTCACCACGACCGGGGCGGTGGCGCATTCCTTCCATGCCACGACCTCGACGTCGCGGGCCGGACGACGTCCGACGGCGGCGCGCACGGCGTCCCGCGTGGTGATGTCGTCGCTGTACAGAAGGATGGTGACCTCGTGCACCACCCGACCGCCTGCCGGACCGGATCCCGAAGCGGACGCGGCCGCCTCAGAGGTGGGACCGGGGGTCTGCGACGCATGCGCGGAACTCATGGCGACGATCCTAGCGGGGGTTTGTCGGGGGGGCTGCTGCCGTGTACCCCTGACATAGTGCAGTATTGACCCGTGGCGACTGCAGCAACGATCCCAGACGGCTCCCGAAACGACACGCGGAAGCCCGTGGTTCCGAGTATTCCGGGGCACGGCCCCGCGACCCGACCCAACATGGTCGCGGTCGGGACCATGGTGTGGCTCGCGAGCGAGCTGATGTTCTTCGCGGCCCTCTTCGCGATGTACTTCACCCTTCGCTCGAACGTCCCGGAGCAGTGGGCGGACAACACTCCCTTCCTCGATGTCCGCTTCGCGACGATCAACACGGGGGTCCTCGTCATCTCCTCCGTCTGGTGCCAGCTCGGAGTCTGGAAGGCCGAGGCCGGTCAGGTCGCCCGCTCCGGTGGCCTGTTCGAGTTCAAGAAGTGGGGCATGCGCGAGTGGTACGCGCTCACCTACATCTTCGGCTCGGTCTTCATCGCAGGACAGGTCTACGAGTACGCCCACCTCGTGCACGAGGGTGTCACCATGGCGAGCGACTCCTTCGGCTCGATCTTCTACCTCGCGACCGGTTTCCACGGCATTCACGTCGCCGGCGGACTCATCGCCTTCCTGCTCATCATCGGTCGCAGCTTCACCACTCGGCGATACACCCACGCCAACGCCACCGGCGCGGTCGTGACGTCCTACTACTGGCACTTCGTCGACGTCGTGTGGATCGCCCTCTTCTTCACGATTTATGTCCTGCAGTAGCCATCCGTTCCCCCTTCGCCACCGAATCCCGCTCGAGACGATCTCAAAGGAACTGACGTGAACGCACTAGCCGCCCGGCGCCGCCATCCCGCGGCCATCGGCCTGCTGCTGTTGCTCGCACTGCTGGTGACGGGTGGCCTCTACGCCGCGATCGCCCCCAAGCCGGCTGCAGCGGCCGCCGTGACCGCGGACCAGGTCGCCGAGGGCAAGGCCCTGTTCCGGGCCAACTGCGCGAGCTGCCACGGCCTCAACGCCGAGGGCCTCTCCGCAGGTTCGGCGGAGGATGCCGAGGTCTACGGTCCGACCCTCGTGGGTGCCGGCGCCGCCTCGGTGCACTTCCAGATGGAGACCGGCCGGATGCCCATGGCCGCCCCGCGTCCGCAGGCCCCCCGGGCCAACAAGGTCGAGTTCAGCAATGAGGAGATCGACGTCATCGCCGCCTACGTCGCCTCCCTCGGCCCGGGCCCCGCTCGCCCCGATGAGGAGTGGTTGGACTGGCAGGGCCAGGGCGACGCCGGTCGAGGCGGCACCCTGTACCGCAGCAACTGCGCCATGTGCCACAGCTCCGCTGCGGCCGGGGGCGCGCTGACCCGAGGCAAGTACGCCCCGACCCTCGAGGGCGTCGAGCCGGTGCACATCTACGAGGCCATGCTCACCGGCCCGCAGAGCATGCCGGTCTTCAACGACGCGAACCTCACCCCCGAGGACAAGCGCGACGTCATCGCCTACGTCAAGCAGATGCACGCGACCGGCAGCCCTGGCGGTCTGGGCCTCGGCAACCTCGGACCCGCGACCGAGGGCCTGTTCATCTGGGTCTTCGGTCTCGGCATCATGATCGCCACCGCTGTGTGGCTCGGCCAGAAGGGAGCCTGACGTGGCTGACCCGAACCACCCCAGCGACTACGACGCGGACGCCTACGGCCGCGACGTCAGCCGTGCGGTCAGCCTCGACGGGGGCGACCTCGTCGGCCCTGGAGGGCTGCCGACACGCTTCGAGAACCCCGGCCTGCCGGCCCACCAGCCGCGGATGGCCGACCTCGACGATGCCGCTGCCGCCCGTGCCGAGCGCCAGGTCGCGACTCTCTTCGGTATCTCCGTCCTCGGCACTGTCGGCTTCCTCGTCGCCTACTTCCTGGTGCCGGTGACGGGCACGATGTTCTTCCCCGGCATCGGCCAGGTCAACACGAGCAACTTCCTGCTCGGCCTGACCCTGGGCCTTTCCCTCCTCGGCATCGGAGCCGGCGCGGTCCACTGGGCCAAGACGCTCATGCCGGATGAGGAAGTCGTCGAGATGCGCCACGAGATGCGCAGCGCACCGCAGGACCGGGCGCAGTTCGGCGAGATCTTCACCGACAGTGGCCACTCCTCGCAGCTGAGCAGGCGACCGATGCTCAAGTACTCCCTCGGGGGCGCGATGGGGCTGTTCTCCCTCCCCCTCATCGTCCAGCTCGTCGGCAGTCTGGGCCCGTTCGACCAGCCGTACCGAAGGCTGGCCACCACCTTCTGGGATGGTCACGAGGAGGACGCCGACGGCAACCCCGTCTTCGCTCGTCCCCGCCTCATGCGCGACCCGCAGAACACTCCGATCCGGCCCGAGGAGGTCACCATCGGCTCGGTGTTCCACATCCAACCGGAGGGCCTGCTCGACCTCGAGAGTCACATTCTCGAGGAGAAGGCCAAAGCCTCGGTGCTCCTCCTGCGTCTGGACCCAACCGACTTCAAGAGCGACAAGGCCCGTGACTGGGGCTACGAGGGGATCGTCGCCTACTCAAAGATCTGCACCCACGTCGGCTGTCCGGTAGGGCTCTACGAGCAGCAGACGCACCACCTGCTCTGCCCTTGCCACCAGTCGACCTTCGACGTGCCGGAGGACTGCAAGGTCATCTTCGGACCGGCGAAGCGTGCCCTGCCCCAGCTGAAGATCACCGTGGACGAGGAAGGCTACCTCGTCGCCGACCAGCCCTTCCAGGAACCTGTCGGACCGAGCTTCTGGGAGCGTGAGAAACTGTGAGTGAGACCACCATGAACCGACCGGCCGACGCCCTGCGTGCCGGGGACCAGCCTCTCGAGCGCAGCCCGCAGGGCGCTGCACGCCGGGTCGGCGGCGTGACCGGATGGGTCGATGACCGCACCAGCGGAGCCAAGGGCGTGAACTACCTCCTCCGCAAGGTCTTCCCGGACCACTGGAGCTTCATGCTCGGCGAGATCGCGATGTACTCGATGATCATCTGCCTGCTCACCGGGGCGTTCCTCACCTTCTGGTACGTCCCGAGCATGGGCCTGATCACCTACGACGGCTCCTACGTGCCGATGCAGGGTGTGCTCATGTCCGAGGCCTACGCCTCGACTCTGAATATCTCCTTCGACATCAAGGGCGGACTCCTCATCCGCCAGATCCACCACTGGGCCGCGTTGATGTTCATCGTCGCCATCACCGTCCACATGATGCGCGTGTTCTTCACCGGCGCCTTCCGCAAGCCGCGTGAGCTCAACTGGGTCATCGGCACGGTGATGGCACTGCTGGCCATCATCGAGGGCTTCGCCGGCTACTCCTTGCCTGACGACCTGCTCTCCGGCACCGGACTACGGGCCACGCAGGGCTTCATCCTCACCGTCCCGGTGATCGGCTCGTACACCGCCTTCGCCCTGTTCGGCGGCGACTTCCCCGGCGAGTTGATCATCCCGCGGCTCTACGCCGTCCACGTGCTGCTCCTGCCGGCCATCCTCATCGCGCTCTTCACCGCGCACATCATCCTCGTCGCGGTGAACAAGCACACTCAGTACCCCGGGCCGGGCCGCACGAACGACAACGTCGTCGGCTTCCGGGTCATGCCGGTCTACGCGGCCAAGGCGGGTGGCTTCTTCTTCCTCGTCTTCGGCATCACCGCTCTCATGTCGGCCTTCGTACAGATCAACGCGATCTGGGTCCACGGGCCCTACGATCCCTCAGCGGTCACCGCAGGAGCGCAGCCCGACTGGTACATGTGGTTCTCCGACGGTGCGCTGCGGCTGCTGCCCGGCTGGATCGAGTTCACGCTGTTCGGCTTCACGTTCTCGCCGAACATCGCTATCGGTTCGATCGTCCTACTGCCGCTGATCTACACCGTGCTCGGCATCTATCCGTTCGTCGAGCGCTGGGTGACGGGCGACGACCGTGAGCACCACCTGCTCGACCGTCCTCGCAACGTCCCGGTCCGCACCGGTATCGGCGTGGCGGCGATCTCCTTCTACACCGTGCTTTCCCTGGCCTCCGTCAACGACATCATCGCGATCAAGACCGGGATGTCGATCAACGACCTGACCAACACGTTCCGGACCTCGCTCCTCGTCCTTCCTCCGCTCGTCTTCTGGATCACGAAGAGGATCGCGCTGTCCCTGCAGCGCAAGGACCGCGACACGGTGCTCCATGGGCGCGAGACCGGCACGATCATCCGCACCCCGGACGGCGGCTTCTCCGAGCGACACGAGCCGCTGGATGAGTACACCCGGTGGAACCTCGTCAACTTCGAGTCCCCCGCACCGATCGAACTCGAGGCGACCACCGACGCCAACGGTGTCGCTCGCAAGGGTGGTCGCAAGGACCGGGCACGCGCCGCCCTCTCCCGGTTCTACTTCACCGATCGTGTCGAGCCGGTCACGCCGGCTGAGCTCGCGGCCGCGCACCACGACGGCCACGACCTCGAGACGATCGAGTCGGGATCACCGGAAACGGCTCGGATCGGCTCGGGGCAACACTGAGCGCCCGTCCTGAGAGGTCGCTGTGCGGCTGAGCGTCCGGGTCCGCCCCGGCGCCGGCCGCACAGCCGTCTCTGGGCGCTACGGCGACGCTGACGTGCTGTGCGTCGCCGTACGCGACCGAGCGGTCGACGGGGCCGCCACGGCCGCGGTCATCGAGGCCGTCGCAGCGGCCTTCCACCTCCCTCGCCGCGCGGTGCGCCTCGTCCACGGATGGACCGCACGCACCAAGGTTCTCGAACTCGACGGACCGACCCCGATGCTCCGGGAACGTCTGAACGAGCTCCTGTCGGAGCGCTGATGGTCGCAGTGACCCCGGAGGAGTTCGAGGAGTCGGTGAGCGGCGCCCTCGACGCCGTGCCGCCCGCCTTGATGGACCTGCTCGACAACGTCGCGTTCTTCGTCGAGGACGAGCCTGCGGAGGACCAGCCGGAGGACCTGCTCGGCATCTATGAGGGCGTCCCGCTCACGGAGCGTGACCTCGGGTGGTCGGGGGCCCTCCCAGACCGGATCACCCTGTTCAGCGGACCCCTCTCACGAATGTGCGCCGACCGGGAGGAGCTCGAGGACGAGATCACCATCACCGTCGTCCACGAGATCGCTCACCACTTCGGCATCGATGACGACCGGCTGCACGACCTCGGTTGGGGCTGACCCCGATCTGAGTTCCTCAGCGTCCCCGGAGCCGACGGGTGAGCTGTTCGTGGTACGTCATCGGGAGGCACCGAGCGTCGACGACCCGGGCCGCGGACGCACGATCACCCATAGCGGCGGCGAAGGCGGTCATGATGTCGATGTCGTGAGACGGCGGCGGATCGAGCACGTCGATGGCGTCGCCAGGGCGTAGGACGCCCGGGGACCTCACCCGCAGGTACGCCCCACATCGCCCGTGGGACGTGAACCGCCGCGTCCACCCCGGTTCTCCGAGGTGTCGTTGGAACGTTGCACAGGGCTGTCGCGGGATGGACACCTCCAGCACGACATCGTCCCCGACACGCAGACGCTGGTTGATGCGCAGGGACTCGAGGTCGAGACCCTTGGTGGTGAGGTTCTCGCCGAAGGTCCCGTCCGGGAGTCCGCGGCGCAGCTCACGCTCCCACCAGTTCAGCTCTTCGCGCGAGAACGCGTAGACGGCCTTGTCCGCGCCGCCATGATGTCGTGCGTTCCCGACGAGGTCACCGACGACACCCGAACCGTGACCGTGGCCCTCGCGGGGTGCGAACACCTCGATGCACTCGACCGCGCGCTTGTCGATGCCGGTCCGGTGGCCACCCTGCCCCACCTCGGAGCGAGGACGGGCAAGGTTGACCGATCGAACGAGCCCGGTCATCGTCCGGACCGGATCGGGACCGTACTCAGTTGGCGTGCTGACCCTTGAAGTACTCGAACGTCCAGCCGATGAGAGCCGGGATGCCGAGGAAGACCCCGATCGCGAAGATCCACCAGCCCATTGCCACTCCCAGGAACAGGAGGGCGGCTGTTCCGGCGAGGAAGAGCGGCATCCAGCTGTGCGGGCTGAAGAAGCCGAAGTCGCCCTGGACCTGCTCGATGTTGCCCCGAAGGTCGTCCTCGGGTGCCGGATCGAGGCGCCGCTCGGTGACGTGGAGGTATCCGGCGATGAAGAGGAAGAAGAGCGCCGAGAGCGCCAGCCCGACGATGCCGACCGGCTCGAAGCGGTCCGGCAGGTAGATCGTGCCCCAAACCGTGTAGATGACGGCCATCACCACGAAGAAGGAGGCGAGGACGATGAACAGCTTGGCGGTGTAGCGCATCGGTCAGTGCTCCTTCCGCGCGGCCACGAGGGCGCGGACCTCGTCGAGGTCGGCCCGCACGTCGTGTGGAGCCGCCTCGGGGTGGTGCAGGTCGAAGGCGGGACGCTCGGAGCGGATCCGCACGATCTGGTCGAAGTTGTGCCGCGGCGGCGGGCACGACGTCGTCCACTCCAGCGAGGCGCCGTAGCCCCACGGGTCGTTGCTCTCGACGAGCGGAGCGGTCTTCCAGGTCTTCCAGGCGTTCCAGATGAAGACGATCGTCGAGACACCGAGGATGAAGGATCCCACGGTGGAGATCTGGTTGAAGAAGCGGAAGCCGTCCTCGACGAGGTAGTCCGCGTAGCGCCGCGGCATACCCCAGATACCCAGCACGTGCTGGATGAAGAAGGTCATGTGGAAGCCGATGAAGAGCAGCCAGAAGTGGATCTTGCCGAGGCGCTCGTCGAGCATCCGTCCGGTGAGCTTCGGCCACCAGAAGTAGTACCCGGCGAACATCGCGAAGACGACCGTCCCGAAGACGGTGTAGTGGAAGTGCGCGACGACGAAGTAGGTGTCCGAGACATGGAAGTTAAGCGCCGGCATCGCGAGGATGACTCCGGTCAGGCCGCCGAAGAGGAACGTGATGATGAAGCCCACGGCCCAGAGCATGGGCGTGTCCATGACGACCTTCCCACCCCACATGGTCCCGATCCAGTTGAAGAACTTCACGCCGGTCGGCACCGCGATCAACATCGTCATGATCGCGAAGAATGGAAGGAGCACTTGTCCGGTGACGTACATGTGGTGCGCCCACACGCTCATCGACAGGGCCGCGATGGCGATCGTCGCGTAGACGAGCGTCTTGTAGCCGAAGATCGGCTTGCGCGAGAACACCGGGATGACCTCGGAGATGATCCCGAAGAAGGGCAGCGCGATGATGTAGACCTCTGGATGCCCGAAGAACCAGAAGAGGTGCTGGTAGAGCATCACACCGCCCGCGCTCGGGTCGTAGATCTGGGCGCCGAACTTGCGGTCCGCACCCAGCGCCAGGAACGCCGCCGTGAGGACCGGGAAGACGAGGAGCGCGAGGATCGAGGTGACCAGAACGGTCCAGGTGAAGATCGGCATCCGGAACATCGTCATGCCCGGCGCGCGCATCGTCAGGATCGTCGTGATGAAGTTGACCGACCCGAGGATCGTCCCGAACCCACCGAGGCCGAGCCCGAAGATCCACAGGTCTCCGCCGAGACCCGGGCTGTACACCGAGTCGCTGAGCGGCACGTAGGCGAACCATCCGAAGGAGGCCGCGCCGTCGGGGGTGAGGAAGCCGGAGGCGGCGATGAGGCCGCCGAAGAGATAGAGCCAGTACGCGAACATGTTGAGCCGCGGGAACGCGACGTCGGGGCTGCCGATCTGCAGCGGGACCAGTGCGTTGGCGAACGCGGCGAAGAGCGGCGTCGCGAAGAGCAGGAGCATGACCGTGCCGTGCATGGTGAACAGCTGGTTGTACTGCTCAGCGTTGTCGACCAGCTGCAGGCCCTCGGTGTAGAGCTCCGCGCGGATGATCAGCGCCATCACGCCGCCGACGAGGAACCACACGAACGAGGTGATGAAGTAGAGGTTGCCGATGACCTTGTGGTCGGTCGTCGTCATCCACTTGAGGACCGTCGAGCCCGGCACCGCCCGGCTGCGGGAAGGAGCGCTCTCAGCGGTGCGCAGGTAGGTCGAGCTATCCGAGGCGGCGCTCATGCTCAGCTCCCTTCCGGAAGAATTTCGAGGTCACGCTCGATGATGTCCTGCATGTTCAGGGTGTTCGGAAGCAGGCCGGTCTGGCCCTTGTCCGCGAGCGACTGCATATGTGCGTCGTACTCGTCCTGTTCGACCACCTTGACATTGAACAACATGTTCGAGTGGTACGCCCCACAGAGCTCTGCGCACTTGCCCTGGAAGGTGCCCGTCTGTGTGGGGACGACCTGGAACTTGTTGACCCGCCCCGGCACCAAGTCCATCTTCTGCAGGAACTGCGGCACCCAGAAGGAGTGGATCACGTCGCGGGCGGTGAGAACGAACTCGGTCCGCTCGTCGACGACCAGGTAGAGGGTGGGCAGGGTCTCCTCGACACCCATCTCGCCGGTGAGCTGGGCCTGGACCCCGGAGGCATGAACGTTGTCGTTGACGTAGTTGAAGTCCCAGCTCCAGCGCTTGCCGATGACATTGATGACGTTGTCGGGCTGGTTGTCGGTGCCGATGAGGACGTCCTCGTCGCGCGCCGTGTAGAAGAACAGCACGGCGACGATGAAGATCGGCACCACCGTGTAGAGGACCTCGATCGGGACGTTGTAGCGGAGCTGCTCGGGCAGCTCGTCGTCACCGTCCTTGCGGCGGTAGACGATGATCGACCAGAAGAGCAGCCCCAGGACCAGGAGCCCCACGGCGATCGCCGCGATCCAGGTGCCCACCCATAGGCGGGTGACCCGGTCCGCCCCCTCGGTCACGCCCGGGACGAGGAGACCGTCGGACCACGCGGCCCGCTCGCACCCGGTGAGCACGATGACACCGACGACGATGGCAGCCAGGGAGGCGACTCGGCGGCCGCGTCTCCGCGCGACGCCGGCGAGACTGTCAGACCTAGGCACTAGGCACCCTCTCTTGAGCATGAAAAGCAGACACGTTCGCAGTTACATTACTCCAGCCACAGCCTCGAATGAGGGCAGGGTGGGGATAGCGTCGTGGCGTGCCGACATCCGACCTCCTCGACGCCGCCCAGGGCCCCCTGCACCCGGCGGCCAAGGAGACCCTTATCGCTGCGATCGACGCCGGGTGGGCCGACCCTCGACGGCTGTATGCGGAGGCACGCCAGGCCCGCAGGCTCCTCGACCAGGCCCGCGAGATCATCGCCGCCGGTGTCGGCGTGCGACCGGAGGAGCTGACCTTCCACGGCAGTGGCGCCGACGCCCTCGCGACCGGACTCAGCGGCCTGCTCCACGCCCGTCGCCGTCGGGGCCGCGTCCTCGTCGCGAGCGCTGTCGAGCACTCCGTCGTGCTCACAGCCGGCCGCGCCAGGGCGGCGCAGGACGTCACGGACAGCCTCATCGAGGTCCCCGTCGAGCACGACGGGCAGGTCGACCTCGTCGCCTGGACCGGCGCCGTCGGCGCCGACGGCGTCGGGGTCGCCGCGCTCCAGCACGCCAACGGCGAGGTCGGCACCCTCCAGCCACTGCCTGAGGCGTATGCGGCGGCTCGCCGGGCGGGCGTCCCCCTCCTCTGCGACGCCCAGGCCTCGCTCGGCCGGGTGGACCCGCCCCAGAGTGCGGATGTCGTCGTCGGCGCGGCCACGAGCTTCGCCGGGCCTCCTGCGGTCGGTCTCCTCGTCGTCCGGGAGGGGACCCGCTTCGCCCTGCCCGGCCGACGCCGGGAGGCCGAGCACGGTCGTGCCGACAGCGACCCCTGGGTCCCACTCGTCCTCGCGACGGCGGAGGCCTGGCGCCAGGTCGAGGCGGCCCGCGAGAGCGAGGCGCGGGACGCATACGACCTCATCGGGCGGCTACGCACCGAGCTGGCGGCGATCGACGGGCTCGAGGTCGTGGGCCATCCCGAGCGGCGGCTGCCGCACGTGCTCACCGCGTCGGCGCTCTACGTCGACGGCGAGACGGTGGTCCACGAGCTGGCCCGGCGCGGGTTCCTCGTCGCCTCCGGCTCCGCGTGCACGGCGAGCACGCTCGAGCCGAGCCATGTCCTGGCGGCGATGGGGGCTCTCAGCCACGGCAACATCCGCATCACGCTGCCGCTGGCCGCCGTCTCCCCCGACCGCAGCCAGGCCGGCGCCGGCCTGCCTGCCGCGCTGGCCGAGATCGTCTCCGACGCCAGGAAGGGCATCTGGGGCACCGCGCAGCGCCGGCCGGCAGTCGGCGACCCGGCAGCCGAGGACCCAGTGGTCGACGCCCGGGGGACGCTGTGTCCGCAGCCGGTCATCGAGGTCGCGCGGTGGTGGCGCAGGCATCCCGGGAGCGACGGGGTCAGGCTCCTCGCCGACGATGCGGCCGCGCGGGTCGACGTCCCCGCATGGTGCCGGATGACCGGGCGCGAGCTGCGCTCGGTGCGCGAGCTGCCGGACGGAGTCACGGCATACGAG
>JBHEPF010000157.1:0-29082 GCA_046260445.1 Dermatophilaceae bacterium | reverse complement strand
GGGTGGAGACGCTCTTGAGATCGTGCGCTCCTCCGAGGCGAGTGAGGACGCGGAGGACGCGGTATCGACAGTGGTAGGCGAGTCCTTCAGGGCCTACGGCAGCCACTACAGTGCCAACCCGAGGCTCGATCCGAGCGACGCGCTCGCCGGATATGTCGAATGGGCGGTCTCCGCCTACCGCACCGATCCCGGCAACGTGGTCCTTGCGATGAGGGACGGCCGGCCCGTCGGCGTGGCGACCCTCACCCGCAGCGGCTCAGATCTCGAGATCGAGCTGGCCGGCCTGACTCCGGCCGCCCAGGGGCGCGGGCTCTACGGGCGACTTCTCACTGCTGTCGGCAGGGTCGGGGTCGAGGAGGGCCTCGACCGGGTGATCATCTCGACCCAGGTGCACAACACCCGGGTTCAGCGGGCGTGGATCCGTGCAGGGATGAAGCCCTTCGCAGCCGTGGCGACCGTCCATGCGATGAGGCGCTAGATCTCACGTCATCTCACCCGGTACACCCGCACTGTTCCCTCCGAGAACACCTCGTCGGCGAGGGACGCCAGCTCCTCGGAGATCGGGCCGGCCGCAGCATCTGCGAAGAGCCACGCCACCCCGCGAGCCCTGAGCTCCGCCAGTCGTTCGGGATCGGGGTCCTCGAACGCGGCACGGTTGAGAGCGAACCGGGCGACGTCGTGGAAGGGCTGGTTCGCGTAGCGTCGACCCCCTACCCCGTGAGCCCGATGCGCCTCAGACGTGTAGGCCCAGCCCTCGAGGAAGACCCGTCTCTCCGTGAACGCCCCCACCCAGAAGCTGCGCGCATCGCAGAACTCCGACGTGACCTTTGCCAGGCACTGCACGTTGGTGGCAACGACATCGTCGGCGTCCGAGTTGTCACGCAACCATCTCGCGGCCCGAGTCTCCGACGTCGTCACGGTTCTCGGCTCATCCGGGGGCTCGAGTCGATGAGCCGTCTGGGCATCCTGGACGAACAGGACGCCCAAGGCCCAGGACAAGGTGATCAGCATGCCGGTCGTGGATGCGAGGAGGACCTTCGCAGACAGAGGGTGTGTCACGGCGGCGATCAGAGACGTCGCTGCGGCGGTCCCCAGGATCCACCACACGACCCGGGGGTCCCCAGGGAGCTCTTCGCCGATTCTTCGCAGTGTTGCCTGGGGAAGCGCCGCCCCGTACAGACCCGCGATCGTGAGCAGCCACAGCGCCCCACCCCATGCTGCGTTGTTGTGCCGTCGCGCCACCAGCCAGCCGACGAGCACCACCACGAATGGCGTGCCCGCCGCGACCAGACCTATGACGACTGTCGAGTTGATCGAGTCCGGTTCGGGTCGTGGCCCGGAGAGGGCCTGGGCGACCGTGATCACGAGTGCTCCCGAGGTCACCGCCGCGACCACCAGAAGCCCCGACCGGGGCCGGCCGAAGGACGCCTCGGCACGATCCCAGGCGAGCATGACTCCCCAGGCCGCGAGGAGGTGCCAGGCGAGGATCGCGGACTGCATGAAGTACACCTGGGAGAACCCGTCCTGGTTGAGGAGCATCATGGCGCACCAGCCTGCGATCCCGACTCCGACCATGAGCCAGGCGGACATATCGGTCCGCGAGAAGGTGGGGACGGCGGCGAGCATCCACCCGTAGGCCAGCACGTACGACAGGAGGAGCAGACCGAGCAGGATGCCCGCACCGGCACGGGTGAGCCCTGGCAGGAACGGTTCGAGTGAGACCGGAGGGGAACCGCCCAGCATCAGCGACCAGGGGGCGGTGCCACGGATGGAGCTGAACAGCTGCAGCTTCACTCCCGCAGACCCGCCGGAGGTCAGCGGAAGGGACACGGTCATCACCGCTCCGACGAGTGCGGTCGCCCAGCCCAGGGCGCGGGCGAGGTGGCGGGCTACCAGAAGGCCGACCACAGTCGCCAGCACCAACCCACAGAACAGCACGGGCAGCACAGAAGCCTTCGCGCCGGACGCGCCCACGAGCGCGAGCGTGAGTAGCGCCCACTCGCCTCGGGGGAGCCGCCCTTGCCTCGCCACACGCACAAGCAGAAGCAGGGCCAGAAGCGTGATGGGAACCGAGAACTGCTGGCTGGGGCTGTGGACGTTGAACACGCTCGTCCCGAACATGGAGAACCATGACGGCCAGATCGCGGCGTGCACCCCGGCACTAAGGGCGGCGAGGACGCCCGGCCACGTCCTGCCGCTGAGCTGACGGCCGACCACGACCAGCATTCCCAGACCCAGCACGACAACGGGGGGCATCCAGAGTCGGGTGAACACCACCGGAAGGTCGAGGAAGGTGGAGTTGGCCATCACGCCCACGTGGGCATTGGCGAACCAGTGGTAGAAGAAGGGCTCACCGGCGACCTGGGGCAGGTCCGGTGGGAGGGAACGCATCGTCTGAGCCGTGAGAGCCAAGTGCCAGTAGTCGTCCTGGTACCAGCTGTTCGCACGGTCAGGCAGCTGGCTCCCTGCCATCAGCTGCGTGCCGATGGCATTGAGAGGCAGGAGTGTGGCCACCACGAAGCCCCAGGCGTGGACCGGATGAAGTGAGCTGCTGAACCGACGCCACCGCAGGTGACGTCGCAGCCTGGCGGACACGAGGAAGGGCAGGAGAACCAGGATCGGCCACCCGAGCAAGAAGCTCTGGACTCCCAGTGATGTGAAGAGCGCCCACGCCATGAGCTGGAGGACCAGCCCCACCACGGAACCAACGACGAGGTCGTCGAACCGGTCCTTGGGTGCTCTGAGAGCCCGGTGCACGAGGACTCCCGGCAGCGTCACCGACCACACGAAGACGCCTGCGTAGAGGACGACCTGCCATAGCTGTGTCCCAGTCGCCAGCAACAACGCCAGCGTGATCAGTCCAAGGGTGGCGGCCGCCAGTCCCCGCAAGAGTGAGGTCACCTCGCCGTCCTGACAGGGCACGGTCTGCGCACACCCTGCGAGACGACATCGACACCGCCGCCCCCCTCGCCGTCGAGGACGAGCAGAGGGGGCATGCGGCCGATGATAGTGGCGTGGACTCCGCACACAGCGCACAGAGCCAGTGGGCGGGTCATCGTGAAGCCTCTCGACGCCTGCCGTGCGAGACTGAGGTATGCGTGGAATCATCCTTGCCGGCGGATCGGGTACCAGACTGCATCCGGTGACTCTGGCCACCAGCAAGCAGCTGGTACCGGTCTACGACAAGCCGATGATCTACTACCCGCTGTCTACGCTGATCTTCGCCGGCATCCGCGACATCCTCATCATCACCACTCCTCATGAGTCGGACGCCTTCAAGCGACTGTTGGGTGACGGGTCGAACTTTGGGGTCAGCCTCTCGTACGCCACGCAGCCAGAACCCATGGGACTCGCACAGGCCTTCACCATCGGAGCCGAGTTCGCACAGGGGAACAAGGTCGCCCTGGTGTTGGGCGACAACATCTTCTTCGGCCAAGGTCTGGGCAAGAGACTGGCCGCACTCTCGGAGATCGATGGGGCCGCCGTGTTCGGCTACTGGGTGGACAATCCCAGGGCTTACGGCGTGGTGGAGTTCGACGATGAGGGTAAGGCGATCACGATCGAGGAGAAGCCCGAGCGTCCGAAGTCGAACTACGCCGTGCCGGGCCTCTACTTCTATGACGAGAATGTCGTCGAGATCGCGAGCGGTCTCGAGCCTTCGGCCAGAGGTGAGTATGAGATCACCGACGTGAACCGCGTGTACCTCGAGAGTGGCAAGCTCAAGGTAGAGGTGCTTCCGCGCGGAACGGCCTGGCTGGACACCGGCACCTTCGACTCCCTCAACGATGCGTCCAACTTCGTGCGGACGGTGCAGGCTCGACAGGGACTATTGATCGGCTGCCCCGAGGAAGTCGCCTGGCACATGGGATTCCTCAGCGACGAGGACTTGCGCGAGCGCGGCGAGGCCCTCAAGAAGTCCGGTTACGGCGCCTACCTGATCGGCCTGTTGGGAGCTCGCCAGCAGCCCGGCCCCTACACCCTCGAGCGTTGAATCACCCAAGACCGCGGTGCAGTCAGATAACGTCCCAGGTCAAGGGAGTGCCTTTGACGGCGTCATGAGTGAACGGGCGCCCGACAACCACGTCGAACAGATCCGGCGCCAAGCCGCCTGCGGGCCGGATGGACCGCACGTTGTCGGGTGACACGAGCTCTCCAGCCTGCACGTCCCGGGTGACGAAGAGGGAGCGCCGGAAGCGCAGTCCCTCGCGCTCACTCTCCTTGGCGCCGATGCGTGCCTCGCCCATGGCCTGCCAGGCGACCGCTGACTCGGTCACGAGGGAGGCCAGCTCGTGGGGCTCGAGGGAGAACGCGGCGTCCACGCCGCCCCCGTCGCGGGAGAGCGTGAAGTGCTTCTCGATGACGCAGGTACCCATGGCGACCGAGGCGACGGCCACTCCGATTCCCATCGTGTGGTCCGAGAGGCCGACGAGGGTGCCGAACGCGCCGGCGATGAGCGGGATCGCGCGCAGGTTCGCCGAGGCGGGGTCGGCAGGGTAGTCCGCCGTACAGGACAGCACGATGATGTCGTCGTTGCCGACCGAGCGCGCCGCGGCGACCGCGTCGGCGATCTCCTGCGTCGAGGCCATTCCCGTCGAGATGATCACTGGTCGGCCCTTGGCGGCGGTGTAGCGGATCAGCGGCAGGTCGACGATCTCGGACGAGGCGATCTTGAAGGCCGGGACCTCCAGTTCGACCAGGAAGTCCACTGCGGTCGGGTCGAAGGGGCTCGAGAAGGCGAGGATCCCTCTCTCCCGGGCCCGATCGAAGATCGGCTGATGCCACTCCCACGGGGTATGCGCCTCGTCGTACAGGTCGTACAACCGGCGCTCCGCCCACAGCTCGTGATCGACGGAGATGCGGAAGGCGGGAGTGTCGGCGTCGATGGTGATGGTGTCCGCGGTGTACGTCTGCAGCTTCACGGCGTGCGCGCCGGCGGCTGCTGCGGCATCGACGATGGCCAGCGCCTTGTCCAGACTCCCGTCGTGGTTGCCGCTCATCTCAGCGATGATGAACGGTGGGGCGCCGGCGCCGACCGTGTGCGTGCCGATCCGTATCGAGTGGGGCATGACCTAGAACCGCTTGACGTTGTGGACGTACTCGATGAGGTCGCCCTCGGACGCGCGGGTGGCGACCTCCAGCTCCTCGAAGCCCTGACGTGCGTTGAACTCACGCACCGACTGGTTGGCGGTCAGTGTCTCTCCGTGCAGCTCGGACAGACCCAGTACGTCCCGCGCATACTTCACCGCCTCGCGCTGGATGGAGATCCAGGCGGGGAAGCGAACTCCTCGCTCGTCGACGCCGTCGTTGTCGAGGTAGTAGCCCCACCAGGCCGAGTCCTCGGTCAGGTCCCAGAAGGAGACGACGCCCGACGGCAAGCCGTCCCGCTCGTAGATGAGGATCTGCCGGGTGTCGTCCGCCTTCGCGCGCTCCCACCACCGCTCGTGCTCAGTGCGGTCGATGACGTGCTGGGTGAGAGAGACCGTCCGGACCTCGGGATGGTTGCGCCAGACGAGAACACGGTCGCGGTCCTGGTCGGTTGCGGGGCGGAGCATTCACCCTCCGGTGGTCGGCTGAGGGAAAGGACTCCCGATAGAGTACCGCCCATGAGTCAGGTGAGCCGTACCGATGTTCGAGCCCTGATGGCCGAGGTGCTGGAGAAGCAGGGGAAGAGCCTTCCAGCCGATGACTCGGCGGATCTGGACGCTATCGGTTTCCGGTCGTTGGACTTCTCCGAGCTGGCCCTGCGGGTCGAGGACGAGATCGGCGACGAGCTGAACTTCGACGCGCCCGGGCTGCGGCAGATTCGCACCGTCGGCGACGTCCTCGACTTCATCGATGAGCTGGTGGGTCCTGCATGAGCCTGCCCGCCGGCGCCGGGAACCGTCTGGTCACCGGTGCGTTTGCGGGCACTTGGAACGATCTGGAACCCGTCGATCTGCCGGCTGCCGCCGCCGTCTTCTGCGCGACCCATCTCGACGCGGTCCGCACCTTGTCGTCGGTGGTGCGGGACGGCACCGGAGAGGTCCTCATCGCCGCCGCGAACCGGTTCGAGCCCGAGCTCGTGCAGTCCTTGAGCGATGCCGGGCTGGCCATTGTCCGGCTCTTCGGCGACGAGCACACCGTCCAGCCCGCGGCCACGCCGCGTGAGCCGGTCCCCGGCCGGGTCTGGCTGCTCACGTCTGGAAGCACCGGACGCCCGAAGCAGGTTGCCCACACCCTCGAGTCCTTGACGACCGTGGGCGGCGAGCAGCCGAGGCGCACCTGGCTGTGCCCCTACACCCCTGGCGCATACGCCTGGTGGCAGGTCGTCACCCTCGGGCTGGGAACGCCCGGTCAGGACATCGTCTTCATCGAGCCCGACCGACTCGGTGACTGGGCCGACCTCGCGGTTGAGCACGGTGTCACCGCCATCTCGGGCACCCCGACCTTCTGGCGCCAGTCGCTCATGCAGAGCGGCCAGACGCTGGCCGACCTGCGCCTGGAGCAGGCCACCCTCGGGGGTGAGCCGGTCGATCAACGGGTTCTCGACCAGGTGCAGGACGCGTTCCCAGAGGCCCGCGTGAGCTGGATCTATGCCTCGTCCGAGGCTGGGGCGTCGATCGCCGTCCACGACGGGATCGCCGGGTTCCCCGTCGAATGGCTCGATCGTCACGTGCCGGGCCGTCCGGGGCTGAGCGTCGTGGCTGATGAGCTCGTGCTCGAGTCGCCCAAGCGCGGAGAGGGCATCTCCGCCAGGCTGCGCACCGGCGACCGGGTCGAGACCCGCGACGGACGGGTCCTCATCGTCGGGAGGCTCGCGTCCGACGAGATCAATGTGGGAGGAGCCAAGGTGTCGGCCGCCCACGTTCGCGAGGTCCTCCTCAACCACCCCCTCGTGACCTGGGCCGCCGTCAAGGGTCGTCGAGCCCCACTGGTGGGCACGGTGGTGGCTGCCGACGTCGTCGCCGAGCCAGGGGTGACCGAGACCGAGCTGGCCCGATACGCCGCTGCGCACCTGGCCGATCACGCCGTTCCTCGCCGGTTCCGACTGCTGGACTCGATTCCATTGAAGGAGAGCTTGAAGAGTGATGTCTGACACCACCGTCCCTGACGCGCAGGCCGCCGTCGCGCCCATCCCACCGGCAACCGTCGTCCTCGTCTCCGGAGGCTCCCGCGGTCTGGGGCTGAGCATCGTCAAGGACATCCTGGCGCGGGGGGCGAAGGTCGCGGCCTTCGCCCGCACGGTGACCCCCGAGCTGCAGGTTCTCGCTGACACCCATCCCGAGCACGTCTTCGTGCGGTCGGTGGATGCGACCGATGCCAAGGCTGTCATGTCCTTCATCAAGGACGCGGCCGCGGCGCTCGGACCGATCGACGGACTGGTCAACAATGCCGCCATCGGGCAGGACAGCCTGCACGTGCACACCTCGCCTGAGCGCATCAACGACATCGTGACCACCAACCTCCTGGCACCGCTCCTGCTGACGCGCGCGGTGTTGAGGCACATGCTGAGCAAGGGCAGCCGGGGGCGCGTCGTCATGATCACGTCGGTCTGCGGCCAGCGGGGATACTCCGGTCTGGTCGCCTACTCCGCCACCAAGGGCGGGCTCGACGCCGCGGTGCGTTCGCTCGCCCGGGAGATGCACGGACGGATCCTCATCAACTCCGTGGCACCCGGATTCTTCGCCTCCGAGATGAGTTCGGTCCTCGGCAGCGATCAACTGGCCACCATCACGCGCCGGACTCCCACCGGGCGTCTGGTCGAGTCGGAGAACATCGTCCCCATCACCTCGACGCTCCTCTTCGATGACACCAACATCAACGGCCAGGTGCTCGTCGTCGATGGCGGCGGCTCGATCTGACATGCCCGGTGCAGGGGTGGCGGTCCTGCCCGGCGAGCTGGTGATCGATGCACCGGCGAGCCGGTTCGCCGACTGTACCGAGGGGTGTACCCACGCTCACTCCTGGACCGCGGACGGCCGTCGGGTCTGCTGGCGGCACGCGGACTACCCCACAGGCCGCGGGTTGGCTGTCGACGCCGAGCAGACCCACGCGATCGTCCCGCCCCCACTCGCGGCGCGCTGGGTGTTGCCGCCCGCGCGCTTCTGGACCGCATGGACCCGGGCGGAGGTCCACGCGAAGCTCCTCGACGTGCCGATCCTGGCGTGGTTGCAGGGACATGGGCTCGGCGGACCGGATCACGTCGGCATCCAGACCTGGAGCGCGCAGGTCGACGACCTGACCGTCACCGTCGGGCGACGGACTGGGATCGAGAAGTGATGACGCCACGTCCGAGCATCGGGGCCGTGGTGCTGTCCATGGGTAACCGCCCCCAGGAGCTGGCCGCCGCCGTGACGTCGCTGCTGGACCAGAAAGGCGTGCGGCTGGACATCCTCGTCGTCGGGAACGGTTGGCATCCGACAGGCTTGCCCTCCGCGGTGCGCACCGTGCACCTCGAGGAGAACGTCGGGATCCCGGAAGGCCGCAACATCGGCGCGCGCGCGTCCCGCGGTGAGCTGATCTTCTTCTTCGACGACGATGCCGTGCTGCCCACCACGGACGTGCTCGCCCGACTGGCCGACCCCTTCGTGGTGGATCCCGAGCTGGCAGTCGCCCAGCCACGCGGCGCGGACCCGGTGAGCGGGCAGACCGCCCGTCGGTGGGTGCCGCGGTTGCGGGCCCGGGACGGCGGTGCCGGGGGTGAGGTCGCGGTGTTCTGGGAGGGCGTCTGCTGCGTCCGCCGGGAGGCGTTCGAGCGCGTCGGCGGCTGGCCGGGCCACTTCTGGTACGGGCACGAGGGGATCGACCTGGCCCTTCGTCTCATCGACGACGGATGGCGGTTGCGCTATCTGCCGGAGATCGAGGTCCACCATCCGGCCACCACCCCGCAGCGGCATGCCGTCTACTACCGGATGAACGCCCGCAACCGGGTCTGGGTGGCCCGCCGCAATCTTCCATGGGCTCTGGCGGTTCCCTACCTGGTGAACTGGGTCGGTCTCACCATGCTGCGTGAGCGACCCGGTCGCACAGAGCGTCGCCAGTGGTTCGCCGGGTTCGCTGAGGGCTGGCGCAGCGATCCGGGCAGACGAGACCCGATCTCGTGGCGTTCTGCCTGGCGGATGACTCGGCTCGGCCGGCCGCCGGTGCTATGACATCGCCCCGCGTCCTGCTGACCGGCGTCGTCAGCCGGACGCACCTGCTCTACGCGGCCTCGTGGTTGCGCGAGCAGCAGCGAGCGGGTCGACCGGTCCACAAGGTCGCCGTCCGAGCGCCTCGGCCGTTCCTCGGTGAGCTGCGCGTCACCACGGACGAGTGTCTGCAGGTGCTGTCCGAGGCCGTTGCCGCACCGGTTCGGATGGAGAGGGCCGCGGAGTGGACGACGAACGGCGGGGGACCGAGCACCCTGCTGTGTATCGGCGCGCCGGCTCTGCGTCAGGTCTTCCAGGCGGTGCGTTCCGAGCGCCGAGTGCCGCACGTGGTGGTGGTGGACGAGGGCCTCGGATCCTATGGGGATCGGACGACCCGCGCCGCCGCATACCGGCGCAACGGCGACTCCCCGTTGTGGTCCCGGGTCCGCGCGACCGCCGTCGCTCTGGGCCGTGACCGGCTGGCCCATGAGCAGTGGGCCACCTATGTCCGAACCGCCGGCCGGTGGCACGTCAACGCGGCGGTCGCGGACGAGTTCCGACGTCGAGTCGCAGGTGGGCCGCCGGAGCCCGGGACCGCGGTCCTGCTCACCCAGCCGTGGCCGGCACTCGGAGCGATGAGCGAGTCCGCTTATCGCTCGCATGTGGAGGAGGTTGCGCGCCAGTGCGCCGATGCGGGACTCGACCTGGTCATCCGACCCCATCCGGCCGACTCCGTCGACAGGTACCGCGGGCTGCGCCTGATGGCGCACGACCTGCCGGCCGAGCTGGACCGGGGTGTCATCGAGGCCGATGTCGTGCTCGGGGCATCGAGCACGGCGCTGCTGAATCTCGCGGCGTTCTACGGCACCCGCTGTGCCCGGGTACGCCCCAGCGAGCTGAGCGCGATGGACGAGCAGCTCGGAGCGGACCAGGCGGCCATCCTGGACACCTTCCTGCCGCCCCCGCTCGCTCCTGCCGACCTGGTGGGACGGGACTGGTTCAGCTGACCTCAGGCCGTATCGCTCACGCGAGGTCGACGGTGAGCTCCGGCTCGGTCTTGGAGCGCACCTCGTCCTCGGTGACGCCGGGGGCGAGCTCACGCAGCACCAAGCCGTCAGCAGTGATGTCGATGACAGCCAGGTCGGTGATGATCCGCTGCACGACCTGCTGGCCGGTGAGCGGCAGCGAGCACTCCTGCACGATCTTGTAGGAGCCGTCCCTGGCCACGTGCTCCATGAGGACGATGACCTTCTTGGCGCCGTGGACGAGGTCCATCGCGCCGCCCATGCCCTTGACCATCTTCCCGGGGATCATCCAGTTGGCGATGTCACCGCCGGCCGAGACCTGCATGGCGCCGAGGATCGCGGCGTCGACCTTGCCACCTCGGATCATGCCGAAGGACAACGACGAGTCGAAGTACGACGCGCCCCGCCGCACGGTCACGGTCTCCTTGCCGGCGTTGATGAGATCAGGATCGACAGCATCCTCGGTCGGATAGGGCCCGACGCCGAGGATGCCGTTCTCGGACTGCAGGACGATCTCGACGTCGTCGGGCACGTAGTTGGGCACCAGGGTCGGCAGGCCGATGCCGAGGTTGACGTAGGAGCCGTCGGAGAGCTCCTGCGCGGCCCGGGCGGCCATCTGCTCGCGGGTGAGCGCCATCTCAGACCTCCTCCGTCGCTGCCGGGCGGACCGTCCGCTTCTCGATCCGCTTCTCGCTCGCCTGCTCGTCAGTCAGCGGCAGCACGCGGTGCACATAGATCCCGGGCAGGTGGATGGAGTCGGGGTCGAGCTCGCCGGGCTCGTAGAGCTCCTCGACCTCGGCGACGGTCACGCGACCCGCCATCGCGCAGAGCGGGTTGAAGTTGCGCGAGCTCATCCGGAAGACGAGGTTGCCGTGCCGGTCGCCCTTCCAGGCCCGCACGAGGGCGAAGTCGGTGACGATCGCCTCCTCGAGGACGTACTCGCGCTCGGGAGCCGACTCCTCGGCGAACGCCGCAGCCCGTGCGCCCCCCATTGCGAACGGCCGCACGTCCTTGGCAGGTGAGGCGATCTCGACCGACCCGTCCGACGCATACCGCCAGGGCAGTCCGCCCTCGGCGATCTGGGTGCCGGAGCCGGTGATCGTGTAGAAGGCGGGTATGCCCGCCCCGCCTGCGCGCAGCCGCTCGGCGAGCGTGCCCTGTGGGGTGAGCTCGACCTCGAGCTCGCCCGAGAGGTACTGGCGCTCGAACTCCTTGTTCTCGCCGACGTAGGAGGAGACCATCCGGCGGATCCGGTGGTCGCCGAGCAGGATGCCCAGGCCCCAGTCATCGATGCCGCAGTTGTTCGACACCGCCTCCAGATCGGTGAGTCCGGCGTCGTGCACGGCGCCGATGAGGACGCTCGGAATGCCACACAGCCCGAAGCCTCCGACCGCCATCGACATCCCGCTGGCCAGACCCTCGATAGCGGCGCTGGGAGATGAGACCACTTTGTCCATGCGGACACCCTATCGGGCGTCGGCGGCGGGAGAATCTCAATCAAAATGCCTGTATTTCCGAAAGTTCTGGCTGCTCACAGCAATTACAACGTTGTAATTCCGCCTCTCAGGTTGCGGTACCGGAGTGACTAGTGAGACAAATGGGGTGCGACTGTGACTCTCGGCCACTTCTGTGGCCGATGTGGCAGTCGTGACCAGTGGTTCGAGACCGCTGTATCCGGAGGTGGGGAAGCCTATGGATGTCGGTCCCGGGCCCGTCGGTCGCCCCTGCATGTTCTTCCCGCGCTCCCGAGCTGGGTCGCCCGATGCGATAGGTCTGACAGTCCATGTCCCGCCCCCACCCCCGCCCGCAGTTCCGCGCACCCAGCTGGAAGACCGTCGGCGCGTTCACCGCGCCCCTGATGGCCGCACCGCTCCTCGCCACCGGCACCGGTCATGCCGCCCCGATCGCGTCCTTCAGCGTCCCGCCGCCGCCCACCCCCAAGGTGTCGCTGCCGGCCGATGTCGACGTGGCCCCGAGCTACCAGGGCCAGACGACGTGTGACCCGAACGCCAAGCCGGGGCCGATCGCGTTCGCCCAGGTCCTCAACGAGCACTACGGCAAGCGCTACTACGGGATCAGCCGGGCCTGCGGCAGCGGTGTCACCGAGCACAGCGAGGGGCGCGCGCTCGACTGGATGATCGACGCACGCTACCCCGAGCAGAAGGCGATCGCCGATGCCGTCGTCCAGTGGCTCTCGGCCTCGGACGACAAGGGCAACCCGGGCGTGATGGCCCGGCGCCTCGGCATCATGTACATCATCTGGAACCACAAGGTGTGGCGCGCCTACGCCCCAGAGCGCGGCTGGGCCGACTACACCGGATCATCCCCGCACACCGACCACATCCACTTCAGCTTCACCTGGGACGGCGCCTACATGCGCACGTCGTGGTGGACCGGGGTGGCCCTCAAGACCGTGACGATCGGCGCCGGCGCAGGTGTCCCCGGCGCCCCCGCTCCCGGCACCGTCCCGATCCTGACGTCGACCGGCTACTACGTCCTGCGGGTCGGCTCCTTCGGCGACGAGGTGCGCCTGGTCCAGCGCGCGCTCGACATCACCGTCGACGGCCAGTTCGGCCCCGGCACCTACGAGGCGGTCCGCTCCTTCCAGACCAAGCACGGCCTCGGCGTCGACGGGGTCGTCGGCACCCAGTCCTGGACCAAGCTCATCGAGCTCGGGCTCGTCCCCGCCAAGAACAGCACCGCCCACCCGCTCGAGCAGTATGCGCAGACCACCTTGCGCGTCGGCTCGCGCGGCACCGCGGTCACCGCGCTGCAGCAGGCTCTCGGCGGCGTCGAGGTGGACGGCTCCTTCGGCGCGGTCACCGAGGCCCGGGTCAAGGACTACCAGAAGGGCAAGGAGCTCACCGTCGACGGTGTCGTCACGCCCAACGTGTGGCTCGCGCTCATGGGCGAGCCGTACACCAAGACCGCTCCCGTCGCGGCAGCTCACCCGCTCGAGCAGTATGCGCAGACCACCTTGCGCGTCGGCTCGCGCGGCACCGCCGTGACCGCGCTGCAGAAGGCCCTCGGCGGACTCACCGCCGACGGCGTCTTCGGCACGCTGACCGAGACCAAGGTCAAGGGCTACCAGAAGACCAAGGAGCTCACCCAGGACGGCGTCGTCAACACCAACGTGTGGAACGCCCTCATGGGCAAGCCGTACACGAAGACCGCGCCTGCGGCGGCACTGGCGCCCACTCCCGCGCACCCGCTGGAGCAGTATGCCTCGAGCACGCTTCGTCTCGGATCTCGCGGCGAAGGTGTCGCGGCGCTGCAGAAGACCCTCGGCGGCCTCACCGCGGACGGTGTCTTCGGCACGCTGACCGAGGGCAAGGTCAAGGCGTACCAGAAGAGCAAGGAGCTCACCCAGGACGGCGTCGTGACGCCGAACGTCTGGAACGCGCTCATGGGCAAGCCGTACACCAAGACCGCTCCCGCCGCGGCGGCGCCGGCACCGACCCACCCGCTCGAGCCGTATGCGTCGACGACGCTGAGCCGTGGCGCACGCGGCGACGCGGTGGCCGCCCTGCAGCAGACCCTCGGCGGGCTGACCGCCGACGGGATCTTCGGCGCGATGACCGAGGCCAAGGTCACGTCCTACCAGCAGAGCAAGGAGCTCACCCAGGACGGCGTCGTCACCCCGAACGTCTGGAACGCGCTCATGGGCCGGACCTACACCAAGACGGCGCCTACTGCGGCCCCACCGCCCACGACGACCCATCCGCTCGAGCAGTACGCCTCCCAGGTCCTGCGGCTCGGCTCGCGCGGCGACGCCGTCGCTGCTCTGCAGAAGGCGCTCGGAGGACTCACCGCAGACGGTGTGTTCGGCGCCGCGACGGACGCCAAGGTCAAGGAGTACCAGCGCTCCAAGGAGCTGACCGTCGACGGCGTCGTCGGACGCCAGACGTGGAACGCCCTCATGGGTCGCTGACCGGCCGCTGCCCGGCTGCGCTCCTAGAGTGAGCCGGGTGAGTCACCCGCGCGGACCCGGCCGGCCGCTGGAGAGGTATGCGGTGGCCGCCGCTCTCTGGACGGTCGCCACCGCGGCGCTCGCCGCGCTCCTCGGCGGCCCCGGGCTGTGGCGGCCATGGGTGGTCCTGCCGCTGCTGCTCGCACTCGCCGGCGGAAGCTGGCTGGCCACGAGGGGTCTCCCTCGCATCCGGCTCGACCGGGGCTCGCTCGCCGCACTGGTGACGGTGAGCGCCCTCGCCGGGGTCTTCTATGGCGCGACCCATGCCGAGCAGGTCCTGCCGCGGCGGGACGCCGGCAGCAACCTCCAGGCCGCGATCTCGCTGGCGGCAACCGGCGCCCGGGTCGTGCCGGTCGACCCCGCATCGATCGGCGCTCCGGGCTCGCTCGAGGTCGAGGGGGTCACCCTGGCAAGCCCGGCCTTCTATGAGGTCGGCTCGCCCGAGGCGCCGAGCATCCAGCCGCAGTTCCCGGTCGGTCCCGCGGCACTGCTCTCGCTCGGGGTCTGGGTGGGTGAGCCGGTCGGCAGCCTCACGCCCGCCCTGTTCGTCGCCCCGATCGCGATGGCGCTCGCGCTCCTTCTGATCGGCCTGCTCGCCGCGAGCGTCCTCGGTGCCCGCGCGGGACCGGTGGCGGCGCTCGCGGTCGCGATCACCCTCCCCGTCGTGCACACCGCCCGCTCGACGTACTCCGAGCCGCTGGCGACCCTCACCCTCGCCGCGGGACTGCTCTGCCTCACCCTCGCCGCCCGCGACCGCTCCGACCGGGCCGCCGTCCTCGCCGGTCTCCTCGTCGGGGGCACGACGCTCATCCGCATCGACGCCCTTCGAGAGTCGATCCTCGTCGCCATCGTCGCGGGTCTGTATGCGTCGCACGGCCACCGCTGGGCCCGGTACCTGCTCGTGGCCCTCGGTGGGGCGACGCTTCTCGGGTTCCGAGCGGCCTCCGTGCTCTCGTCGCGCTATCTCGCCGACATCTCCGACTCGCTCGTGCCGCTCCTCGTCGGTGGAGCGGCGGCGGGTGCGGCGACCGTCGGTCTCGCCTTCGTGGTGCGGCGGCAGGGCCTCGTCGGCCCGTCATGGCTTCCGAATGCCGTGGGCGCCGTGGTCGTGCTCGTCGGGATCGTCCTGGCCACCCGGCCGCTCTGGCTCGTCGTGCGCCGGTCGCCCGACGACCCGGTGTCACGGGTCGTCGCCGGTCTGCAACTGCGTCAGGGGCTGCCCGTCGACGGTGGCCGCACCTACGCCGAGCGCACGGTCGAGTGGCTCAGCTGGTGGGTCGGGCCGATCGCCCTCGGCGTCGCGCTGCTCGTCCTCGCGGCGGCGGTGGCCGTGCTGGTCCGTGGCCGGCAGGCGGGGCGGCTCCCGGCGTGGACCGGTGTGCTCCTCGTCGCGGCGGGCTCGAGCGCGCTCACGCTCTGGCGCCCGGGGATCACCCCGGACCATCCGTGGGCCGAGCGGCGCCTGCTCATCGCGATCTGCCTCGCCGCCGTGCTCGTCGTGGCTGGCGCAGCCTGGTTCCTGCGGCAGCCGTGGCCACCGTGGGCGCGCTGGGGGAGTGCCGGGGTGGCCCTGGCCGCCCTTCTCGTACCGACAGCTGTGGCGACCTGGCCGCATACCCTCCACCGGGTGGAGGCCGGCTCCGTGGCGGCGGTCGAGGAGGCCTGCGCCGGCTTCGAACCCGGAGACGTCGCGCTCATGGTCGACACCCGGGCCGCGAACGAGTGGCCCCAGGTCCTGCGCGGTCAGTGTGGCGTGCCGGCGCTGTCGACGACGGCGCGGCTGCGCGACGACCCCACCGCTCTGGCGAAGGCCGTCGAGCAGGTGAGCGACCACGTCGAGACGAATGGGGGGCGTCTGGTCCTGGTCGCGGCCGAAGGCCCCGAGGTGATCACCTCGCTCACCGGCACCGAGCCCGACCTCCTCGTCGACCGGACCGTCCTCGAGGACGCCCGCCTCCTCGAGGAGCGCCCCGAGTCCCTCGTCCCCCTGCGGCTGGCACTCTGGTCGGCGGCGCCGAACGCGTAGGCTCGCACCCGAGATGAGTACTCCCGCCGACCCCACCCAGCCCATGAGCCACCCGACGGAGCGCATCCACATCGGCGAGCTGGCGGGCCGCTCGGTCGACCCGCGCCGGGTGACTGCACCACCGTTGCCGGGGGAGCGGCGCGAGGGGGTGGCCACCGCATACCGGATCGAGGGCGGGGACCCGCAGGCGCCGGTGCCGGACGTGACGGTCGTCCTGCCCTGCTACAACGAGGCCGCGCACGTGCTCGCCGAGATCGACCGGATCAGTGCGGCGCTCGATGCGAGCGAGTTCGCCTATGAGGTGCTCTGCATCGACGACGCGAGCACCGACGACACCCTCGCCGTCCTGCGCTCGGCGCTCGCGGACTACCCACAGGTGCGGGTGCTGCCGTTCCGCCGAAACGGTGGCTCCGGGACGGTTCGCAGGATCGGCACCCAGCTCGCGCGCGGCGACATCGTCGTGTGGACCGACGCCGACATGACCTATGAGAACGACCGGATCCCCGAGCTGGTCCGCATCCTGCGCGACGACCCCAGCTATGACCAGGACGTCGGTGCGCGCACGAGCGAGGAGGGCACGCACAAGTGGGCGCGGGTGCCCGCGAAGTGGCTCATCCGCAAGATCGCCGAATGGCTGACCAAGTCGCGCATCCCCGACCTCAACTCCGGCCTGAGGGCCTTCCGGCGGGAGATCGCGCTGCCGTACCTGCACCTGCTGCCGGCCGGGTTCTCCTGCGTGACGACCCTGACGATCGCGTTCCTCTCCAACCAGCACGACATCCTCTACGTGCAGACGGCGTATGCGAAACGCGCCGGAAAGAGCAAGTTCCACTTCGTGCACGACGCCTACCGCTACATCCTCCAGGTGCTGCGGATGGTCATGTACTTCGACCCGCTGCGGGTCATCATGCCGATTGCCCTGTGGCTGCTCGTCATCGGCTTCGTCAAGGCCGTCGTCGACCTCATCCGCTACCAGAGCCCCTACCTCGCCAACAACACGGTGCTCCTCATCGTCACCGGCCTGATGATCACCACGCTCGCACTGCTCGCCGACCTCGTCGTCCGGTCGCGGCACGGTGTCTGAGAGCGCACGGCTGCGCATCGCCGTCGTCGGGCCGACCCATCCAGACAAGGGTGGCCTAGCGGCGCACACGACAGCCCTCGCGCACGAGCTCGCACAGGCCGGTCACGACGTCGCCGTCGTGTCTTGGCGTGCCACGCCCCTGATCAAGAGACATCGCGCCCTCGGAGCAGTTCCAGACGGCTCGCCGGACGTCGAGCCGTTCCCGGCGACGACCCGCCCGCTCAGCTGGGCGCGGCCGGACACCTGGTGGCGCACCGGCCGGAGCCTTCAGGACGCCGACGTCGTCCTCGTCGTCCACGTCATCCCGGCTGTGGTCCCGGCTCACCTCGCCCTCGTTCGCGCGGCGCGCGGCGGGGACTCGATGCCGACCATCGTCGCCCTGGTCCACAACGTCCTCCCGCACGAGGGGCGGCCCGGTGACGAGGCGCTCATGCGGCGCTTCCTCGGCGCCGTTGACGCCGTCCTCGTCCACAGCGCCGCGCAGGCGACCGCCGCCCACGACCTCGGGGCCGCCGACGTGAGCGTCGCCGCGCTGCCACCGCACCTGCCCGGCGGGGAGCCGCTGGCGCGTCCGCACCGGGACGGTCCGGTCTCGCTCCTGGCCCTGGGGGTCGTGCGCGACGACAAGGGGCTCGACCTCGTCCTCGAGGCACTGCGCGAGGTCCCGGACCTGCGGCTGACCATCGCCGGGGAGCTCTGGGGGGCGGCGGGCGAGCGGGTGCGCCGGCTCGCGCGTGACCCTGGCGTGGTCGACCGCGTCACCCTCCGGGAGGGCTATGTCCCCGCCGACCAGATCGCGCCACTGCTCGCCGAGCACGACGCGCTCGTCCTCGCCTACCGCTCAACCACCGGCTCGCAGAACGTCCTGCTCGCCCACCACCACGGACTGCCCGTCCTCGCGACCGACGTCGGCACCCTGGGCAAGCAGGTCCGCCACAGCGTCGACGGTCTGGTCATCCCGCCCGAGGACCACGAGGCGCTCGTCGTCGCGCTGCGCCGACTCGCCGACCATGACCTCGTCGAGGAGCTGCGCCACGGCATCCGGCCGCCCGACCTGTCCGGGCCGTGGGCACGCTATGTCGCCGCGATCGAGACGATCGCGGCTGTGCGGTCCGTGTCGGCGGAGGGGGACTCGACCGAGGACTCTGCGGATGCTTCGCAGCCGGCAGAGGGCGCAGCGCGCCTCGTCGAGCGGGCCAGTGCCGCCACGGCCGCCCTCACCTCGAGCGCCCGGAGCATCGCCACGCTCGCCCGCTCGGAGGTCGACCTGCACAACCGGGACCTCCCCGAGTGGGTGCGTCCCTCCGACGTGCTGGGCACCCACTCGGAGGCAGCCGATGTCGTCGCCCTGGCCCGCTCGCTCGGGCTGCCCTGGACCCGGCCGCGGGGATCGGTCGCCGCCTGGGCCGCTCTCGGAGCGATCTCGGCCGTGTTGCGCGTCCGCGACGGCGAGCGCCGCGCGAGCGTCATCGTCGACTCCTCCGGGCCGTCATCGGTGTTCTCCCGCTGGGCCCGCGCCATCGGGTATGCCCCCGTCGCACTCGACACCGCCGACCGCGACCTCGACCCCGGCTCCCTCGACGTCATCGCCCGGCTCCATCCGCACGGCTGCACCGGCGCCGACATCGACACCGTCCTCGGTCAAGCCTCTCGGCTGCTCCGCCGTGGCGGTCTGGTCACCGTCACCATCCCGGTGGCCGTCCACGAACCCGGCAATAGGGCGGTTGATGCACCCCGCCGCCGGTGGCACAGACTCGGCGGCAGCGCAGCCGGCGCCCGCGGGAGCAACGATGCCGCCCTTCTACAGGCCGATCTGAGGGCTGTCGTGGCGCGCGCCGACACCCTCGGTCTCTCCCTCGTCGGCGACCTGGACCGCGACATCGCGCCTCGCCTGTCGGCTCGACCCGACGGGACCACGCCCGGCGCATACGCCCTCGTGCGGTTGACGTTCCGCAGGACCGGCGCATGACGGCCCGGCGTCGCTCGCTGCTCGCGGTGTTCCGCGTCGTCCTCATGCTGCTTGTGCTGGCCGGGGTCACGGTGGCGCTCGTGACGTCCTGGGACGACGTCTCGCCCTACCTCTCCGAGCTGACCCCTCGTGGCATGGCGCTGGCCATCGGGCTCGCACTCCTCGCGCCGTTCTTCACGATGCTCGGCTGGCGAGCCATGCTCAAAGACCTCGGCAGCGACCTGCGCATCGCGCCGGCCGCGGGGGTGTTCTTCGTCGGGCAGCTCGGCAAGTACGTCCCCGGCTCGATCTGGGCCGTCCTCGCCCAGGCCGAGATGGGCGCCCGGCTGGGCGTTCCGCGCCGGCGCGTGGGAGTGGTCGGGCTGCTGGCGATCGCGTTCGCACTCCTCACCGGCGGGGCGATCGGCTTGCCGGCCCTGCCGATCCTTCTCGGCCGCACCGAGGTCGGGGGGTATGCGGTCGTCGCCGTCGTCGTCCTCCTCGCCGTCCTCTGCTACCCGCCACTTCTCAACCGGGGCATCAACACCGGCCTGCGGATCCTGCGTCGCGGCCCGCTCGAGCACGACCTCGCCGGGCGCGCGATCGTCACGACGCTGGGCTGGTTCACGCTCGCGTGGCTGGTCAGCGGATCGGCGGTGCTGGCGGTCGCGATCGACGTCAGCGGGCTTCCGCTCTCCCGCGACCTCGTCCTCCTGGCGGTGAGCGGGTTCGCCCTGGCCTCGGCGTTCGGGATGGTGAGCGTCTTCTTCCCCGCCGGCCTCGGCATCCGCGACGGAGTGCTCGCGCTCATCCTCGCCACGAGCATGCCGCTCGCGGCGGCGGCGGCGGTCGCGGTGGTCGCCCGGTTCGTCACCATCCTCGTCGACGTCCTCGTCGCCGGCGCCGGCTGGACGTGGGGCCGGGAGCACCACCTCATCGACGACGACCTCACCGAGGGCGCGCTGCTCAAGGTCGACCCGGACCGCGCCGGGTCCCGGGAGGAGGAGCGTTGAGCCAGGGGAGCCCGGCGACCGGCGCGGCCCCGCAACATCGCGTCCTCGACTTCGCCGAGGAGCGCACCCTCGGCGCGGTGCTCTCCTCGTTCCGGCGCGGCGGCGGCGACCCGACGACCCGCTCCGAAGGCCGCTGGGCCGGCCGGTGGTGGCTCGCGTGGCCGACGCCGCAGGGCCCGGTGACAGCACGCTTCGAGCAGCTGAGCGAGCGCCGTATCGAGGTGACCGGCTGGGGAGGCGGGGCGCAGTGGCTGCTGGCCCAGGCATACGCGTTGCTCGGCGGCGAGGACGACATCGAGGGTTTCGTCCCGCACCACCCGGTCGTCGCCGAGGCGTGGCGACGCCTCCCCGGCTGGCGGGTGCCGCGCTCCGGCCTCGTCGTGCACGCACTCGTCCCTGCCGTCATCGAGCAGAAGGTCACCGGCCAGGAGGCCTTCTCAGGGCAGCGGCGGCTGGTGCGCAAGTACGGCACGCCCGCCCCGGGTCCCGGCGCAGAGCTCGGACTCGTCGTCGCGCCGGACGCGGCGACCTGGGCGCGCATCCCGTCGTGGGAGTGGCTGCGCGCGAGCGTCGACGCCGCACGGTCGGACACGGTCATGCGCGCCCTCGTCAGCCCCGGGCGGCTCGAGGACTGCGCACGTCTGCCACTGCCGGAGGCGCACCGGCGGCTCCGCTCGATCCCGGGGGTCGGGGTGTGGACGGCGGCCGAGACCGCCCAGCGGGCGCTCGGCGACGCCGACGCGGTGAGCTTCGGCGACTACCACGTGGCGAAGAACATCGGCTGGGCCCTCGTCGGCGAGGAGATCGACGACGACGCGCTGGCCGAGCTGCTCGAGCCGTATGCCGGGCACCGCTACCGCGTCCAGCGCCTTCTCGAGCTCTCCGGGATCAGGCGCCCGCGCCACGGGGCCCGGATGGCGCCGCGCACTCACCTGCCGCGCTGAGCGCTGGTGACCGGTGTGTCAGATTCGCACCTGGTTGCGGATCCGGCACACCATGGGTCCTTGCGTCGGTCCCGAGGATCCAGGAGTGGACGAGGCCTGATCGGGTAGGTGCTCGACATTCGGACGTTGGGTCGCCATGAGCTGGGCGGGATCCGTCCGATTCTCGACTCATGCGACCTGAATGCGCTCGTCTCCCATGACGTACTCGATGGCGAGTTCTCCACCGACAGCTTCGAGGTAGCTGCGGATGGTGCCGATCTTCGTACTGTCGAGGTCACCGTTCTCGATCTTGGACACCTGGCGTTGCCCTACACCGATGCGCTCGGCGAGCTGGGCCTGCGTCAGGCCCGCCTGCTCGCGCAGCTCACGCAGGCGGTATGCGCGCACCTCAGCGAGCAGCCGCTCCTTGTGCGCCTCGACGCGGTCTCGATCGACTGGGTGATCGGCGAGAAAGTCCTTCACAGTCATGGTCATCTCGATCGTCTTCCTTTCAGCCTGCGAAGGTGGTCATCGAACAGGTCGTCCACCACCGGCCGTCCGAGGTGCGGGCCGCGGTCCTCGAGCAGTTCGATCGCGGCGACCACCTGTGCCTGTGAGTCGCGATCCAGTGTGGCGAGCCATCGTGCGATCAGTTCGATGTCTACGTTCCACACTCAACCAGTCTAGACCCTGCGAGGTCTATGAGCAAGGCTAAGAGACGGGGCGGCTAAAGCGGATTGGACACGCCGGCGAGTGCGGCCCCCTCAGGATCGCGCGGAGACGGCAAGCGTCACGAGCGTCTGGGACTCGCTCGTCACCATCACCGACAGGTCCTCGCTCGCAGCGGCGACGACCGCCCGCTCCACCACCCGACCCAGGACGTATGCGTCGCTCGTCTCGAGCGTGATCCCCTCCTCGGTCACGGTGCCGGTGGCGTCGGCCCCGAGTCCGTGCAGCGCGAGGCGCAGCACCCGACCGAGGCGCTCCTCGACCGGGTCCGAGCCCACGGACCGGATCCCCACGGCGAGAGAGTCGGGGGAGCCCGGCGAGACCCCGAGCGCTTCCCGGATCGCCTCGACCGGGCCGAGGCGGAACCAGTCACCGGGCCCGCTGCGCACGAGGGACGAGGCCCCGGGCGCGTCGAGACAGACACTCGCCCAGGGCAGCCCACGGACGATGGCGACCGGCAGCGCGCCGGCCTTGGCCTTGACGAGGTCGGCTGCTGCCGCGATCTCGTCGGCGACGGCGATGACGGTGACAGTGAGGGGACGGCCATCCGAGTCAGCGCCCCCGCGGTGGTCCTGCATGACCGTCACCCCGGCGCTACCGAGCGCGAAGTCCACGACTCCGTCGCGCCATGGTCGACCCGCCGTGTCGGAGAGGATCACGCCGAGAGGTTCGCCGAACGAGAACCCCAGCGCCACCCGCAGCTCGTCGAGCACCTGGGCGGCCGCGGCGTCCGGGTCGCGGGGCAGCACGAGCGCCCCACCCTCGGAGCCGACGTTCGACTCGTCCACCCCGGCAGCGGCCATGACAGGACCCGCAACCGACTCGACGATCCGCGTCACGCGATCCCCGGCGCGCCGCTCGGCGACCACGCGCACGGTCTCATCGGCGATGACCTCGTCTCGCGACGCATGCCGCCTCAACCCCAGCGCCTTGGACACGACCTTGCTCGAGACGACGAGGATGTCGCCGGGCAGAATCGCCAGGCCCGCACCAACAACGGCCTCAGCGATCACGGCACCGAGGTCGTCATCGGCACGGACCTCCGGGATCCCTGGGACGGGGATGACCTGGAGGGGCTCGACGCTCACCCGGCCGGCCTGAGGGACAGCGCCAGCTGGAGAGCGCCCCCGGCGACCGAGGACGCGGCCTCGACCGACTGCATGAGCAGCGGCTCGCCGTGCGCCTCGACGCGCACGCGCGCCACCGACATCCCGGCGTCGGCGGAGTCGACGAGCCAGCCGTCGAGGAAGTCCGCATAGAGACCCGCGACCGCCTCGCTCGTCGCGGCGACCCCGATGGCCGAGAGGCACGCATCGGCGTACCCGCGCACCGGGCGCCCGCCGATGAGCGGGCTCACCCCGACGACGGGAGCAGCCGTGCCGCGCAACGCGTCTCGAACTCCGGGCACCCCGAGGATGATCCCGATCGAGACGACCGGGTTGCTCGGCGGCAACAGGACGACGTCGGCGTCGCGGAGCGCGTCCAAGACCCCCGGCGCCGCGATGGCCCGGTCCATCCCCGCCACAACAAACCGCTCGACCGGCGCTGCGGCCTTCAGCCGCACCCACCACTCCTGGAAGTGCACCGCCGACGGCTCGTCCCCGGCGAGGACGACGTGGGTCTCGACAGGGGTGTCGGTCATCGGCAGCAGCCGGATCCGCTGCCCGGGCAGCCCCCACCGCTCAGCGAGGCGTGCGGTCACGTCGCTGAGGCTGAGCCCCTGCCCGAGCCACTGCGAGCGGACGATATGCGTCGCGAGGTCGAGGTCGCCGAGCCGGAACCAGTCCGGTGACGCGCCGTACCCGAGCAGCTCGTCCTGGACACGGTAGGTCTCCTCGGTCCGGCCCCACCCCTGCCCCTCGTGCACGCCGCCGCCGAGGGTGTAGAGCAGAGTGTCGAGATCCGGGCAGACCCGCAGGCCGAAGAGCGTGATGTCGTCGCCGGTGTTGCCGATGACGGTCACGTCGTGGGGCCCGTCGTCGCGAGAGTCGAGGTGATGACGCAGCCCACGCAGGAAGCGCGCGCCACCGACGCCGCCGGCCAGAGCAGTGATCCGCATGCCGACAACCCAACCACGCCGCAATATTCTCCGACGAACGCGGGCCGGTCACCCCGGACCCGGCGCACACCCCCGCACCACCGTCGAGAGTGCACGACACGCCGCTGGGCGAGCCCCGCATACGGCGAGTTGCGCACTCTCGACCGGGAGGTGCGCAGGACGTATGCGGCCCTCGCCGCATCGAGAACCGGCCCCGGCACGCTCACGCCGGGCGACCGTTAGCAGATTTGCGCTTGACTTCCAGTGCATGACACGCGTGTAATTTCACCCATGTGAGACACCGTCCATCGGTGGGCGGGGCTCACAGGGTCGAGAACTTCAGGGTCGAGAAGGAGAACGGGATGTTCGAACTGCACGTGGTTGGGGGGGCGGGCGAAGCAGAACTGTCATGGCAGGAGCGCTCGCTCTGCGCCCAGACGGATCCCGAGGCGTTCTTCCCGGAGAAGGGCGGATCCACTCGCGACGCGAAGAAGGTGTGCACGGGCTGTGACGTGCGCGCCGAGTGCCTCGAGTACGCCCTACTGAACGACGAGCGCTTCGGCATCTGGGGCGGACTGTCCGAGCGCGAGCGCCGCAAGCTCAAGAAGCGCGCAGTCTGAGCCCACGGCTCATCCCGCGGTGACCCTCGTGCGTCGCCGCGCCCTGTCCGTATGAACGCACCGCCCCCGCTCAGCACTGGACCCGCGACCCCGGAGTCCAGCGGCGAGGCGACGACGGACACAAAGAAGAGCGACACAAAGAAGAGCACGGACACCAACAGCATCATCGACGCTCCCCTCGCCCACGACGTGACCGCCGTCGTCGCGGCGACCGACCCCGGTCAGATCCGCTCTCTCCTCGACCAGCTCGCGATCGGCGCGGTCCTGCCCGGCCGCCTCGTCGTGGTGACGCGCGAGGACATCGACGACATCGGCCCCGCCGTCGCCGGTCACCACCTGCGCCCGCGCCTGGACGCGGTGCGGATCGTCCGGATCACGGGCGAGCTGTCCCCGCAGCGCGTCGCCATGGCCTCCCTCGACCAGCTCGAGAGCACCGCCCCAGCGGGGAGCGCCGAGTATGCGTGGCTCCTCACCGAGCACTGCCGACCCTCCCATCGGGCGCTGGCCGCGCTCCGCGCCGCGGCAAGGTCCTCGCGCACCGCCGCCGTCATCGCTCCCAAGCTGCGCACGGCGCACCGCCCGCCCGCCCTGCTCTCGGTCGGCTACGTGCTCACCCGCGCCGGGCGCTGGGTCGCCCAACCGCGCGAGGGCGAGGGCGACCAGGGCCAGTACGACGACCGCACCGACGTGCTCGCCACCTCGAGCGTCGGTGCGCTGCTGCGCGTCGAGGACCTGCGCGAGATCGGCGGCTGGGCAGCGAACCTGCGCTCCACCTCGATGCAGGTCGCCGCAGACGTCGACCTCGGCTGGCGCCTGCACCGCGCCGGGCGCCGGGTCATGGTCGCCCCCCAGGCCGTCGTCGAGGTCGAGCCGCAACCGGAGGCCGCCAAGAGCCCCAAGCCCAAGAAGACCCCTCGCGCCAAGCCCCCCGCACTGCCCGGGGCGCTGACGACCACCTCGCGCCGTGCCCTGCGCGGCATCGCCCTCGGCGCCCAGCCCGTGGTGCTCTGGCCTTTCCGCATCCTCGGGGTCCTCGCCACCGCCCTCCTCACCGCCCTCGTCATGCTCCTCGCCAAGCGACCCCGCGCCGCGGGCCGAGAGATCGTCGACGGGCTCGCCGTGCTCCGCCTCGGCCGGGCCTGGTCGGCGAACCGCCGCTTCGCCCGCTCCGCACAGGTCCCGAGGCGCGCCCTCGCCCAGCTCTTCGTCCCGCGCGAGGCGGCCCGCACCGCCACCCTCGACGAGCTCATCCCGCAGCGCCGGGGTCGGGGCATCCTCACCCAGCAGGACCTGGCCCTGCGCGGGTCGCGACCCCAGGCCGTCGCCCACCCGGCCTTCCTCGCCGTCCTCGCGACCCTGGTGCTCACGCTCGTCGCCGGTCGTGACCTCGGCGGCCCGCTGCTGCGGCGCATCGGCTGGGGCGTGACCGGTGGCGAGGTCACCGGCTCCAGCGCGACCTCGGCCAGCCTGTGGCGCAGCGCCGTCGACTCCTGGGGCGGCCCCGGCCTCGGCGCCGAGACCGCCTGGTCACCGGCCCTCGGCCTGCTCGCCGGCGCCACCTGGGTGGCGGAGCACCTGCCCTTCGTCAGCGCGCCCTCCGCACCGGCCTCGGCGACCCTCGCCGCGCTCCTCTTCCTCACCCTTCCCGTCGCGGCCCTGTCCATGTATGCGGCACTCGCCTTCATCACCCCCCGCCGCTCGATCCGGGCCTTCGGTGGGGTCGCCTGGGCCGCCACCGGCCTCGCCGGCCAAGCCGTCGCCGAGGGACGGCTCGGCGGTGCCGTCGTCCTCGTCGTGGCACCCCTGGCCGCGGCCGCCCTCGCCCGAGCGCTCGGCCCTCGCGGTCGCTCCTACGACGCAGCCCAGGCCGGGCTCGCCCTCACCCTCATCGGGGCCTTCGCGCCGGTCGTCGCGATCCTCGCGGTCGCCCTGGCCGTGCTCCTCGGCCTCGCCCCGAGATGGTCCCTGCGCCGCGCCCTCGGGGCAGCGCTCGTGCCGGTCGTCGCCCTGGCTCCCTTCGCCCGAGACCTCATCCTCGAGCCTCAGCTCGCCCTCGGCGGGGTCGGGCTGTTCGACTGGGCCGGCACCACCCCCGACTCGTGGCGCCTCGCGCTCCTCGATGTCAGCCCACCGGCCGGTGACGGCCTCCCGACCACCGTCGCCGGCCTCCTCCCGTATGCCGCCGCACCCCTCCTCGCCCTCGCGCTCGTCGGACTCCTCCGCAGCCGCCGCAGGCTCACGAGTCTCGCCGCGATCCTCGTCGCCGCAGTCGCCCTTGCCGCGGCCATCGCCGTGAGCCACCTCGTCGTCGACACCGTCCCGATCGGCACCACCGGCGCCGGACAGCCCATCCGACCCTGGGCCGGTGCCCTCCTCACCGTCTACGCCCTCGTCGTCGTCGCGCTCGCGGTTCGCGGCCTCGACGTGCTCGCCCGGGCTGCCCTGGTTCGCCGCTGGGTGCGCCCGGCAGCGCCCATCGCCGGTCTGCTCGCGGTCGGCACCCTCGTCATCGCCTCGGCCTGGTCCGGCTTCGGCTCGACCCTCTCGACCTTCGTCGACGACCGCCCGGCGGTCGCCGTCGACCATGCCGACGGCTCGCTCGCCGGCCGGAGCATCCTCATCGAGCGCCTCGGCGCGGACGAGGGTGCGGAGGCGGCCACCGCATACCGGCTCCTGGCGGCCGAGGTCGGCCTGCCGGTGCGCTCCCTGCCGACCCAGGTCGAGGTCAGCGGCTCGCTCGACTCCTTCGTCTCCCGGCTCGACGTCGGCGCCCTCGACGCTCCCGGCGACGACCTGCCCGGGGGAGCGGCGGCGGTCCTCTCCCGTCATGCGATCGGGTTCGTCGCACTCACCGAGCAGCTGCCGGCCGAGGCCGTGCGCGCCCTCGATGCCGCCGGCGGTATGCGCCGCCTCCCCGACCGCGAGGGCCTGCGCTGGTGGCGGGTCGACTCCACCACCTCCGACGTTCCCTCTCCCGCTCGGGTCGTCCTGCGCGGCGAGGACGGGGACGGCATCGCCCTGCCGAGCCGGCACCACGCTCAGACCTCGGTCGGGGTGGACGCGCCCGGCACGCTCGAGGTCGCCCAGACGCCGCCGTGGGCGCAGGTCGCGTCGGTCCGCCTCGACGGCGACGCCCTCACCCCGGACACCAGCGGCGACACCGTGACCTACGCGGTGCCGGCAGCGGGCCGGGTCACCATCGACATCGCCACCCCCGACCGGTGGCTGCTCGCGCTCGCCGCGGCGGGCCTGCTCGTCATCGCCTACCTCGCGCTGCCGTTCGGCGGGGTCACCGCCCGGCCCGAGGAGGAGGCGTGAAGCGTATGCGTCGGGCGGCTCTCGCTGTCGGTCAGGCCGCTCTGGGGGCACTGCTCGTGGGCGGGGTCGCATGGGCCGGGACTCAGCCGGCCGTCACGGAGCGGATCGCGGGCCTCAACGTCGTCCGGGACCGCCCGGCCGGCGCGGCGCCCGGGTCGACGACGGTCGCGCTCGAGCAGAGCGGACTGCTCTGCCCGGGGCCGGAGCTCATCGGGCTTGCAGGTGCGCGTGAGATCGTCCTCGAGACATCCGCCACGGCTGTCGCCGCACCGGTCGAGGCGCTCGGCGACATCCCGCAGCCGGAAGGGGCGGCGGCGCTCGCGATCAGCCCGCTCGGCACCTCGGCGGCGGCCGAGGAACCCGGCGGCGAGAGCTCCGACGTGCTCACGTCGACGACCGGCGATCCCACCGCATACCTCGCGCTCGGCTCTGGCACGGCGGCCCCCGGTCTCGTCGCGACCCAGGAGACGCGTGCCGAGACCGAGGAAGTGGTCGGGTTCGCGACCGTCCCCTGCCAGGCGGCCCAGCCGTCGGCGTGGGTCCTCGGGGGCGGAGGAGGGCCCGGCCGCGCCGAGCGCCTCATCCTCAGCAACGGGGGGAACAACCCGGTGACGGTCGACGTCACGGCGTACGGGGCCGCAGGGACGACGTCACCGCCGGACGGTCAGGGGGTCGTCGTTCCCGCGCAGAGTCGCACCGTCCTCCTCGGCGACGCCCTCCTGCCCGACGAGAGCCAGCCGGCGTTCCAGGTCACCGCGACCGGCGGCGACGTCACAGCAGTCCTTGTCGAGACCTCGATCACCGGCACCCAGCCCACCGGTTTCGACCTGGTCTCGGCCACCGCCGCGCCGAACGTCGAGCAGGTCATCGCCGGCGTCGAGGTCCCGGCCGAGGGGGCTGGCGTGCTCATCGTGCGCGTCCTCAACCCCGGCGACACCGAGGTGATCGCCACCGTCGCGGCCCTCACGGCGACGGGGGAGCGGCCCCTGCCCGAGGCGGTCGCGCGCATCCCGGCCGGGTCGGTCGTCGACGTGCCGATCGAGGGCCTGCCTGCTGGACCCACCACCCTTGTCGTCTCAGCGGACAACCCCGTGGTCGCAGCCGCCCGCGCCTTCGTCAACGACCGGGGCATCGACTCCGGGTGGGCGGTGAGCCGGCCGGCACTCGAGGGGGTCGGCGGTGCTGCGATCCCGGCTCGCGAGGGGGTCCAGCGCACGCTGGTGGTCTCCTCGCGCGGTGCCGGCGCGGGCGTCGAGGTCACCCAGGTGAGCGCCGGCGAGG
>JBHEPF010000121.1:0-17133 GCA_046260445.1 Dermatophilaceae bacterium | reverse complement strand
CCCCCCCACGGCGCGAGGTGCCCGAGGCTGGGGCCGCGCCGCCCTCCCCGGTGCCGGACCCGGCTCCACAAGCTCTTGGCCCCCCGTCAGTCGCCACAGACACCGAGTCCGCTCCCGCCGCCGCGCCGACGGGGCGGCGGTTCATCAGCCCCATCGCGCGCAAGCGGCTACGCGATGCCGGCCTGACCCCAAACGGCATCACCGGCACCGGACCGCACGGGCGGATCGTGCGTCGTGACGTCGAGGCCGCGATCGCCGCAGCCACATCGGCGAGCACCCGTCCTGACGTGCCCGCTCATCGGCAGGGCGCCGATCGCCCGGATCAGCAACACGCTGCCCCCGCGACTGAGGTCGGCGACTGGACCGAGGTCCCGCACACCCGGCTGCGTCGGGCGGTCGCGAGCAGGCTGACCCAGAGCAAGCAGGAGATCCCGCACTTCTACCTCAGGCGCTCCGCCGCGATCGACGAGCTTCTCGCGCTGCGAAGCCAGCTCAACCAGCACGCGCCGGCGAAGATCTCGGTCAACGACTTCATCATCCGCGCGGTCGCCCTCGCACACCGCGAGGTGCCCGAGGCGAACGTCATCTGGACCGACGAGGCGATGCGACGGTTCGAGAGTGTTGACATCTCGGTCGCGATCGCCTCCGAGCGAGGTCTTGTCACTCCAGTGCTGCGTGGGGTCGAGTCAAGCTCGTTGAGCGCCATCTCGGCGTCGGTGAAGACCTTCGTCGAGCAGGCCAACGCGGGCCGCCTCCAGCAGAAGGACCTCGAGGGCGGCTCGATCAGCGTGACCAACCTGGGCATGTTCGGAGTCGAGGAGTTCTCCGCGATCATCAACCCTCCGCAGTCGGCCATCCTCGCGGTCGGAGCCGGAACGCCGACCGCCCGCGTGGTCAACGGCGCGGTCACCGCGGTCACGACGGTCAGCCTGGTGCTCTCCGTCGACCACCGCGCCATCGACGGGGCCCTCGCGGCTCGGTGGATGGCCGCATTGGTCGCAGCGCTGGAGAACCCGCTCCGTCTGGTCCTCTGACAGACGGACACAAGCGCACTTCATTCGGCGAAGGAGAGACCATGACCCACGAGTTCGATGTTGTCATCCTCGGCGGCGGCAGCGGCGGCTACGCCTGCGCGCTGCGAGCCGCTCAGCTCGGGATGTCGGTCGCGCTGATCGAGCGCGACCGAGTCGGCGGTACCTGCCTGCACAGCGGCTGCGTGCCCACGAAGGCGCTGCTGCACAGCGCCGAGCTTGCCGATGGCGCGCGGAAAGGTGCGTCCTACGGCATCCGCTCCAGTTTCGACGGAATCGACATGGATGGCGTCAACGCGTTCAAGGACCGGATCGTGGCACGGCTCTACCAGGGGCTTCAGGGTCTGATCAAGGCGGCCGGCATTGCCTACGTCGAGGGTGAGGGGCGCCTCGTCGACACAACCACCGTCGAGGTCGACGGCGTGGCCTATGTCGGTGACGACCTGGTCCTGGCGACGGGCTCCTACGCCCGCACCCTTCCCGGCGTTGAGATCGGAGGGCGGGTGATAACCAGCGACGGGGCGCTCAGGCTGCCCGAGGTGCCCGAGCGGGCCGTCATCGTCGGCGGCAGCGTCATCGGGGTGGAGTTCGCTTCGGTCTGGCGCTCGTTCGGCGCCGAAGTCACCGTCCTCGAGGCAATGCCGAGCCTGGTCCCATTGGAAGACCCATCGCTAGGCAAGCAACTGGAACGCGCATTCCGCCAGCGCGGAATCGACGTGCGCACCGCGACCCGCTTCGAGAGCGTCACGCACCTCGAGGGCGAGGTGCAGGTCAACCTGGAGGGTGACAACGCCGTCGTCGCCGATCTCGTGCTGATCGCCGTCGGCCGCGGCCCTTCATCCTCGGGCCTCGGTTTCGAGAATCAGGGTGTCCGGCTCGACCGCGGCTGGGTCACCACCGACGAGCGGCTGCAGACCAGCGTCCCCCACGTCTACGCAGTCGGCGACCTGGTGCCCGGGCTGCAGCTCGCGCACCGCGGGTTCGCACACGGCATCTTCGTAGCGGAACAGATCGCAGGCCTGTCGCCTGAGCCCATCGACGACTCCCGCATTCCGCGAGTGACCTACTGCCACCCGGAGATCGCCTCGGTCGGCCTGACCGAGCCAGAGGCCCGCGAACGGTTCGGCGACGTACAGATCTATCAGTACAACCTCGGCGGCAACGGCAAGAGCCAAATCCTCGGCACCGCCGGATTCGTGAAGGTTATCCGAGAAAAAGATGGGCCCATCATCGGAGTCCACTTGATCGGCGACCGGATGGGGGAACAGATCGGCGAGGCAACACTGATGGTCAACTGGGAGGCTTTCCCCGAGGACGTAGCCCGGTTCATCCACGCCCATCCGACCCAGAACGAGTCCCTCGGCGAGGCGGCATTGGCGCTGGCTGGACAGCCACTCCACGCACATGCCTGAGCAGCACGAAGATAAGCCGGAGCATCCCCACCGCCTTGTCCTCGAGGTCAGCGACAAGCGTGACCGACGCCTTTCCGACTGAAGACCACTCGGTACAGCTCGAGTCGCTGCCCTCGTTGGAACGGCACCAGAGAGACTGTCCGGGAGGGCGTAGGGATGCCGGGCCGTGCTTAGTTTGAACGGAGCCCGCCAGGCGATCTCTCGCTTCTTATCTCCTCAGTCACGAGTGAGGAGTTGGGTCCCGCCACTCTCGCGATGAGTAGCCGCGTCATTCGGCGAATCGCGCGGGTGCTGGCGGGTAGAGGGATGGGTATCGACGCTTGGTAGACGTCGCGGCGGTGTCCGACGGCCACTACGAGGACAAGTAGACATCATCGTTGACCCCGTACACGATGCGGTAATCGCCGGCGCGGACACGACCACTCGCCGTCCGCGCCGATGAGTTTCTTTGCGCCCGCGGTCGCCAGCCTGGAGATCAGCTAGGGAACGGGTGCCTGGGCGAGGGTCAGTCGATAGCCCCCGCCGGGGTGGGAACCGGACCGGGCGGGGAGAGCGCAGAACCGAACGCGGCGAGTTCGTCGGGGTCGCCTAGCTCAGGCGTTGGTGACGAGGACCTTGAGGGCCTGCTCGTCCGCGGCCCGGGAGAAGGTGTCGTAGGCCTCGGCCCACTGCTCGAAGGTGAACCGGTGAGTGACGAACCTCTCCGGGGCGATGGCGCCGGCCATGATCTCCTCCAAAAGCTCGGGCGCGGTGGTGGCGTTGACCAGGCCAGTGGTGATAGTGATGTTGTTGATCCACTGACGCTCGATGGCGAAGCTCACCGGGGCGCCGTGGACGCCGACGTTGGCGACGTGCCCTCCGGGCCGGATCGCGTCGACGCACAGCTCGAAGGTCGCGGGGATACCGACGGCCTCGATCGCCACATCGACACCGTCGCCTCCAGTGCTCAGCGCCTTGAGCTGCTCCAGAGCCTCAGGCCCGGCCTCCACCGCGTCGGTGGCGCCGAAGTCACGCGCCGCCTCGAGGCGGAAAGTGTCGCGGTCGACCGCGATCACCTTGGCGGCGCCGGCCGACTTCGCTGTCATGATTGCCGCCAGCCCGATCGGGCCGGCCCCGATGACAGCGACCACGTCGCCCTGCTTCACGGCGCCGTACTGCACCCCGATCTCGAAGCCGGTCGGCAGGATGTCAGAAAGCATGGTGCCCTGCTCGGCGCTGACGCCCTCGGGCAACGGAATGAGGCCGTTGTCGGCGTAGGGGACCCGGACGTACTCGGCTTGGGTGCCATCGATCAGGTGGCCGAAGATCCAACCGATCCCGCCCACGGCCTGGCAGTGGGAGGTCAGACCGCGCCGACAGTAATCGCAGTCCATGCACTTGCTGATGCAGGAGATGATCACGCGGTCCCCGACCTGCACCCTGCTGCAGTCGGCCCCGACCTCGGTGATCACGCCAACACCCTCGTGCCCCAGCACGCGGCCGTCCACGACGGCCGGGACGTCGCCCTTGAGGATGTGCAGATCGGTCCCGCAGATCGTGGTGGTCTCGACCTTGACGATGGCGTCCGTCGGGTCCTGGATGACCGGGTCGGGGACCTCCTCCCACGTCGCGTTGCCGGGACCGTGATAGACCATGGCCTTCATGAGTGAGCACCTTTCCTGGCGGTGAACCCCCAGCGGGACGCCCCGGGAGGCATTTTGCACTCTACTACATCGCGTAGTATTTGAGGAGGTATCCGCGGTCCGCGACCGGTGCCAACGAAGAGGTTCAGTGTGCCTCCTTCCGGGAGCTGGGCGCTGGATCATGCGCCTTTGCGCAGTGGTGTCGATTTGGTGGAGTTGCACCCGCTGCCATGGATTGCTGGCAGGCGAGATGGATGTGATCTCGAGAGGCCCAGCCCGGGCCCACCGAACGCCATGCTGTCGCACTGGACCGCAACGGTGCGGGCTGGTTCATACTTCAACATGGCCGAGGCACCTCGTCGTGTGAACTTCTTCAACGGGTTGATGCTGACCGCGGCAGACCTGGCGGCCGAGCAGGAGTATCACCGCAGGATGCGCTATCTCCACAATCGCCTCCTGCACGGTTACGGCACGGTCTCCGGGTTGGAGGTGGCCGTAGAGGAGGGGTGCGTTCACGTGAGCCCGGGGATAGGCATCGACATGCACGGACGGGAGATCGTCGTCGTCCAGCAGCTGTCCCTGTGTCTCGAGCCGCTACGACATGATCGGCGGTGGGTGCGCGAGCTGGCCATCGAGTGGCGGGAGTCCGCTGCGGAGCCCGTGCCCGGCCCGGAGAGCGAACTCTGCTTCACGCGATGGGTCGAACAACCGGAGTTGGTCCTTGCTGCCCGCGGGAGCTCAGCGTCCGAGGGTCTGATCCTGGCCCGCCTGACTCGGACACGTCGGGGTGGCGTCGACGTCGACACTTCTGACCGTCGCCCCCTGGGACCCGCGTAGCCGTCCCACTGTGGCCAGGACCGGTGGAGCAGGAGGAGACCGAGGCACCGCCACCTTCCCGCACCACACATCGGAGACCCGCGTCTCACCGCCGGGAGCCGACCTGTGGCCGCACCGTGAGTTCTTGCTCAGATGACCGCGGCGTCCGCGCTGGGGCAGTCAGCTAGCGATGGTGGGGATCGGTCAAGTCCGGGGGGCGTGGTGTAGGAGGGTGATTCCTCGTAGGGGATGTTTAGGCGCGGATCGCGCCGACGGTGGTGGGCATCTCCTCGCGCTGAGTCCGGTTCGTACGGCGGCCGGCCGTCCGCTCTCAGAAGCGCGACTCGACCTCGGCGACGCGGTCGGACGCCTCGACGAAGCCGAGCGCCTCAAGGGCGAACACGATGCGCGCATCGCCAAGCTCAAAGCACAGATCGAGCAGCAGCATCCCGACCCCGACGGTGAGCATCATCAGCGCCGAGGGACAGGCGGTCGGCACCGTCACATACCCGGACCCGGCTCAGCACACTCCGCCAAATTGCAGCGGAACATTGATAGTTCAACACCGGTCGGGCCCGGCGACATGCGCCGGGCCCGATTGTTTCCGCACAAGCGATCGGGCGGACGAGGTTTGCGTCCTAAGTGGCCGATGGCCCAACTGGAACCAGTGCAGTGAGCCCAGAGGCGAAGCGGTGACCCGAGCACGCACACTTCGGCCACAGCATTGACGTCACGTTGCATTGCTTCCCTCCACGGACTGACGACCCACGCACCGTCTTGTGTTTCGCGTCAGGTGATTGGCCTCAGTGACCATTTCCCGAGCAGGGCGGACCGTCCTATCCCTGCAACGGTTCCCCGCCCGTGGAGGTGAGTCATGCGTCGGCTCATGTCTCGTTGGCATCCACCGCTGATAGCTTCACATCAACCGGCAGATCGGCGGAGCCGGGGGTGGCTACGTCCCATGCTCCGCCGCGGCCGCGAAAGGGACACCTTCGAAGAAGGCACAACCTCACACGTCAGAACCGCCAGGGATCTGACGACACAGACGCCACGAGGTGCTGTCCCGCGACAGAGGCGGGCTACGCATCTATCACGTCATCACACAGACGTTGCGAGCTGCTGCACTTCGGGTGCCGGACGCGCTCGGGGTGGGTCTCAGCGCCCACTGTCGGGCAGCTAGCTTGGCCCAGGGGTGCGCGCGTATCGCCAGCTCTCGAGGGTGGAGATCGCGCAACGATGGCCGCTGCTGAAGGGCGAGTCGGCTTCGAGGAGTTGGCGATCGCGTCTGGGTCGGCTCCTCGCCGAGGCGGGCGAGTCCTTCGGGTTTCGCGGTCCTTCGCGCATACCGCTGTCGCCTGGGCTGGGTGGCTCGTCGGGGTCAGGCAGCTCTATTCATATGACGTTGCGGGGACCGGCCTGCGCCTGTGTTAGCCCTCGGCGCAGTCCCATCTCGTAGACCGCGAAGAGTAGCAGCGTCAGCGCGATGATCGGCAGGACGAAGATGCCCATGACGGAGGTGAAGCCGTCGAGGGCGTCGTGCTCGGTCGCCCAGAGCACCAGGTACGCCACATAGGACAGATACAGCGCGATGAAGAGCCCGCCCTCCCACCGCTTGATGACGAAACCGGTGAAGGCGATCGGCAGCAGCGCAACAGCGACGGCGACCATGAGCGGGATGTCGAGCGCGATCGCAGCGCTGGGGACGGGGATGCCGCCGGAGGCGATGATCGAGGGCAGCCCGAGGATGAGGCCGATGTTGGCGATGTTGCTGCCCACGACGTTGCCGATCGCGAGGTCCCGCTCGCCCTTGCGCACCGCGATCAGTGAGGCCGCGAGCTCGGGAAGGGAGGTGCCGACGGCGACGACGGTCAGGCCGATGACGAGGTCGCTCAGACCCAAAGCGCTTGCGATCGAGCTCGCGCCGCGCACCAGCGCCTGCGAGCCCAGGACGAGCAGGCCCACGCCGACGAGGATGAAGAGCACCGCCCGGCCCATCTCCAGCGGTGGGTCGCTCTGGGCTGTGCCGTCATCGTCGTCGACGTCACCGCGGCCGGTGAGGACGGACCACCCCATGTGAGCCACGAACAGCACTAGGAGCACCACTCCGTCCCACCGCGAGATGCCGCCGTCGAGGGAGAGCACGAGGAGCAGCACCGACATGGCGACCATGACGGGCACGTCGATCCGCACCAGGCGCACTCGCGCGATGAGGGGCAGGACAAGCGCGGAGAGCCCGAGGATGAGCAGGACGTTGGCGATGTTGCTGCCGACGACGTTGCCGACGGCAAGCTCGGGCTGGCCGCCCAGCACAGCGCCGATCGTCACCGCAAACTCCGGCGAGGACGTTGCGACGGCCACGATGGTCAATCCGACGACGAGCGGAGACATGCCCAGCCGCCGAGCGACCGCCGAGGCGCCGCGCACCAGGCCCTCTCCTCCGGCGACGAGGAGCACCAGTCCGAGCATCACGAGGCCCGCGTCGAGGAGGTTCACAACGGCAGAGTGTATGCGTCGCGGAAGCCCGCCTGAATCCGTAGCGATCCTTGCGAGGGTGGTTGCACGCCAACTGCGGGATGGATGTGACGGCCGACTCGCCAAGACCCGGTTGGGCATCGTCCGGCCGCAGCTGGTGGGCGGCCACGAGGGCGAACTTCCCGACGGTCTCGGGTCTCTGTCGGGGCGAGCGGGCCGGGCTCAAGGCGAAACGATCACCACACGACGCACCGAGTACCTCCTACGTGGCTGGGTGGGAAGGCGCACGGTGGCGGCCATGACCGGCCTGCGGGTCGAGAACGACGCGCTCGCCGAGACCCAGGTGCTCAACGGGTGACCAGCGCCCAAGGTCTCCATCGACGGCAAAGAGGCAGCGCGGGCGGTACCGCTGACCCCCAGTATCATTCTGACCGCCATGACAGGACGTGTGCCCAGCGCTCAGACCCTGCTGTACTCTCTGCCTAGGAGGGGAGTATCCCACCCACGTTTCGTCGTCACTACGGGCCCACGCGGGTTCCGGCGAGCGGGCCCGTCACGGGCCGGGAGAGACCTCCGATCATAGGATCGGAGTGTCTCCATGGATGTACGGGTGTGGACCTGGGCCTCGGTGCTCGATGCCGAGTTCGGGCGCCAGTCCTTCGCCGGTCACCTCGCCTTCCCTCATGAGCTCCAGCGCCAAATCCTGATTCTGGGAGTGCTGGGAGCGTGGGTCTTCCGTAGCCGGTTCGCCGCTGCCTGCTTCAGCACCTCGCTGCACTCGCTTCTTTCTCGCCGCGTTCCTGCCCTACACCGGGGATCGCGTGAACCGGCAACGCAAACGAACACCTGGAGCGTGCCCGTTCAGCGGCGCGGCGGGATTCGGGCCGGTTCATACCGATGACCGAGCCCGACCACGAGCAGGAGCTGCTGACCCGCCGCCAGGGGGTGCTTTGTGCCACTCCGCTGCTGGGCGGTGCCGGTCTGGATCGAGGCCTCGGACGAGATCTTCGCGGTGGCATGCATCCCTGCCATCGTCGCGGTGGCCCGCGAGGCATTCCGGATCTTCACTGCCAGTGCCGTCGCGACCCTGGGCCCGCGAGGCGTGTCCTTCCTGCTCGCGGACCTGATCGACTGCTTTGCCTGCCTGAGAGTCGACCTGTGCCTGGGGCTGCTCTCGGTCGGAGTCAGGGTGCTGCTCAAAGCGGGCATCTTCCGCCGTTCCCGCTCACCCTGCCGCTCGCCGTCGCCGCCACCGGCGCCAGGGTCACCTCTCTCGCCCGTCCTCAGCCAGCGCGCAACCCCGGACGGGGACGTCGGTCCCGGTCGCCCCCGAGCCCAAGCGGCCCAGCAAACCCCTGTGGAGACCGTCGACCTCCACCGTCACACCCACCGATGACCATCATCGCAACATCAAGGAAGAGGTTCACCATGGCACTCAAGGACATGCTCGCCAAAGCCCGCGCAGCGGCGACCGGGACCGTGACTCAGCATCGCTCCAAGATCGACCAAGGCATCACCAAGCTGGGTGATGCCGCCAACACCAAGACCGGCGGTCGCTACCAGGACCAGATCCGCACAGGCAGCGACCAAGCACGCGCAGGACTGGACAAGATCAGTTCGAACCGGCCCGAGCCCGACACCGAAGGGCCCGTCTCGAGTACGCCGGGTCCGCGGTGACGATTAACCACGACATCGAAGAAGTGGAGAGCCCATGTCCCCCCTGTCACCCGTTCCCGGTCGCGTGCGTCGTCTCGCAGCGGGCCTGGCCATCGCAGTTGCCCTGCCCCTGACCATGGCAGTCTCCTGCGACACCGGTGAGAACCAAGGAGAGCAACAAGAACAACAGGACCAAGACGAGGAGCAGAACGAACAGGAGCAGAACGAACAGGAGGAGGACGAGCAGGAGGAGGATGACTGAACCCCACGCTCACCGGCGCCCTCCCACCACGCCCCCTCCGGTGCCTGATCCCAAACACACCTCACCATCCATCCCCGGCGCTTGATAGGGCACCCGAGCCCCGACCCAGGGTGATTAAGGCGGCTCCTCCGGCTTCGCAGCCGGAGGAGCCGCAGGGCTGAGCCGCAGATGAGGTACTCGGGCGATCCGATCACCTTCGTGCTCGACGGCGCGGCGGATCCATGCCGAGACGGATCGGTCGTCGGCCTCGGCTCGTACGAGATGCAGCAACGTCGGTGCATCGACACGTAGCGCGCCATGAGCCTCAGCGTAGGCTCCATACTCACCGACCCCACGAGCTCCAGCGGCCACAACAGCACGATCTTCATGCTGCGTCCCGCCAACACGCAGATGTGCGTCACTACGCCGGCAGTCGACCGTAGTCGGAATGGGTCCCCAACGCGACGTGGCCGCGCGTATGTGGCGTCGTGCCGCTAGGGATGCGTTACATGTAACATCGTGCTCATGGCTGTCAGAGAGCGCGTGAGTGCCTACCGAACGAGGATGCGGGCACAGGGCCTTCGGCCGGTCCAGATCTGGGTGCCTGACGTGCGCTCACCCGACTTCGCTGCCGAGGCGCACCGTCAGTCCGCCCTCGTGGGGGCCGCCGATGGCGCGAGTGACGACATGGACTTCGTCGAGGCCATCACCGAAGACTGGGACGAATGAGACGTGGGGATGTCGTCACTGTCGCTGGTGGCGTCTATGCGAGCAAGCCGCGACCGGCGCTCGTTGTCCAAGACGACCGGTTCGATGCGACCGAGTCGGTGACGGTCTGCCCTTTCACCAGCACCGAGGTGGACGCTCCGCTGCTGAGGCTGCCAGTGGCTGCCGACGAGGTTGACGGCCTTGCTCAGGACAGCTACCTGATGGTCGACAAGATCACCACGGTGCGCAGGAGCAACACTGGCACGGTGCTTGGAAGGCTCGAGCCGACGACGTTGGTCGAGTTCGAGCGGCGCCTGCTGGTCTTCCTCGGCTTCGGCGCCTAGGCACCCCAGCAGCGCGAGCAGTCGGACAGCCGAGTCCTTCCGCCGGGTGTTGCTCGCTGGACCAAGGAGGATGTTGGCGTCTGAGATTGCGTTCGGGCTGGCGCGGTGGTCTATTCGTAGTGGGTCCACATTCGCAAGACGTGCACGATGCCTTCGTCGGAGAGCACCTCGTAGACCATGCGGTGCTGGATGTTGATGCGGCGGGAGTAGCAGCCTGCCAGATCACCTACCAGCTTTTCGTACCGCGGCGGGGTGATGAAGGGGTCCTCGGCGATCAGTTCGATGAGCCGTTTACCTTTGGGTTTGAGTCCTGAGGACGACAGCTTCTTGGCGTCCTTCTGCGCCTGGCGGGAGTACACCAGCGTCCACGTGCTCACCAGTCAAGCTCGGTCGCGCCGGCCGCGATCCCCTCAGTGCGCGCCTGGCGGATGGACTCGGTCATTCCCGGGATCGACGCCAGGAACAGCGTCTCCTGAATGGCTTGCCAGTCGTCTTCGCCAACCAGCACGGCGTTGCCGCGCTGCCCGGTGATGGTCAGCGGCTCGGACTCGTCGTTGACTTGGTCGATCAGCCGGTACAGGTTGGCTCGTGCGCTGGTTGCACTTACTGCGGTCATGGGTGACACCTCCACAGCCATCGTACGTCATTACGTACGCAGGTGCACCTGCCCGCATGTCTGCCGATACATGAGGCGCGGAGTGCCCCCCTCCGCCGGGAGCTGGGCACGCCTGCTGCCGTTGCCTGGGTTGATCGTTCTGATGGCTTGTGGCTTGGCGTGGGTAGGTTTAGTTGATGGACCTCAGTGATCCGCATACCTTTGGGCTCTTCCTCGAGGTGTACGGCACGCTTCCGCGAGCGGGCCCGGGTGGGGACGAGCACACCCGTCGGGCGTTGGATCTGGTGCCCGGGAGTACCCCGCGCGACGTGCTCGATGTGGGCTGCGGTCCCGGGGCGCAGACCGTCTGCTTGGCCCGGGCCCTGCCGCAGGCGCGGATCCTGGGCGTGGACCTGCTGGCCGAGATGGTCCAGGAGACCAACCGGCGCCTCACCGCAGCAGGCTTGGCGGAGCGAGCGCAGGCGGTGATGGGCGATATGGCGCAGCTTCTCGTGCAGCCGGGAAGCCAGGACCTGATCTGGTGTGAGGGGGCGATCTACTTCATGGGAGTCGCCCAGGCGCTGCGTGCCTGGCGTCCCCTGCTCGCAGCCGGTGGAACGGTGGCGTTCACCGAACCCGTGTGGCTCACCGACGCGCCACCAGTGGAGGTTCGCACCTGGTGGTTGTCGGAGTACCCGGCCATGTCCGACGATGGCCAGATCAGGGCACAGATCGAGACGGCGGGATACCGCACGGTGGAGTCCTTCACGCTGCCCGCCTCGGCGTGGTGGGACGAGTACTACCAGCCCATGCAGGCACGCGTCGAGGCGTTGCAAGCCCGCCTCCCGGACGATCCCGCAGCCGCGGAGGTGGTTCGCTCCGCGCACGTCGAGATCGACATGTTCCAACGCTTCTCAGAGAACTACTCCTACGCCTTCTACATCGTCCAGCCGAACGACTGACCGCCGCTGCAGGGGCGGCCCCACATCGCCGGGAGGATGGGCGTCGACTTAGGTCACTGGACTGCACGGGTGGTGTCCAACTCCCTGACGGCGTCGGGCAGAGCCCGTTTCAGGCGTCTGGATCTCGACATCGCATGGTGGGGGCCGGATAGCCTCGACGCATCGGTCGATTCGGGGTGGAGGTCGAGTGCGCGGGCTCAGGGGAAGGTACGCCGGGTGACCTCGCCCCGTCCGCCGCGCCAGGGGCTCGGGTATGGCCGCGGCAGCACCGAGTACCATCGTCTTCTTGCTGCCCTGGTGCTGGCTGGCGTTGCCACCTTCGCCCAGCTGTACTCGCCCCAGGGTGTGCTGCCGCAGATCTCCGCCGACCTGAGCGTCAGCGCCGACCGGGCCGCGCTGACAGTCTCTGCCGCGACGCTGGGGCTGGCGCTGGCCGTCGTTCCATGGTCTTTCGTTGGCGACCGGTACGGGCGGCGGCGGGCCATGATCACGGCCGTGGTCGGCGCCACCATCCTGGGCCTGGCGTCGGCCTGGGCTCCCACCTTCGAGGTTGTCCTGCTGCTTCGACTACTCGAGGGGGTGATGCTCGGCGGGGTGCCGGCCCTGGCCATGGCCTACCTCAACGATGAGGTGGATACCCGTACGGCGTCGGTCGCCGCCGGATGGTTCGTCGGAGGCACCACCATCGGCGGACTGCTGGGCCGTGTCGTGGCGACCCCGATCGCCGACTTCACCTCCTGGCGGGTTGGGATGACGAGCGTCTCGGTAACCGCCGCGGTCGCCGCGGTCGGCTTCGTCATACTGGCACCGCGCGAGCGCCGGTTCGTCCGCCTGCACGACAGGAGTGTTATGGACCTGTCCCACAGCGTGCTGACCAACCTGCGGGACCGCTCTCTCGTCGGCCTGTATGTGACCGCGTTCCTGCTCATGGGCGGTTTCGTCGCCGTGTACAACTACCTCGCGTTCCGTCTGGCCGGCGAGCCCTACCTGCTGCCTGGGTGGGCTGTGGGCCTTACCTTCCTCGCCTACCTGGCGGGCACCGTGTCTGCCCCACGAGCGGGGGCGCTGGCGGCGCGCCACGGGAGGTACCGCGTGCTCGTTGCCTCAGTGCTCGTCATGCTCGCCGGCTTGCTCATCACTCTGGCCGCGCCACTGTGGCTGGTGGTGATGGGCCTGCTCGTCATGACCGGCGGCTTCTTCGCGGCGCACTCGGTGGCCTCAGGCTGGGCCGGCTCCCGCGCGGTCACTGCTCGGGCCCAGTCCACCGGGCTGTACAACCTCTCCTACTACAGCGGATCCAGCCTGCTCGGCTGGGCAGGTGGCATCGCCTGGGAGGCGGCCGGCTGGCCCGGGCTCGTAACCTTCGTCGCCGCGGCGGTCGCAATCTCCCTAACGCTTGTGCTGCTGCTCGTGCGCGGTAGTCGCTAGCCTGGGTCGTCATCGTCTCGAGACTCGGTGCGAAGGAGCCCCCATGAATGACCAGCGGCCGACCGTTCCTGGAGACCACCTTCACGAGTACGCCCCCGATCCCGATCGGGGGGCAGAGGTCGAGCAACAGTCCCCGGGCGAGCGGGCCCCCGCACTGGCCCCGCGCGCGGCCAAGGTCCGGTGGACCGGCCTGGCGGCCGGGCTGGCCGCAGCCGGGCTGATCTATCTCGTCATGGGCGATGTGGCCCACCCGGCCAAGTTCACCGCAGCGATCGCGGTGCTCATGGGCGTGTGGTGGATGACCGAGGCGCTACCGATCCCGGCGACCGCGTTGCTACCGCTATTGGTCTTCCCGGTGTTCAACGACGTCAGCGTCAATGACGTCGGCGCCTCCTACGGCAACAGCATCATCTTCCTCTTCATGGGAGGCTTCATGCTCGCCCTGGCCATGCAGCGGTGGAACCTGCATCGTCGCATCGCCCTGATCACCGTGCGGGCCATGGGCACCAACCCCGCCATGGTCGTCGCCGGCTTCATGATCGCCACCGGCTTCCTGTCGATGTGGGTGTCCAACACCGCCACGGCCGTGATGATGCTTCCGATCGGTGTCTCAGTGCTCATGCTCGTGGCCAAGCTCGGCGACCAGGCGCCGGCCACCCCGCCAGGAACCGGCGCGCCAGCCGCAGCGGCGGAGGCTGCAGGGGTGGAGGCCGCAGGCGCGGAGGGGGAACCCGACCTGACGTCGCAGCAGGTCAAGGATGCGGTCATCAAGTCCAACTTCGGCACCGCCCTCATGCTTGGGATCGCCTACGCCGCCTCCATCGGCTCCCTCGGCACGATCATCGGCACCCCGCCCAACACACTCCTCGTCGGCTACCTGGCCGACAACCACGACATCACGATCGGCTTCGGCCAGTGGATGCTCGTGGGTGTCCCCCTCGCAGTGGTCTTCCTCATCATCTGCTGGTTCCTGCTGACCAAGGTCGTCTTCAAACCCGAGATCGACGAGATCCCGGGCGGTCGTGAGCTGATGACGCGCGAGATCGAGAAGCTGGGCCCGATGTCCCAGGGTGAGCTGCGGGTGCTCGGCCTCTTCGTCCTCGCGGCCGCCTCATGGGTTTCGGTCCCGCTCATCTGGCCGGAGAACACCCCGATCAGTGACTCCGGCATCGCTGTCGCCGTGGCGCTGTTGCTGTTCGTGCTGCCCGCCGGTGCGGCCCGGGGTGTGCGTCTTCTGGACTGGGGCAGCGCCGTGGAACTGCCCTGGGGGGTGCTGCTCCTCTTCGGCGGTGGTCTGGCGCTGTCCGCGCAGTTCAACTCCTCCGGGCTCACCGAGTGGATCGGCACCCAGGCCGAGGGGCTCGCCGGGGTGGCCACCATCCTGCTCGTCGTGATCCTCACTGCGGTCATCATCTTCCTCACCGAGCTGACCAGCAACACCGCCACCGCCGCGACCTTCCTGCCGGTGGCAGGGGGCGTGGCCATCGGTATCGGCACCGACCCGACGCTGCTGGCCATCCCGGTCGCGCTCGCTGCGACCTGCGCATTCATGCTCCCGGTCGCCACGCCCCCCAATGCGATCGCCTTCGGATCCGGATACGTCACCATCCCGCAGATGATGAAGGGCGGCCTCTGGCTCAACCTCATCGGCATCGTCCTCGTGACGATCACGGTGATGACCCTTGCGGTCTGGGTCTTCTCAATCACCTACTGACCAAGGACCCCGCCCCGACGCGATGATGATGCCGGACGCTGCACCGCTAGCTCAGCATCGGACCAACGCTGGGTGTGGCAAGCAGGCCGCGCACAGCGATCTGGTCCCTGATCCCCCGACCGATCGCGGCTGAGACCACAACCGCGCTCCCTCCATAGGGCTAGCCGTCTTGCCGAAGCGACCGCCCCAAGTCGCACAGCCAGAGGCAAGTATCCCTGTTCGCCGACTATCGCCCACCCTCCCGTGGTTGCCGGGGTGGTCCTCGATCTGGAGCACCGGGCGGCGGGGAGGCGTGGGGGGAGTGCCTCAACCCGCTCGCCCGGCTCCCACTCCGCTACGCCGGTCGAGGGGGGTGGCCGACATGTTCAGTGCGGAGGCGGTCTCGATGGTTGTAGCAACTCACGCGGCGGTGTGCCAACGGCTCCTGACTCGTGAGCCCTCGCTGCGTTCTGCAGCGGAGTCCGTGCCCAGTTTCATTGTAGGACTGTTCGACGAAAATGGACCGGCCGAGGTGATCGCTGCTGGGCGAGGGCTCGGTCTCCGGGGATCCTCGACCTGCGACACGGATCGACCAGGCGCTGCATACGGTGGTCACGGAACTTCGAGGTGCGTCCCTTCGGCAGGCGGGCGAGCTGTCGCAGCACGTTCCGGTTAGGCGCCGCGGAAGCCGTTGAGGAGGAGCCAGAAAACGAGCAGTCCGGTGAAGGCGGCGAGCAATCCCCAGGCCATGCCGGTGAGGGCACGCACCCCTGTGGATGCGCCAGCTCGTGCCATGGCCGGGAGCGCGACGGTGATGGTGGCGCCGACCGCTGCCATGACGAGCAGTTGTACCGGGACGATCCAGTTCTCGGTACGGCGGCCGTCGAGAACTGCGGCGGCCAGGGGCAGGCTCAGGATGCCGGCGGTCAGTAGCATCACCACGGCGACTACGCGTTGCGCTGTCGAACCCATGGGGCAGAGCCTATCGAGAGAAAGGCGGTGGTGTGGGAGTGCCGATCACGCGGTCCAACGGGGCCTGGGGCACCGGACCCGGGACATTCGGCCGCCACAGGGTGACCCATTCCGCCTGCTGTCGGGCGCAACTATGCGGGCCGTCTTGGAGCCCGGGTCTCTGCGCCGCCTGCTGTGCACACGTCTGCCGAACACTTGGTGATCGACGAGGCTCCTGAGGTGAGTCGGCGGACGTGCGGTCCTCTCAGGAGGCAGCCAACCATGCTTGCCTAGTCGGCGCTGGTAGCGCGGCTGCACCATTGCTTTGGCGTCATGCCGTTGCTTTGGCGTCATGCCCGTGCCACCTGACAGAACGAGAAAGGACGCATCCCATGCCCGAGTTCATGGACGTTCATAGCGGAATGGCCGGGATAACGCCCGAGGCGCTCAATGAGGCGCACCAGGCTGACCTGGCGATCCAGGACGAGGAGCAGGTGGACTTCAAACACGCATGGCCCGACCCCGATTCCGGGACGGTCTTCTGCCTGTCTGAGGCTCCTAGCGCTGAGGCCGTGCAGCGCATTCACGAGCGAGCCGGCCACCCGGCGGACCGCGTGTATGAGGTACCGGTTCAGGCCTAGCATCACGCACAACTCCCAGTAGCTCCACGGTGGCCGCTCGGCCCCGACGAGGGAGGGTGCGCCGCCCCGAAATGGACGCTGGGCCCCAGCACGGCCCGTCCGGGCAGCCGGTCTCGCCACCACGAGGGGTCCGCCGCAGTCTCCGTCGTCAACGGCCATGCCTTCGCTGTGGCAGCCAGCGCGGGTAGGACCGAGACGATGACCTGGTCATTGCGAAGACCACGAAGACTCCCGGGAAGCCCGCAAGGGCGGATCTGTGGATGAGGAAGACACAGAGCCGGCTCTCCCGTCGTCGAAGCCCAGGCACTTCTTCCAATAGTCGTTGATCCTTACCCGTGATTGTTCCCGCACGCTGGTAGTGAACACCCACCCACGAAGGTGCGCCCTTTCGCCGGGAGCTGGGCGGTCACTCACAATGCGGACTGCCGACCGGCCCTGCGGCCCTTCATTCCTCACGCAAGATCGACATCTCGACGAGATCTGCATACCGGCGCCCGGTCCAGAATGCCTGACGAGGTCGTCCCTCCTCGACGAAGCCGCAACCCAAATAGCGTCGAATGG